>JAMOMH010000121.1 GCA_027068675.1 Sedimenticola sp.
TCCCACATCTCGGGGATATCTTTCAGCGCAGCAAAAAAACTCTCTCGTGGAGCGGCGGTATAGACTGCACTGACACGGGAACTGTTGCCGTTGTAATCAACCACCGGAATCACCTTGATTGGTGATAGATCAGCTGCATTCAATACCGTCAGCGTGTGCGGCAGGTAGTTGGCGACAATCACATAACGCCCATCGGCAGAGACCGCTAGATTGCGAGTGTTGATACCGGCCCGTATCTCAGCCACATATTTTAGGTTGTAGATATCATATTTACTGATCCAGCCATCGCGTGAAGCAAAGTAGACAAAACGACCATTGGGGCCATATTTTGGGCCACCATGTAGTGCAAAGCGGGTTGGGAAGCGGTGGATTGGCTCAAAGGTATCGCCATCAAGTAGCGTGGCGTGGTGATCACCCAGCTCGACAACGATGAAGAGATTCTGCATATCCGCTGTAAAAACAGGCTTGGTTGGCAAGTTTTGCGGCCTATTGTGGATCAGGTGGCTAGCGTGCATCTCATCCAAACCCCAGCGTGGTATCTGCTTCAGTGGCGTATAAACCAGATCAACCAGTGCCTGAATTTCAGTCGGATTTAGCTTCTCCTGAAATGCGGGCATCTGTGTTGCAGCCCGCCCCTCACTGATCACCTTGGCGGCCATTTTTTTACGCAACCGCTTCAGGTTTTCAGGTAGTAGTGCTGGGCCCATTGCACCGAGTCGATCTCTGCTATGGCAGTCAGAGCAGTGTTTTAGGTAGAGCGCCTCAGCATCAACTGTTTCGGCAGCAGATAGTGGTTCGACCAGCAGCAAACCCAATAGGCCAACAGTGATGATTTGAATCAAGAGAGGGTGTATTTTTTGCACCCACCATCCAGTGGATAATCTGGTGGGTATAAAAATCATGCCCATCCTACGCCAGATCCAGCGTTGCTGTTTTTTCGATACCAATCTCACTGTCGGTTAGATAACAGGCGGGATCTTCAGCCCAAGCATCACCGGTTAGTTGTAGTGCGCGGATGCGGGTGTTGCCATCGCAGATATCAAAATCTTTGCAGAGACCACATCGGCCACCAATTTGACGTGGTTTGGCCTTTAGGCCCGCCATTATGGGGTCTGAGGTATCTTGCCAGATATCACTAAACTCCCGATCTTTGACATTGCCCAAGTTGTAGTGCCACCACATGGTATCGGGGTGTACATTGCCCAGGTTGTCGATATTGGCAACATTGACACCGGAGCTATTGCCGCCCCATTGCACCAATTTAGCTCGAATATGTGCATATTGACTGGGGAAGTGTTTGGCAACCCATTGCAGTAGGTAGACGCCATCAGCATCATTATTGCCTGTAACAAATTCGGTCTGTTTTCCTGACTTAACATCGGCTAATGCGCGGTCAAAAAGCAGATCCATTGCCCAACGAGTCGTCTGGAGAAAGACATCAGTCTCACGATTTTTATTGCCACGTCCTGCATAGTTGAGATGGGAGAAGTAGAATTTATCGACCCCTTCATCATCCATCAGCTGTAGCATGTGTGGTAGCTCTTCTGCATTATCTTGAGTCATGGTGAAACGCAGGCCGGTCTTTATCCCCTGCTCATGGCAGAGACGCAAGCCAGCAATAGAGGCATCAAACCCCCCTTCCATTTGCCGAAAGGTGTCGTGAGTCTCACGGGTACCATCAATACTGATACCAACATAGTTAAAACCAACATCACGGATCGCTTTGATATTCTGTTTACTGATTAGGGTGCCGTTGGTTGATAGGGCGGTAAAGAAGCCCATATCTTTTGCTCGATGGGCGATATCAAAGATGTCGGGATGGAGGAGTGGCTCACCGCCAGAGAGGATCAGTACAGGTACATGAAATTCCTTTAGGTCATCCATTACACTAAAGATCTCCTCACGATTGAGCTCGCCAGGAAAATGGGTATCAGCTGAGATTGAGTAGCAGTGTTTACAGGTGAGATTGCAACGGCGGATTAGGTTCCAGATGACAACTGGACCCGGTGGATTGCGTTGTGGCCCTAATGGTTTGGGGGCCAGTAGTTCACGCATATATTGAGAGATTCGAAACACTTGTTACACCTTAATTATCTGTTATAACCACGAACAATTTTGTGACTATTAACCGCAGAGAACACAGAGATAAGTATTCAACCCATATCTTTTTCTCGGTGCCCCCTGTGCTCTCTGTGGTGTAAAAAACCTCAAACTATCCGTAAACCGGTCTTTTTAAGAATTCGGCTGCTACACAGCACTTCATGGGCTTGGCAGTCATCCCCTAATAGTTCAGCAATTTGTGCTGTTTTATGGTCGACCTCACTACGGTCTTTGCCATGCACCATGGCAAAGAGGTTGTAGCTCCACTCGGGTAGATGGCGTGGTCGGTGGTAGGCGTGGCTGACAAAATCAAGATCGCCAATTTTTTTACCATACTCACGCACCTTCTCATCAGGTACATCCCAGACAGTCATACCGTTACCACGAAAGCCGAGTGTGTAGTGGTTGGGTACTGCGCCAATGCGGCGAATGCATCCCTGATCCAACATGCACTGCATGCGTGATTGTACCTCTTGGCTGCTGATTCCCACCTCATCAGCTACCTGCTGATAGGGCTCTGGTACAAGTGGCAGACCCGCTTGAGTGGCCCGTACAATGGCGCGGTCTATCTCATCTAGAGTGGCTCTGTTGTCAGAGGTCAAACTTGAGTCCGACATAGAACTCCTCCTGTTTTGGCATGTTGTAGACGTGGTAGCCGGTCTCTTCTTCAATTTCGATTAAGAGGCTTTCAATTCGTTCAGGTGTTTCGGTCGCCAACACAAACCACATATTGAGCTGATGCTCACGGGCGTAGTTGTGGGCGACCTCTGGGTGGGCATTGACCTGTTCAACCACCCGTTCAAAATCTGCTTCTGGTAGTTTCATGGCGCAGAGGCTGAGGCCACCACCAAGCCGTTCGGCATGATACATCGGGCCAAAACGAGAGAGCTGCTTTAGCTCAAGCATCCTCTCAAGGCGCTGGAGAAGATCTGCCTCCTCAATACCGAGCTGTTCTGCAACAACACGGTAGGGGCTATCGCAGATAGGGAAGCCCCCCTGCAGGGAGTTGATTATATTGCGGTCGATGGCATCCATTATTGGTACCTTGCGCCACGCTGTTTGAAGCGGCGGCCACTGAAGAGCACTTGGTAGTCAATACCCTGTAGCCCTAAATCATCGATCATGGCGCTTATGCGTTGAATAACCCCATCCTGGCTTGTACCGTGAACCATACTGAAGAGGTTATAGGGCCACTCTGGAAGGCGGCGGGGGCGTTCGTAACAAAGGGTTATACAGGGCTGTAAGCCGAGCTGCCTACCGATAAAATCGAGCTTTTCATCAGGGATATTCCACACCACCATCGCATTCGCAACGTATCCCAACTCATGGTGTCGTACGATGACACCAAGGCGTTTGATGATGCCGCTCTGCTTCATCTCATCAATTCGGCTGATCACCTCAGATTCGGTTAGCCCAATCTGCTCGCCTACTTCAGCATAGGGGTGTTCAACCAGTGGCAAGCCGCCCTGAATAGCGGCTACCAATTGATAGTCCTGCTCAGTTAATTCCATAGTGGGAAGCCAAGATCGATATGGAAAGGTTTGAGTAGTGGGAGGTTTAATACGGTAAAACCACAATGTGTTTCAATCTCTGTTAGTACCTGCTCTACGGCAGCTTGGTCGGCAGCAGTCACGACAAACCAGAGGTTGAGGTGATGGTGGCGCTCATAGTTGTGGTTAACCTCAGAGCGGGAGGTGACATACTCTGCTGCGGTATGGAGTTGATCGCAGGGTACGGCCATTGCTGCTAAGGTGCTGTACCCCACCTGGCGTGGTTTAAAAACGGGCCCAACGCGGCTGATATAACCTAACTCTTTTAATTTTTGTAACAGGCGAATCACCTCTTGCTCGCTACTATCGAGCTTTTCTGCCATATCAGCATAAGGGGTGGGAGAGAGTGGTAGGCCGTGCTGAAACTCATTGAGTAGACGTTTTTCCAACGTAGTAAGTAGTGGAATAACGGGTGCTTCAACTGGCGGCTGAAGAGGGGGTGGTGTGAATGTTGTTTGACGACGTTCTGCAATAGCCATAATTACAACCCCAATTGATGAGCGCGAGAGGTGAAGAAGATCCCGCTTGGTTTGTCGACGGGCAGGCTGCCGGTCTGCTCCAGTGTGCGGGTATCGTAGATCTGGACTTGATCCCGATCCCGTACCGAAATCCACACCTCTTCCCCACGAGGTGAAAACTCCATGTGCAGCGCACCTTTGCCTGGTTTAAGTGTCTTGATGATCGTTAGGCTCTCGGTATCGATCACCTGAATGACATCGTTATTTGGAAAAGCGAAGTTGACCCAAACCTGACGGCCATCAGGTCGAGCTATAACAAAGACAGGTTGCCCATGCACTTTAATACGGCCTTGCTCTTGCCAACTATCCTGCTCCACCACCAACACTTCATGGTGACCGACTGCGGGTAAAAAGGCATTTTTACCCGCCATTGCCCACCCTTCGAGATGGGGCATTTTGTAGACAGGCAGCTTCTGTTTGCCCTTGCCATAGTGATCCATGATGCGGCGAACCCCCTTTTCTGGGTGCCAGAGATCAAGCATCGCCAAGCCATCTTCGCCAAATAGACCACTGATATACCAGCGGCCATCAGGGGAAATTAGGGCGTCATAAGGCTGTTTGCCAATATTGGTATATTTCTTAATAACGGGCTTAGAGGGGGTGAGCATATTGACCACCCAGATCTCGCCTGTATCAAATAGGCTGAAGACAAACTTTTGATCGGTCGCATCAACCAGGCCAACAGTCTTTGAACCCTTTTTGCTGCTAATTGGGGTTGCTGGGATATCAGCGACCAGATCTAATGTCTCAGCTGAGAAGATCTTCACGCCACCTGGCTCATAGTTAGAGACGGCAATGAGTTGACCATCCTGTGAGATAGCTCCACCAATACTGTTGCCACCTTGTACAACTCGCTTAACCAGTAAGCCACAAAGTAGATCAACTTTTGATAGCCCACCATCACGGCCAAAGATGTAGGCATAACGTGCATCACGGGAGTAGACAGCGGAGGCGTGGGAGAGATCTCCCAGCCCTTTAACTTGAAAGAGTTCGCGCTTGGCTGAGCGATCAATAACCTTAAGACTGCCTGCCGCCCGCTCAATGATAATGCCGAGGTCACCCGTACCACGAGTTAAACACTCCGCCACTGCCTGGCTGAAAGGGAGTAAAATAAGCAGGGAGAGTAGCAGTAGCTTCAAGGTGCCACCCCTCTCTTCAGCAGTGCTGCAACCCACTGCGCCTCTTGCTCTGAGAGGAAGGGCGACCATGGCGGCATGGGCGTGCCGGTGCGGCCATGCAAGATGGTAGTGGTTAACGCCTCAACGCTATAACTTGCCAGTCGCTCCGGTTTAAGTGCCGGGCCGAGTCCCCCCTCCAGGCGCATACCGTGACATGAGCCACAATCATGCTTCAGCAGATGAGTCAGCTCCACCTGTCGTTCAATATCGGGTGCTGCATAGAGGTTTAGACTGATCAGAGCACAGCAAATACCGGCAGTAATCAATCTGATATCAAACACTTACGTTGCCTCCAGGTGAGGTGGTTATACGCCTAATAGAGAAACTATCAGAGATATCAGATATCAGGCTTTGACCTTAGTCAACATGGGGAAATTACCACTAAAAAAGAGGAAAATATTGCTCGTGCCGATGAAGCCTATTTAACGTGTACCACGCCGGTCATTTTTGGATGTGGGCCACAGCGATAGTGGTAGGTGCCTGGCTGGTTAAATACTCTTTCATATGACTCACCAGGAAAAAAATAGTCTGGCTCCTTTTCATCGAGAGGCTCAAACCAAATAGTGTGGTATTGACGTTTTTCGTGGTTGGTCCAACGGATGCTATCGCCTTGCTTAATGGTGATTTCTTGTGGGTGAAATTGATATTTTTGGATCTTGATCTCATGCCGTTGATCACTGTCGGCATGAGTAGCTAGTGTTGGAATAAACAGTAGAAGCAACAGTGAGAAGAGATGAGCTTGCTTCATTAGTGAGCTCCTGAATAGTAAAAAGGAGGGCGACAGAGACCCATGCTAAGTCGCCCTCCGTATCGCCATGCTGTTATTGAGCGGTGGCATTAACCTCAGTCTCAGCGTTATCAAAGCCAAGACGGTAGCCCAATGAGACGTGATGATAACGGGCGTTGCTAAAGTCATCATGTACAGCAAAGCTGATGTTGTAGATCTGATCTTTTGCCAGTGTCAAATCTCCTGGTTTATCGGATGTCAGCTTGCGTTTTATGATCACAGACCATGTGCCTGCATTCAATGTAGCGCTACCTTCAAGACCCTGTCCACCCTCCATTACTCGGTCAGCGAGAATGTGGCCATCCTCTGTTTCACCGCTGCCAGATTTTACCCGTAGCAGGTCCATCATATGGTTGGCGCTCAACTCAGCCTGGATATCGGCATCATCCTTACGTTTATCCCAGCCACCACGTTTTTTCCCGCGCCGCCCTTTGACCTCAATTTTAGTGCGACTCTCTTTGATATACTTGGTGACATCCTGGCCTTCAGGATGATGTGGCATGGCATTCAAGTCATGATGACAGGTAGCCCAACAGCCAGCCTGAGCGGCATACTCCACCTCATCGGTAGCCAACATAACGGCTAGTTTGATAGGGTTCTCAGGATCCATTTTACCGCCATCAGCAAAGGGAGCTGGGGTGTGTTCACCCTCGGTCCACTGAAAGCGAAGGAAGAGATTTTCACCATCGTGAGTGGCTTCTACTTGAACAGGAATAGAGCCTCGCTTACCTGGAATTACGGTAGGCTCATCTACTTTGTCATGCTCACCGCCGACGATGCGTGGCCCCATATCCATCGTCTCATTGTCATGACAGTCAAAGCAGCGATCACCCCCTTTGGTGAAGGCGCGGGCACCGCCATGATCTTTACCACTCAGCGCCCACTCCATAGAGGCTTGCCCGGGATAGAAGATGTTGATTTCACGGCTAGAGGCCTTACTCCAGTCAATATTTGCTCCTACCGTTGCACCGCCTGTTTTAGGAGTAGAGCCAGATGTTGGTGCCGCTGAAATAGCCTTTGCTTCACGTTTGACGGCGTTGATTTCTGCCTCTTCAGAATTGAAGCCAAGACGATAGCCTAATGAGACGTGGTGGTAACGGGCGTTGCTGTAGTCATCATGGATGGCAAAGCCAAAGTTGTAGATCTGATCTTTGGCTAAGGTCAGGTCACCTGCTTTACCAGAGCTCAGTTTATGTTTCATCTCAACGGTCCACACGCCCGCTTCAAGTGTGGCGATAGCGGTTAGCCCTTGGCCTCCCTCCATCACACGGTCGGCGAGAACGTAACCATCCTCTGTCTCACCACTGCCAGACTTTACCCGTAGCAGATCCATTATATGATTGGCACTCAACTCGGCCTGAATCTCGGCATCATCCTTGCGTTTGTCCCAACCACCACGTTTTTTACCACGCCGCCCTTTGACCTCAATTTTAGTGCGGCTCTCTTTGATGTACTTGGTGACATCCTGGCCCTCAGGGTGGTGTGGCATGGCGTTTAAGTCATGATGACAGGTACCCCAGCAACCTGCTTGAGCGGCATACTCCACCTCATCGGTAGCCAACATAACGGCTAGTTTGATGGGGTTCTCAGGATCCATTTTACCGCCATCAACAAAAGGAGCAGGGTTGTGTTCGCCCTCGGGCCACTGAAAGCGTAGGAAAAGATTCTCATCATCAAATGCAGCCTGCACCTGAACAGGGAAAGCGCCACGCTTGCCAGGAATGACCATTGGCTCACTCACCTTGTCATGCTCACCCCCTACAATACGTGACCCCATATCCATGGTCTCATTGTCATGACAGTCAAAGCAGCGATCACCCCCTTTGGTGAAGGCGCGGGCACCGCCGTGATCTTTGCCACTTAGCGCCCACTCCATGGAGGCTTGTCCGGGGTAGAATAGATTGATCTCACGTGTGGGTACATCACTCCAGTCAATTCCCACTCCTGTCACTTTGTTTGTTTGTGTTGTCTGGCTATTATCTTGGTTTTTGAAGGCGGCCAATGCATCAGCGACAGCCTGTTTTATTCGGCTCTTTTCAGCCTCTTTTGCTGCCTGCTTCTCTGCCTGCTCTTTGGCCTCTATCTCTTCAGCCTCTTTTAGGCCGGCAAGGTACATCTCTGGTACCTCACGTATAAATGCGGGGTTAGGGGCTTCGAGAATATCTAGCTCCTCATCATCAAGCAGTTTACGTACATGTTTATGTGCAATACCTTTGTGGCAGTCAATACAGGTCTGCCCCGTTTTAAAGGCATTTAGATGCTGTTTACGTGCCCGAGGTTTCTGGTACTTTGGATTCATGTTGTCAAAATGGTGACAGTTTCGGCATTCACGGGAGTCAGAATTCTTCATGGCGACCCAGACGCGTTTGGCTAACTGTAGGCGCTTGTTATCAAATTTTTCTGGCGTATCAACTGTCCCCAATATTTTATGGAACACCTCACCACTGGCCTGAATTTTGCGGATCATCTTGTGGAACCATGGGTCAGGCACATGGCAATCTGAACAGGATGCTTGAACGCCTGTTCGATTAGAGAAGTGAATGGTTGGTTTGTACTCTTGATAGACATTCTCCTCCATCTCATGACAACTGATACAAAACTCAAGGGTGTTAGTGGCATCCATGGTGGCGTTGAAACTACTCCAAAATAGAATGCCTACCATAAAGAAAATAATGGCACTGCCAACGGTTCCACCCAGAATAATTCTGCGTGAAAAGAAGTCTGGTTTTTGTCTAATAACGCTCATTTGACTGCTCCCACCTAACTCTAATTTGTTATTTTCAATATTGAAGAGCCGCTACATCGTTAAGTAGTAACTTCTCAAATTGCCTCTGAAGCTGGCCAGCACACACTGAAAATAGACGTTTACAGTAGAGTAAATGGCTATTAGTTAGACACAGGAATGGCGGGGTTCAGGGGTAAACCGCAGCTGTTACAAAAAAGGCGGACATGAACTAAATCATGCCCGCCTTGATCATAGAACAACGTCTATACGGGCATCAGGTTACGTGATTGATGCGGTTGTATACGTTGAACTTGCCGGTAGGTGCATAGAGACCTTTGACGCGAGCCTTCTCCTTAAGCGTTTTAGCGTCGTATATGATGATTTCACCATTAGGCTTCAGGCTATCTTTACGATTCCAAACTGAGACCCAAACTTCAGAGCCATCTTTATTGAATTCCATATGAACCGCGGCGTAACCCTCAATTTCGGTCAAACGAATGGTTTTAACGATTTTGCGAGTCTTCTTACTGATGATCTGAACAGACTGCTGAATCTCTGGCTCAGGAGTCTTGGTCTGATCAGCCCAGAAATAGTCGCTCTTAGGATGGGTACGGATGAATACACCCGGGCCATCGGTTTCGACTTCGTAGCAGATCTTCCATGCTTGATCAGCGTGACCTTTTGGATCATTACCCCAAACGGTAACTTTGCCGACACCCAGATGAGTGGTGCCACCTACAGGGCCGCATTTAGGGTCGACCCAGTTAGCGCCAGGGCCAGGGTGTGGTAGCTTGTCGACATCAATCAACTTGGTCAATTTACGTGTCTCAGTATCGACAATAACCATCTTGTCAGAGGCATTTGCTGCGATCTGGAAGTAACGACCAGTTGGGTCGAAGAAACCATCGTGCAAGAATTTGGCAGTATCAATCTTATCGATACGTAAGTTATCGATATCAGAGTAGTCAACTTGCCACATCTGCCCCAGCTCTTTCATCGATACCATCCAGCTAGATTGGTTTGGCGTATCGTAGATAGCTGCTACACGAGACTCATTGACGTACTCACCATCAATATTCACACCACGTGATGAGATAACTTTCAATGGTTCCATGGTGTCAGCGTCAACGATGACAGCATGTGGAGGCCAGTAACCACCGCCGATGACGTACTTGCCATCACCAGATACTGCAACGTCGCGTGCATCATAGGCCACTTGAACCTCAGAAACGCGCATCTTGTCAGGTGTCTGCCATAGATCAATTTTGGTTAGCTTGCCGTCACGACCCATGGTGTACCAGAAACGTCCAGCATTTTTAGCGTGCAGCTTTTTGTGATGCTCTGCTGCTTTGAGTACGTGTACGGCATATCCAGTCTCAATGTGAGCGACCACCTCTTTAGTATCACCATCGATGACTGCTACTTTGCCTGCATCACGTTCGATGACCAGGAAGAAGTTTTGCCAATTACGCCCATGTAAAGGCTTGGTTGGGTAATCTTTCTTTTCAACATAGACGATACGACGCTCTTTCATCAGCTCCAATGACATCTCAGGTGGAACGGGTGGCTCCATCTGAATGTAGGTTGCCAGCAGGCTGATCTCTTCCTTGGTGAAGATATCGTCAAAGTTATTCATACCACCCTCTGTTCCATAGGTGATAATCTTCTCAAGGCGTTTTTGGCCTAGCTCTATCGTGCCTTTGATCTTTTTCTTTGCATTGGATTGTGGCTCCAGGCTTTTGCCTGTTGCCCCCTTACGCAAAACACCGTGACAACCAGCGCAACGCTGGAAGTAGAGTGAGTTTGCTCGCTCAAAATCCGCATCTGAAAGTGTTGGGCCTGCTGCTGCAACACCCATTGAGACACTGCTGAGGGCCATGCCCACGGTTAAACTTAGTGTCGTTAAACTAAAACTAATTTTTTTCATCTACCCAGTCCCCATTGATTTATTTCTAAGCAGAAAACAGAAAATTACAATGCTCGTATGAGTCACCATAACCATTCGTGGTTAACATTGCCTTGCTTCGGTAACTCAGGTCATTGATCTATGTCAAGTTGGTGTTTTCATAATAAGTCGTTAGGGTTTACCCATATTGACATACGTCAAATCCATTATGATGATAATGGTTAAGAATGGCATTACTGTTAATTTTATTCCCACATCCAATAAGTCTCTTGACATATAATAAGGCGCTATAGGTGCTGGTCGAGACACGGTCTGGAATCAGCGATAGGTTAATTTGCGTAATGAAAAATATGAAACTGCTCCTACAAGCTATGGCATTCGGCATACTGCTCGTTGCCGTCATCCTCACATTTGGTTCATTTGGGATAGCTCACCCGGTTCCCTGGTTCCTGTTTGCAGCATTGATCGGCATACCTGTCATCAATAACAGACTGGAAGAGCGCCGTTATATTACCTGGAAACCGAAGTACAACACCGGCATTAAAGACGTTGATGATGAACATATGGCGCTGCTGAACCTGATTAATAGGTTGCAGTTGGCTATCTGCTATCATCAGGGTGAGTGTTTTGAGCGGGAGGCTCTGGATGAGCTGGTTAAATACACGCGCATTCACTTTAAACGAGAAGAGAAGATGATGTTGGAGTATGGCTATCCCGCCTATGAACATCATAAGCAGCTGCATGACGAGATGACTAATGAGGTCTTGATTCATGTGGAGCGCTTTAAAAATGAAGGGCATGCTGCGCTTGTTGATATTGCTCCGATTCTTGGAAAATGGCTAACCGATCACATCTGTATTGAAGATCAAGCCTACGCAAAATTTATACATGAAAAGAAACCCAATGAAAAAATTGGCTATCACGATGAGGTGACCGCCTGAGATCTTCTTGCTCTGCCAGTTTTTCCAGTAACATATCAAAAAGCCGCTGGCCTTCAGCGGCTTTTTAGTGTCACCGCTATGGGTAATCCCTAATAACGCCGGGTACTTGACCTATATCAAGGTCTGTAGACTACATACGCCTCAGTATCTAACCTCGAAAATATTAAATTTGGCACGGAGGGGTCATGGCGCAAACTTTTACAAAAACAATGGCGCGGAACATCTTTTACGGTGGCACCGCATTTTTCTTTCTACTGCTGGTTGCATTGACCTTCGATACTCTGAGCGTACTACCAGAGCGAGATAACCGCGCTGCGC
>JAMOMH010000122.1 GCA_027068675.1 Sedimenticola sp.
GCATCCATACCCTGTAGTGGGCCTGCATCCAATGGGACACCAACAACAGGTTTCAGCGTCAATCCGGCAACACTTCCTGCCAAATGGGCTGCCAAACCAGCAGCGCAGATAAAGACCGCACAGCCACGGCTATCTGCATCTTTTACATAGGTGTGGGTTGCGGCTGGTGTTCTGTGGGCAGAGGTGATTTTTACCTCATAATTGATCCCTAGTTTTTCCAGCACATCTAGCGTTGACTGCATAACGGGGAGATCAGAGTCTGATCCCATAAGTACTGCTACAAATTGCTTACTCATTATCTTTAATCTCACTTAGATCAGCATCACAAAAGATGGGCAACCATACCTCAAATAGTACTTTTCAGCTACGTTATCTCTCTTCTAGTGCTAGAGTTAATAACATGCCTAATAATTACTCATTCAAAGCACCACTTTTTATTGCGCTCAGCTTAGTTGCCACCACTCCTGCACTACTTATTCTCATACTTAGTCAGTGGGAGAGCCTACAAAATATTACAATTGTTCATATCGCCCTAACACTTCTTATTGCCCTCATAACGGCGGCTATTGCCAGCTCTTTTCTAAACAATGCGATTAGCAATGAGTTGACAGCAATCAGCTCTATTTTTAACCACCCGTCTGAGCATTTTGAGAGGAACGGCCAACAAGAAAAGTATGCAGAAACCCATCGACTTATAAAACAGGTGGCGGCATGGCTTGTTCGAAAAGGGCGCGCTAGGGCCGCTTTAAAGGCGAGTGAGGAGCGCTTGAATCTTGCGCTTAGTACCGGAGGGTTTGGGACATGGGACTGGGATTTGATCAGTGATGAGTTAAATTGGGATAGTCGAAACCATCGTCTCTACGGCCTTAAGCCTGGCAGCTTTACGGGTAAATATCATGATTTTATAGCGCTTCTCCATCCTGATGATAAGGGGCTGTTGGCACAACAGCTGAGTAGCATCACCGAAAATATGGACGCCTCTACCCATGAAGTGGAGTATCGAATTATCTTACCTGATGGCTCAATTCGTTATTTAGCTGACCGTTGTGAGGTGTTTCGTAGCAGTGCCAATCAGATTGAAAGAATGATTGGTATCACTTGGGAGAGGACCCTTCAGAAGCCAGCAGAAAAACCTAGTTAACCTCTATTTAATAGAAAAGGTTAGCTAGGTATTACCAAATATTACCAATAGCGTTCAAGGTGCACTTCACCAGCAACCTTACGTGTATGCTCAGTGAAGCCCTCTGCCTCAAGCAGCGCCAAGGTATCAACCACCATACTTGGGTTGCCACAAAGAAAAGCGTGTGTGGTATCTGCAGTGGGCTTTTCACCCCAATGTTCAGCGACTAGCCCACGTTTCAAAATATCTTGAATATAACCTGATTCACCGCCCCAAGGGGTGATCTCATCCTGAGGGCGGCTGATGACGGGGATATAATCAAAGTGTGGCAACATGCCGCTTAATAGTGAAAGCTGTGCACTATAGCCAAGATCCCATGAGTGCCTAGCACCATGAATGATACAAAAACGCCTTTTGGACTCAGGTGTGAGGAAGGTTCGGATCATACTCATATAGGGTGCTAGACCTGTACCTGTCGCCATCAATACTAAATTGGCCTCCTCTGGAATCTCTTTCAGAGTGAAGACTCCTGTTACCTTTGAACCGAGGTGAATTTTATCACCACGTTTTAATGAAAATAGGCGGGGTGTTAGGGCGCCTGATCGAACCAAGGTGACATAGAACTCCATATGTTTCTGCTGGTTTGAACCCGAGGCGATTGAGTAGGCTCGAATAATCATCTTATCTGGATCTACCTCCTGCTCTTCTGGTTCCGATAGGTCACATCTTGGTGCACTTCCAGGTAGCCCTATTACACAATATTGGCCAGGATGGTGTTCTGCTAACTCCCAACCATCTGGAACAACTCGTATAATCAGTGTCTCAGAATTGACCAGGATGGTCTCACTAACAATTGCATTTAACTCTCTTGCCATATTTTTATCTCAACCTAAATGAATGTCGTTCTTATCAGAGTCTGAAATTAAGCGTAGCACATAAAAAAAGCGACCCGAAGGTCGCTTTTTTATTTTACACCGCCATTTTAATGCTCAGCGACTAAAGCTACTCCTCTTCGCTTTTATCAAAATTGATCTTCGCCAGGGACTCATAGTATTTGAAACGACGACGAACATCATCATGTGCCATTTTAACAAACCGAGCGGCTTCCTCAGGCTTGGTCCGAGCCAGCATGCTAAAGCGACCCTCTGTTTTACTGAACTCCTTATAGTCAATACTTGGTGGTTTAGAGTCCAACTGCAGTGGGTTTTTGCCCTCATCAGTGCGGCGTGGATCATAGCGATAGAGTGGGAAGTGACCACTGGTAACCGCAAGATGTTGCTGCTGATGGTTATCTATTAAGTCGATGCCCATTGCAATACAAGGGCTATAGGCGATGATTAACGAGACACCAGGGTATGACTCAGCCTCTTGGAAAGCTCTCAGGGTGCGTACATCTTTCTCACTGTATGCAACTTGAGCGACATAGACGCCTTCATAAGCCATTGCGATCATGCCAAGATCTTTCTTCTTGCTTGGCTTACCACCGGCAGCAAATTTAGCGACTGCACCCAGTGGGGTCGATTTTGACATCTGACCACCGGTGTTGGAGTAGACCTCAGTATCTAGAACCAGAATATTTACATTTTGGCCAGAAGCGAGAACATGGTCTAAACCACCATAACCGATATCGTATGCCCAACCATCACCGCCGAAGGCCCAAACGCTCTTTTTAGCAGCCATGTCGATAACAGACTCTAGGTTACGTGCATCGTTGCTGTCGATTCCTCTCAACTTAGCTTTAACAAGATCGATACGGTCACGCTGTACAAAAATACCTGGCTCAGTGGTCTGATCAGCAGATTTGATCTCATCAACCACATCACCGCCAATCTGATCACGCATCTTCTCAAGCAGCTCTAATGCAAACTGCTCTTGACGATCAATAGAGACACGGAAACCAAGACAGAACTCAGCGGTATCTTCAAACAGTGAGTTGTTCCAAGTTGGCCCTCTACCTTGAGCATTCTTAGAGTAAGGTGTACTCGGTAGATTACCACCGTAGATTGATGAACAGCCGGTTGAGTTACCGATTACCATGCGGTCACCAAATAGCTGGGTCGCAAGACGGATGTAACTGGTCTCACCACAACCCACACAAGCGCCTGAAGCCTCAAATAGTGGCTCTGCCAACATGGCGCTCTTCATGGTGCCCCATTTGATCTTCTCGCGATCATACTCAGGCAGTGTCAGGTAGAATTCCCAGTTTTCGCGCTCTTGGTCACGCAGTGGGGGCTGCGGCATCATATCCAGTGCTCTATGCTCAGGATTCTCTTTATCGATAGCAGGACAGATCTCTACACAGAGCGTACAGCCGGTACAATCTTCTGGAGCAACCTGATAGGTAACGTGCTCACCTTCAGCAAACTCTTTACCGGTTATCTGAATATGTTTGAAGGTCTCAGGTGCATTTTTAGTCAGTGCAACATCAAACACTTTGCTTCGAATAGCAGAGTGTGGGCAGACAAATACACATTTACCACAGTAGATACAGAGCTCTTCGTCCCATACTGGAATCTCTAGGGCTAGATTGCGTTTCTCAAATGCGGCACTACCTGTTGGCCAAGTACCGTCTGCTGGGATCGCACTAACAGGCAGTTCATCACCGCGCCCTGCACTGATTGCACCAACAACATCGCGCACAAATTCTGGTGCGGATGGCATGATAGGTGGGATCATTGGGATGTTAGAGCTGATCTCTGTTGGCACATCAATTTTGTGCATATTGGCAACAGAGGCATCAATCGCTTTAAAGTTCTGATCAACAACCTGCTGACCTTTTTTACCGTAGGTTTTCTCAGCAGCCTCTTTAATTTTGGCAATCGCCTCCTCTTTACTAGAAAGAACACCCGAGATAGCAAAGAAACAGGTCTGCATGATGGTGTTGATTCGACGACCCATGCCGCTCTCTTCAGCCACTTTATAGGCATCAATCACGTAGACATCGAGATTTTTCTCAACAACTTGCTCTTGGACTTTCTTTGGCAGCGTACTCCAAGCGGTTGCCGCTGAAGCGGGCGTGTTGAGCAGGAAGATACCGCCCTCTCTAGCAAAATCAAGCATCTCATAGCGATCAAGAAAGATGGGTTGATGACAGGCAACAAATCCAGCTTGGCCTTTACCAATTAGATAGGTTGAGCGGATTTTGTCTGGACCAAAACGGAGATGTGATGTGGTGACAGCACCCGCTTTTTTGGAGTCGTAAACAAAGTAGCCCTGGCCATAAAGGTCGGTGCCTTCACAGATGATTTTGATTGAGTTTTTGTTTGCACTAACTGTACCGTCTGAACCAAGACCGAAGAAGATACACTGGTTAACGCGATCGGGGTCAACGGTGTGGTAGCTACTATCCCAATCAAGATTGGTGTGAGTCACATCGTCAATGATACCGACAGTGAAGTTGTTCTTAGGTGCATCCTTCGCAAGCTCTTCGTAGATACCTTTGATCATTGCTGGGTTGAACTCTTTTGAAGAGAGCCCAAAACGACCGCCGACAATACGTGGCAATTTGGCAAATTTCTCACCACCGCTGATGCTGTGGTTGGCCAATGCGGTGATCACATCTTTATAGAGTGGTTCGCCATCAGCACCTGGCTCTTTACAGCGATCAAGTACACCAATCTTTTTAACGCATGCAGGCAGTGCTTCAATTAGATGCTCTGCTGAGAAAGGGCGGAACAGACGAACACAGATCATGCCTACGTTTTCGCCTTGAGCGTTTAGCGCATCAACCGTCTCTTCAACAGCTTCACAACCTGAGGCCATCAATATAACGACACGTTCAGCATTAGCTGAACCATAGTAATCGAACAGTTTGTACTGTCGACCTGTCATCGCAGCAAACTCATCCATGGTCTCTTGAACGATGCCAGGAACATTTTGGTAATAGGTATTTACGGTCTCACGACCCTGGAAGTAGACATCCGGGTTTTGAGAAGTACCGCGTATAACAGGGCGATCTGGACTCATGCCACGCAGACGGTGGGCACGAACCAGTTCATCATCAATCATGTCGCGAATGACTTTATCACCTAGCAGCTTACAATTGGCCACTTCATGTGAGGTACGGAAGCCATCAAAGAAGTGAAGAAAAGGAACGCGAGATTTTAGACTTGCCGCTTGGCTAATCAGCGCATTATCCATCGCCTCTTGTGGGCTATTGGATCCCAAAATGGCATAGCCAGTCATACGAATTGACATCACATCACTGTGGTCACCAAAGATTGAGAGACCTTGAGCAGCAACAGCACGTGCCGCGACGTGAATAACCGATGGTGTTAACTCACCCGCAATTTTGTACATGCTTGGAATCATCAGCAGGAGACCCTGTGATGATGTAAAGGTGGTGGTCATCGCACCGGTTTGCAGTGCGCCATGAACGGTCGCTACAGCGCCACCTTCATGTTGCATCTCAGTAACATTAGGGACAGTGCCCCAGATGTTGGTCTGACCTTGGGAGGAATATTCATCACACAACTCACCCATGCCTGATGAGGGAGTGATGGGATAAATAGCGATTACTTCATTTGTTTTGTGGGCAACATAGGCGGCAGCTTCGATGCCGTCAAAGGTAACCTTCATACCGTTAGACAATGTATTCTCCTCCAAATAGAGGACGCAAAACAGCGCAGACTTTCCAGCCACATCTTGTTCATTAAAAAACAGAAACTATTAATGGGGAAAGCTACGGTGGTTCTGTTATCAATTTCCCTGCATGAGTGCAGTTAAAATAACAGCTGTATGCTTGCGTCCTGATTCAGCTCTTAAAAATTTAGGTTGGCGCATTTTAAGGCAATCGAGTCTAAATACAAAACATTTCGACAATAGAAGTCCCTTTGAAGGCTCTGGGAATCAAGAATTCATGGGATTTAGCACGCTTTTTGTACTAAGTAGGCTAGACAAAACCACTACTATTTAATTGCTCTTAAGTGCATTTCTATCGGACAAAAAAAACGGCGTACATTCAATTGCACGCCGCTTTTATCAAGTTTTGTTACCTTAGTACTCAGGCGGTAGCAGATCAATCTCAGCCGCTTTAAATACTGGCCCATCAATACAGACATAGGTGGAACCGATATTACAACGCCCACATTTGCCTAAACCACATTTCATACGATTTTCCAATGTGGTGATCAGCTGATCTTGCTTGAAACCTAGGCGCTCTAAAGCTTCAAATGTAAATTTGATCATGATCGGAGGCCCACAAACAACCACTATGGTGTTCTCTGGATCGGGCTTAAACTCATTCTCTAAAACGTGTGGAACAAAGCCAACATGACCATCCCAATCATCGGTCTCGCCACCTGGATCAACCGTCTTCACCATATTGACGTCGTCACGCTCTTCCCACTCAGCAATCTCATGCTTGTAGACGAGGTCGGCTACACTACGCGCACCGTAGACGATGGAGATATCTTTATATTTATCACGCAAATCAAGCAGGTTCCAGATGACTGAACGTAGCGGAGGTAGTGCGATGCCACCGCCGACAAAGATGACGTTTTTGCCTTCCCACTCTTCAATCGGAAAAGTATTGCCGAAGGGACCACGGAAACCGATGGTATCACCCTCAGAGAGGTCGAACAGGGCGTTGGTCACCTTACCTGTTTTGCGAAAACAGCACTCAATGTACCCTTTTCGAGTGGGTGAAGAGGCGATACAAAAGGTGCTTTCGCCTGCACCAAAACAGGAGTATTCACCGAATTGCCCCGTCACGAACTCAAAATTTTCTTGCAGTTCTTCATCCTGAAAGATCAGATGAAAGGTCTTGGTATCCGGCGTCTCGTTGATGACTTTTTTGATCGTCATCAGGTCTGGCTGATAGATGTTTGACACTAATCTTGTCCTCGGCTCAAAATCTTAACTGGCACTTGTAGTCGCTTTTTGCGCTACTTCAGCCATATATTCGGTGATATCTAAGTTGACAGGGCAGCCGCGGATACAGCGACCACAACCGACACACCCCTTCTCACCAAATACATCTTCGTAGATTTTAAACTTGCAGTTAAAACGGTTGCGATAACGCTCAAATTGCGAGTTGCGTGTATTGTGACCAGAGGCGTGTAGGGTAAAGTGGTCAAACTGGCATGAATCCCAAAATTTGACTCGATAACCCTTATTGCCGCTATTCTCATCAACAATATCAAAACAGTGACAAGTGGGGCACTCAAAAGTACAAGCACCGCAGCCGAGACACTTCTCGCCCAAGCGCTGCCACATCTCATCACCAAAATTATTCAAATCCTGCAACCAAGGCAGAAGTGATGCTGAATCACGTAAGCGAGTGATTTTTTCAGCCGCCACAACGCCCGCTTGCTGGCGAGCAACCGCATCACCCTCACCACTCAGTAGTGAGTCAATCACTGCGGCGATCTTCTCACCCGCTTCGGTTTTTACCTCTACATGCAGTGTGCCATCAGGCAGCTCCGTCATATGTAGGTCAGAGCCTTTATCGCTGTCTGGTGCTAAACCGACAGAGGTGCAAAAACAGCTCACATCAGGTTCGGTGCAGGAGTAGCTGACGAAGGTGGTTTTTTCCAGACGCTTAGTGAAAAGCTCATCGTTAAAACCGGCATTTTTGTCACTAAACACGGCATCCAATGAGCTGACCGAAGCCACATCACATGGACGAACACCGAGAATAACGGTCTTCGGAAAATCCAGGCTCACCTCGGTAAGCACCACTTTTTTGCCACGGTTTTCATAGGCAAAAAGCGGCTCATCTTTAGGGAAGAGAAAGGGTTTGATGCCAGTGGTGCTCAGGCCTTCACCAATATTGTGGCTATCACCTGGCTGAACCTCTTGGAAGGTGGCGACATCAATCGAGTCAGGACCTTCAAGACGAGGTTGGTTTTGTGGTGCGATGACTCGATAGTCTGCCTGTGAAAGCAGGTCAATCACTCTATCAAGATCACTTTTTTGTAGGGTAGCTGTTCTCATATCTTTAACACAATCCTAACGGATATAGTTCTCCGTATCGTCGGTGTTATAGGTGATCAGTGGTGGCTTGACCTCCATCGAGTAACCCGATTTGTAATCGAAGGACTCTTGAATAACCTCTTTCATTTTTTGATTAAAGAGGTCGACTTGGATGTTAACAGGGCATGCGCGTGTACATTCACCGCAGCCCGTACAGCGACCAACCAGATGCATAGCACGGGTCAGATGCCAACCAAATACTCCTTTGGTGTGGGCAGCTTGATCAACCCAGCTTGGCATAGTGCGATCGGTAATACAGATGTTACATGAGCAGTGTGGGCAGACCTCACGGCAGGCGTAACATTTGAAACAACGGTCGAAATCATCACGCCAAAAGGCGAAACGATCTTCATCATCCATCTTAACCAGGGTGGCTAGTGCGGGTGCTGTTACTAGGTAAGGTCCCGATCGATCGACCTCTGGCTTCTCACCAGGGTAAAAGTCTGTATCCAGCGGAATTTTTACATCGCATGAACTGCATTTGCTGGCGCAGTTGCCTTCATGCAGCGAGCCATCCCACTTCTCGGGATGCGCGACGACACCTTCACACTCTGCGCCAAAGATATAGACCTCATCACGCTTCAGCTGATTTTCAGCAACCAGTTGTGTAATGGCACGGATATCACACCCTTTACCAATGATGCCGGTCTTTTTCCAACCCTTTTTGGGGTACTCATGACGCTTATTTAGATAAGCGGGAAGCGTATTGACACAACGACCATCCAGAACCAATTTGTCGGTATCTTCCGGTTTGCGACAGAAGATGGGGGTGGTGCGGCTTGGATCACTCCCTTCAGCATAGCCGATGACCACATCCAGTTCACCACTCTCTAGTAGCTCGCGGGCTTTTTCACGAATCTGCTCAATCATGCGGCGGACTCCTCAGATGATTTGACCAATCTGGATGCGTAAGGGTCAAGCAATACTCTATACCCTTCATTGGGCCCAAGCTCACGCACTTGATTGGTAAATTTATCGATGATCTGCGTAAATTTAATCGCCTCAGCGGCGGAGATCCATGAGAACTCTAGGCGTTTAGTGTCGATGCCATTAAATTCCATCAGATTTCTGAAGGCTAAATTACGACGACGAGCGTAGTAGTTGCCCTCGTTGTAGTGGCAATCGCCAGGATGGCAGCCTGAGATGATGACACCATCAGCACCTTGTTCGAAGGCTTTGATGACAAATTGAGGGTCAATACGACCTGAACAAGGCAGACGCACCATACGTACATGAGGTGAGTAGTCCATACGGCTGGTTCCAGCCAAATCGGCACCGGAGTAGGTACACCACTTACAGACAAAGCCCATAATTTTCGGCTCAAAATCGTGCCGTATAATACCTTTGCTCATTAGACAAAAGCTCCTTCAAAGGCGGTAATCTGGGCATAGACCTGTTGATCGGTATAGCCCTGTAGTTCAATACTTTTGGAGCGGCAGACAGTATTGCAAAGTCCACAACCTTGGCAGAGACCTGGGTTGACGTTTGCCACCATCTTTACCACGTTGCCGTCACGATCCTTGACCTCTTCTGGGCTGATCGCCAGGTAAGGACAGACCGTGACGCAATCCCAGCAGTTCATGCAGTGATCTTTATCGACAATCGCCACTTCAGGTTCACGCATCAACTCCTCTTTGGAGAAGAGCTGCATCACTTTTGATGCGGCTGCGGAGGCTTGGGCAACGGTCTCGGGAACATCTTTCACACCCTGGCAGGCACCCGCGAGATAGATGCCACCGGTCGATGAATCAACTGGCATCAGTTTTGGGTGCTGCTCAGAGTAGAAGCCGTGTTTGTCGTAACTAATACCGAGCGTCTTAGCGAAATCAATGGCATCAGCCTGTGGCACCATCGCGGTTGCCAGAACAACCATATCGGCTTCAATATCAACAGCACACCCTTGTAGAGTATCTGCACCCTTGACCAGAATTTTGTCGCCCTTTTTTCTCAGTGCAGAGACACGACCACGGATGTACTCAGCGCCTTCATCCTGAGCACGGTTGATAAACTCTTCATACCCTTTACCACCGGCACGAATGTCCATATAGAAGACATAGGCTTTGCCATCATGCACGCTGTGGTTGTAGAGCATGGTGTGTTTGGCGGTGTACATACAGCAGATCTTTGAGCAGTACTCGACACCTTTATTGGCATCACGTGAGCCAACACAGGCGATAAAGACGACTGTTTTAGGTTTCTTGCCATCGGAGGGGCGACGAATCTCACCACCTGTTGGGCCAGAGGCTGATGCGAGACGCTCAAACTCCAGCCCGTTAATCACATCGGGTAGACGACCTGAGGTAGAGCGAGGTTGCGCTGCACGCTGCTTCTTGTTCATCTTCTTTGGGATGAGGTGCTGCGGCATGCTGCTGCCGCCGTACTCTTTGTAGACGTTTGGCATCAACTCGAAACCCGTCGCTACAATAACGGCACCGAACTCCTCTTCGAGAATCTCATCTTCTTGGGTAAAGTCGATACAATCTGGGCCACAAACATCGGCACAGATACCACATTTATCTTTGATAAATTTGGGACAGTTGGCGCGATCAATCACCGGAACGGTAGGCACTGCCTG
Source organism: Sedimenticola sp. (assembly GCA_027068675.1). Classification (GTDB taxonomy): domain Bacteria; phylum Pseudomonadota; class Gammaproteobacteria; order Chromatiales; family Chromatiaceae; genus JAKITT01. Next base: position 10,671 of record JAMOMH010000122.1, read on the forward strand.
TGGGAATGGGATATAGATCACCTTCCGCTTGATCAGGTTCATGTCAAATTCACTCTCTACCGTGAATGGACACTTCTCCCAGCAGTCACCACAACCGGTACAATCTTTGTCAATGACACTTTTTGCTTTCTGGCGAATGGTTGCTTTGAAGTTACCAATGTAACCATCTAGCTTCTCCAATTCAGCAAAGGCACGAATGGTGATCAGTGGGTGGTTCTGCACCTCCACCATTTTTGGTGTGAGGATACATTGTGAGCAATCGAGGGTTGGAAAGGTCTCAGAGAGACGGGCCATATTGCCGCCCAATGAAGGCTCTTTCTCAACGATAGTGACGGGTGTTCCAGCATTGGCCAGATCAAGTGCGGCCTGGATACCGGCGATACCACCACCAAGAATCAGCGCACGTTTGGTCATCGACATGCGGTAACGCTCAAGCGGACGGTTATATTTGACCCGCTGGATCATCATATGGGTCAAATCTTTCGATTTGGCCGTGCCGATCTCTTTATCGTTATGCACCCATGAACACTGCTCACGGATATTGGCAATCTCAACCTTAAATGGATTGAGCCCCGCCGCTTCTGCTGCATTGCGGAAGGTTGCCTCATGCATCTTTGGACTACAAGCGGAGACGATACAGCCATCCAGGTCGTGATCCCTGATTGCCTTTTTGAACGCCTCTTGACCAGGCGCAGAGCACATAAATTTGTAGTCTTCAACAAAGACTACGCCGCTCTGCTCGCTGGCATCTTTTGCTACGTCTGCTGTGTCGACAGTGCGTGAAATGTTGTTGCCGCATTGACAGACAAAGACACCGATCTTAGCCATATTTACTCCTTAACCACCGATTCGTTTAGATAACTGGAGAGTCAACATTCCAGCGATGGGCACGAATTTCATCGGTTGCGTAGTTAGGTAGAATCATTGGGCTTTTAATGCCACGATCCAAATTTGCTGCTTCCAACTCATCTGCATAGGTTGTCAGATGGTTGAGATTTGCTGCACCAGGTACCTCACCAGCCTCAATAGCTGCAACGGCAGCCAGGGCAGCACGACGACCAAAGACCAGGATATCGAGTAGTGAGTTGCCCATCAAGCGGTTGTGGCCATGCACACCGCCAGTGGTTTCACCGGCCGCATAGAGACCTGGAATGGTGGTCTGTGAACGATCATCAATAGTGATGCCGCCATTTTGATAGTGCAGTGTCGGGTAGATCAGCATCGGCACTTTTGCGATATCGATACCAAAACGCTTGAACTGAATGTACTT
>JAMOMH010000123.1 GCA_027068675.1 Sedimenticola sp.
ACCCTCTAGGATAGCCCGTTGCAAAACTGATTTTGGGTGGTGCCAGGTATGAGCGGCACCGTCCAAAGGTGGGGGCGGTAAGTGACCACTCTCATCTGGTGTTCTCCAAGATTTTACCCCCTCAGCACGCTCACCATGACAGTGACTACAGTGCTCACGATAGATCTCTTCCCCCTCCGCTACTTGCTCTGCACTGTACCAAGGTGGCTGTGTTGGGGTTATCTCTCCAATAAATAGCCAAATGATTGTAATCAGTACCATGCCGGCTAAAATGGGCTTTGCAACTTTTTTCATGTAAAACTCTTTTGGTAGTCAGGGTAGATAGAATGTTGGGGTGGGTGATGGAGTTACCGCAAGGGCAGGATACGAATAGCCGCTTGATGACGCAGTCGAATACGCTGCTCACCCTTACGACGGTAGATCCAACCACGCGCCTCCACCCTCTGTCCCTCAAGCTGGCTAACATCTAGATCAGGAAACCAACTCAAATCCAGCCGATCAATTCGCAAGGCAACGGTGCCCTCCAGATTTAGCCAAAGTGATCGTTTGCTCTTACCCACACGTTGTATCACACCCTGAAGTAGATAAAAGCCACCAGCATCATGGGGCAGCTCTGTGGATAAGATCGGTTGGTGATTGCGCCATATCCCCTTCGCATTCTCTCTAGCGGTGCGCTCTGCCTGTTGGTAGCAAGTAAAATTCTGCAAATTTGGAGGGAAAGTGATGGCATAACCAAAACCTTCTGATAGCAGTTTTTCTGTTATATTTCTGCCATCTCTATCGTAGATATGCGCCAATATCCGTTTATAGCGATCCTGTGTCTCATGGCCATATTGGAGATATATTTTTGAATTAGAGGCGGCAATAAGTGTTTTGAGCCTTGATTTAGCATCTCTTGCAAAGTGTTCAGCAGGGCGCTGTTTGCGTGCAAGTTCAGGAGTGTTGATACCAATCAGACGAACTTTCTCACCACTACTGAGTAGCAGTGTGTCGCCATCGGATATCTGTTTGACAGTGTACAGAGCACCCTGAGTCCAACTATCGCAAGCCGCTGTTACGAGTGAGGGGGTTAGGTTTAAAAAAACCAAACAAAAACAGAGAAGCCCTCTGTTGGAGAGCTTCTCTATTTTTGGGTACCGTTTTAACTCACGCATTTCCAGATAGTGGAAAAGGTGAAGTTTAGGTAATGTTAGCGTGCGTAGCGTTTACGGAACTTATCAACGCGACCCGCTGTATCCATCATTTTCTGCTTACCGGTATAGAAAGGGTGGCATGCAGAACATACTTCAACGTGCAGCGCCTTTTCTAAGGTAGAGCGAGTAGTAAACTCGTTACCACAACTGCAATTTACTGTTACATCACCGTAGTTAGGATGAATATCCGCTTTCATATCAGCCTCTGGAGTCTATTGTCCACAAATTGGCTCCCGCCACGATATTAGGCGGAAAAGCCGCGCATTGTACGAAATCAAATGCCAACAGGCAACAGGCAATTAACCATACATAGTGCCTACTCAGAAAGTCAGGATGGCCTCAGCTTGTCAAAAAGGAGAGGCATCAATCCATTTCAGGGCTGACTAACTAACCCAGTCGATCAGATGATGCTCCCAATCATCTGCTTCACTCTCCACTACAACTCGGCCACGAATGGAGTTGCCTGAATGCTCAACGGTTTCGATATCACCTGATACTAGTGGGTGCCACTCTGGCAGATCTTTTCCCTCAGATAGTAGTCGATAGGCGCAAGTGGAGGGTAAGTAGTAGGGGTCAAGTAGGTCATTGAGTGTAAGAGTGATGCAGTTTGGAACCAATACAGAGCGCTCCATATAGCGAGTGCAGCGGTTGCACTCCAGATTAAGCAGGTCGCAGACCACATTGGTGAAATAGATATCGCCGGTATCTTCATCTTCTAACTTCTGTAGGCAGCATTTACCACAGCTATCGCAGAGTGACTCCCACTCTTTGCGACTCAATTCAGAGAGCGGTCTCTCTTGCCAAAAGCTGTTCATGCTCAGAAATTCTTTTCGATGTAGATTGAGTTGTAGTTAGAGCCGCCATCTTCAACGCCGCCATAAAAACCCTGTGCACCTGAACGGTGTTTGATTAGGTAGCCAAAATAGGTCTCTTTTAGAGCTTTGTATCTGGTTAGTCGGCCTAAGTCGATATCAAAGGTGATCTCCATATAGTTGAGCAGATTTGAGGTGTTATCCTGCTCCTCTTCGGCCTCCATCTTTTCAACATAGGGGGGGCGCTCGGCGTATGAGACTCCCTGGGCAAGACCAAAGCGTAGTTGGTTATCAAAGATATTTAGCTTGGCGTAGAGTTTTATGTAGAGTGTTGCTTCAAAGGTGTTGGCTTGGTAGCCGTTTTCATCGAGGTAGTTTAGCCCCCCTTTAGTATATATATCTATTGGCCAACCCAATAGATCCTCAGCGACTCGATACCCGCCATCAATGCCATAAAAATAGGTTCCATGGGGGCTCTGATTTAATCCAGTGAAGTAGTAAAGCTCATCAAAATCACTAGCGGATGCAGAGCC
>JAMOMH010000124.1 GCA_027068675.1 Sedimenticola sp.
AACGGGGTGATGAAAGGGACGAAGTAGGATTTGATAGCTGCTATCAGCCAAGTTAACCCCCTTCAGAGGGCCACGTAGACGCTGGGATTTACTCTTCTCCAGCTCCACATCAGCCACTAAAACAGGTTTAACGGTGGTCACAGGATCAGCACCATCAAATATCGTCTGGTGCGATGCATTGAGATCAAAATCGAGTGTTAGGTGAGAGGGCACGCCTGGGATAATCAACAAACTATTGTGATCTTCCAGGCGTACTGAAAGCTCCAGTGTGGTCACGGGGTTACCCGCTTCGTCCAGCAGGTTATCCGCTTTTACCTTAACGGGTAAACCCGTTGCATCCTCAACCCATATATCGGCATTTGAGTAGTCAATGGTCAGGGTTCCTTTGACATAACGACCTGAGGGGATCGTTGAAACAGTAAGGAACTCCGTCATCTCAACATACTGTGCAAAATCAACACGGCTGCTAATCGGCAGCGTCTCCACCACTGTGCCATTAGCTTTAACCAGTGTAATTGAGGTGACATCAACGGTATATGAGCTGAAGTCACCCTCAGCATCCGTCAAGCTAACATAGACCTCACCATCACTACTGGCACTATCTGCACTGCTGCTGCCGCCGCCACAACCAGCTAATAACAGCAGCGATAGGCTGATCAGCATCATCATGAATAGACGGCTAAGATGCTGTCTGCTTTGGTTATTCATTTGTTTCATTGTTCTAGTCCTCATCAGGGGGGAGTAGCATTTACCATGCTCTTATTCAGGATTAACGCATGAGGCTCACTTTGGTTGACACAATACCTGATTTTTTTACCACTACTGTGGACAAGGCCTCATTGCTACTAAAACCACCCTACCGACGGCGACGCTCCTCTATAAGTTGCCGTTTTTTTGCCGGCGACAAATTATTCCATCTATTTCGAATTTGCTGCCGTTTAACCGCAGGCAATTGGCGAAAACGCCTATATTTAGCTTGTACCTCTTGTCTATTTTTTGGCGTCATTGCTAGATAGCGTTTGAAGAGCTTCCGCACTTTTTGGCGTTTATCAGCGGGAAATGCACGCCAACGCTTAAAACGCTTTTTAAAGAGTTTTCGCTCAGCAGACGAGAGACCTTTCCAGCGTTCAACCCCTTTAAGAATACGTTGCTGACGCTGAGCCGTTAGAGTATCCCATTTATTGGAAAATGGCTGCAATATCCTCTGCTGACTGGCATCCAAACTCGCCCAAGGAACCAACTGATCAGCAACCACCATTGAGCTAAAACTTACCAATAGAAGCAGAAAAAACAGGAACCTACTCATCACTGTTCTCCTCATTCGACTCACTCTCATGCACACCACCATTATTTACAAACTCAACAGGATCGATCCAGTCACCCTCTTCATCCTGCCACTCCGCCAGAAACTCCAACAACTCTAGTGTGGGCACCTCACTCTCTGCCCAGGCAGGCAGTGCGAGCAACAGCAAAACCAGTAGCCAACCATGCTGTCGATTAACCCAGGCCATTCTCGACATCCTCCTCCAGCAACCAGAGGATAAGATCAATATCCTCATACATCTCCAACTCCTCCTGCGCACTTAGTAGTGCCATATCCTCAAACAGATCAACCGTAAGTGGCAACTCCTCTGTCGGAGAGATCAACCCAGCAACCAACACAGCACAGAGCACAAACGAAGCGAATGCGGTGGCAGGCAACTGCCAAACAGGCCGACGTTTTACCATCAATGCTTCACGCCGTGCGGCACAAAGCCGCCCTTGGGTTGTTGAGTCAATCTGCTCTTCACTTCGATCTAATCGAGCCTTGGCCTGTTGAATAAATTTACTCTTCTGCTCATCTCTGTTCATAACTGCTGCCCTTCCAGGCTATGGCGTAGTGCACTCAGTGCGCGTGAATAGTGGGTTTTGACACTGCCCGTAGAGCAGCTCATCGCATGGGCTGTCTCTGCTGTATTCAACCCCTCCCAGCAACGCAATAGAAAAGCTTGTTGCTGCCGAAGAGGTAGACGATGAATGGCCGCATCTAACAGATCCATCGCACCATCTGCCTGTAGTTGGTTATCAGGCCCCCACTGTTTACTGCTGGGCAGGTTATCAAGTGGATCACCTCCCTCACTCCCCCAACTCAGCAGGGAGCGCAAGCCATTACGCAGCTTACTACGGCGATACCAATCCCGAATATGACTCTGCAAAATCCGATGAAAGAGCGGCCCCCACTCCTCCACATCTCGGCTGGCATATTTCTGCACCAGTTTGATCATCGCATCTTGCACAATATCAAGCGCATCATCACGACTACCAGTCGCAATATAGGCCATGCGATAAGCACGCCGTTCAGATTGAGCCAGAAACTGCTCAATCACGCGCCACTCACTGGCATCAAGGAGTAGACTAGGTCATTGGAGACGTTATTAAACATCATTACCGTTCTTATGTTGCAACGACCTAAATTACTATAACCTATCAACTTACCCACACACTTTTCAGGCCTGTAAACTCTATCCTTACCCTGTTTAACGCATCAAC
>JAMOMH010000125.1 GCA_027068675.1 Sedimenticola sp.
CCTCTATAGCAAACCTTGTTTGAGGCGCTATGGTACATTACACATCCCCAACCATCTTTGAATAGAAGTGCTCATTTGATGAAGAGACTGTTGCAAATTCTTGGCCCGATAATTATTTTGCTGGTCTGCATTGCTGTGGCTGTTTTTCTGATAAAGAGTGCGCCAGAAGCGGAACGCCGTGTGCATAAGCCGGTGCTGCCTTTGGTTGAGGTATTTACGGTTGAGCCTGTCGATTATCAAATTAGAGTGCAATCTCAAGGTACGGTGATGCCGCATACGCAGAGTACCTTGGTCTCTGAGGTGGCAGGGCGGGTGATTGAGGCGGCTGCCAATTTTCGCAACGGCGGTTTTTTTGCACTTGATGAGGTGTTGGTAAGTATCGATCCGGCGGAGTATCAGTTGGCTTTGGCCAATATTGAGGCTGCACTTGCGGGTGTAACCGCTCGTTTGGCAGAGTTGGCAACTACGGCAGATAACCTAAAAAAGAGTGAGTTGATTGAGCAGCAACATCTTGATCTTGCTGAGAGACAGTTTCGCCGCCATCGTAAATTACACAAACAGGGCACAGTCGCGCAGAGTGCATTGGAGCAGAGCGAGCGTGAATATCTGTTGCGCCAAGCCTCGCTACAGAGTCTACAAAATAGTCTGCAACTTATTCCTGCGCAGCGCCGCGTGCTACAGGCTGAGCTGAAACTGAAACAGGCACAGCGTGATACGGCGCAGCTCAATTTGGCGAGGACTCAGGTGGTTGCCCCTTATACGGGCCGTGTACTTGAGAAACGGGTTGATATTGGCCAATCTGTCACCAAAGGCACGGTTTTAGCCACTCTCTATGCGGTGGACTCTATCGAGATTCGTCTGCCGATCACTGACCGCAAAGCACAATTTTTGAGCCTGCCAGAGGGGCAGGGTAGTGGGACGCTGTCGGTGATACTCTCCTCAAAAATTGGTGAGCAACGCTACCAGTGGAAGGGGCGTATTGTGCGAACTGAGGGCACTATTGACCCCCGTACCCGCCAGCAATTTTTGATTGCTCAAGTGGATAACACTTACTCAAATAGGTCGGATGACAGAGCAGCGTTAAAAATAGGTCAGTTTGTTGAAGCGGAGATCCCTGGCCAGATATTGAATGGTGTTTTTGTGCTTCCTCGTAAAGCGTTGCGTGCAGGTGATGAGGTGTTGGTGATAACTGCTGATGACCGCATTGAACGTCGTCAATTGAAACTCATTTGGGGGGATAAAGAGAGTGTAGTGGTGCGTGGTGGTCTTGCAGCTGGTGATCGCATCTCTCTGACGGCGCTCTCTTATGCCCCTGATGGTGCGCAGGTGAAAGTGGGTAGTTCTGCTGAGCCAGTAGGAGCGCCTTAAGTGCACGGCATGATTAACTGGTTCGCCCGTAATGAGGTGGCTGCTAATATTTTGATGGTGGCAATTTTGCTGCTTGGTGCGTGGTCGATGCTGGAGCGCCTGCCGCTTGAGGTCTTTCCTGAGTTTGAGCGTGACCTGATCAACATTGCCGTCTCTTACCGTGGTGCGACGCCAGCTGAAGTGGAGCAGGCGGCTATTGTGCGTATCGAGGAGGCTATTGGTGATATCAGTGGCATTGAGCATATCAATGGCACCGCCTTCGAGGGTGCCGGCATGGTGATGGTGGAGGTGGCCAAGGGGCGTGATCCGCGTGCGGTGATGGATGATATCAAAAATAAGGTTGATGCCATCAACACCTTTCCTGATGAGGTGGAGCGGCCAATCTACAGCCTACAGGAGTTTCGCCGTGAGGTGATTAGTGTGATGGTATCAGCTGATCTGCCTGATAGGGAGCTGCGCCAGCTGGGTGAGCAGGTGCGTGACGATTTGGTGGCACTGCCTGAGGTGAGCATTGTTGACCTGATGGGAGTACGGGCGCATGAGATCGCTATCGAGGTCAATGAGCATACGCTGAAGCGCTACAACCTCAGCTTTGACCATATTGTGCAGGCAATTCGCCGCTCATCAGTTGATCTACCAGCGGGGTCTATCAAGAGCCAAGGTGGTGAGATCATGCTGCGCACCAAGGGGCAGGCCTATCGTGCTGATGAGTTTGCTGCGATCAAAATCCTCACCGCCAATGATGGCAGCTATCTCACTCTGGGTGAAATTGCCCAAATCCACGACGGCTTTGAGGAGGAGCCACTCTTTGCTCTGTTTAATGGTAAACCTGCGGTGTTGATTGAGGTCTACCGTATCGGTGATCAGAGTGCTATCGATATTGGTCGTGCAGTGCGTGATTATGTTGAAGTGAGTAAAGGGCGCATGCAGCAGGGGATTGAGCTGGGTTATTGGCGTGATCGCTCACATATCGTTAAGCTGCGTATTGAAACCCTCTTCAATAGTGCTTGGCAGGGTGGTCTGCTGGTCTTCCTCTGTTTGGCGCTTTTTCTACGGCTGCAAGTGGCCATTTGGGTCTGTTTGGGCATCCCCGTTAGCTTTATGGGGGCGCTACTGTTGATGCCGACAATGGGTGTCACCATCAATATTGTTAGCCTTTTTGCCTTCATTTTGATGCTAGGTATTGTGGTCGATGATGCCATCATTACTGGTGAAAATATCTACTCACACATGCGTCGAGGTGATACGGGAGTAAGTGCCGTGGTGCGTGGTGCGCAGGAGGTGGCGGTGCCGGTCACTTTTGGTCTGCTGACCACGCTGGTTGCCTTCATGCCGTTGATGTTTTTAGGCGGATACCGAGGGCCGATTTTTAGTCAAATTCCTCTGGTAGTGATCCCCGTTTTGCTCTTTTCATGGATTGAATCGAAGCTGATTTTGCCAGCCCATATGATTCATGTGCAGATCAATCATAAAAAACAGACGGGTTCTTTTCAGCGTCTACAGATGGCGGTGGCAGATGGTTTGGAAAGTTTCATCCTCAAATACTACCGTCCGGTTTTGGATTGGATGATCAGTCGCCGCTATTTAACCATTGTGATTTTTATTGGCATCACATTGATCGTGATGAGTTTTATTGCCAGTGGTCGATTTGGCTTTACCTTTTTTCCGCGTGTGCAGAGCGAGACTGCCCGTGCCACGCTACAGATGCAGAGAGGAGCCACAGAGGCACAGACGGCAGAACAGACCTACCGTATGGCGGAGATTGCTGAGCAGCTAAAGATCAAATATACCGATCCTGAGACGAATGAATCAGTGATTCGCCATGTACTGACCAGCGTGGGGTGGCGGGCAGGGCGTAAGCCACGCAGCGGCAGCCCTGAGTTGGGGCAGGTAAGTCTAGAGCTGATGCCGCCAGAAGAGCGTACGTTGACCATCACCACCTCTGAGTTGGTTGATGAGTGGCGCAAAGATATCGGCCCGATTGTTGGCGCTAAGGAGCTTAATTTTCGCGCAGAGATTGGTCGTGGTGGTGACCCCATCAACGTACAGCTGACGGGGCAAAATTTTGAGGTGCTGAATGAGGTGACGGGTCTAGTTAAACTCCAGTTGGAGAAGTATGCCGGTCTCTATGATATTCAAGACACCTTCGAGCAAGGGCAACCTGAAATCACACTAAAAATCCGCCCTGAAGCAGAGCTGCTGGGGGTATCTTCAGCCGATTTAGGCCGGCAGGTGCGCCAAGCCTTTTTTGGTGCTGAGGCGCAACGCATTCAACGGGGTCGTGATGATGTGCGGGTGATGGTGCGCTATCCACGTGAAGATCGAGCCTCACTGGCAACGCTTGATTCGATGTCGATTCGTACCGCCGAAGGGGATGAGGTACCCATTAGCAATGTCACTGATATTCAACTGGGAGAGGGTTTTGCCACCATCCGCCGGATTGATCGCCAACGGGCGGTTAATGTCACCGCCGATGCTAATAAAAAAGAGGTTGATCTCAACGCCATCGCAAAGGATCTGAAACATTATTTAGATGAGCTGCTGCAACAATACCCTGGGGTTCGCTACAGCTTTGAGGGGGAGCTGCGTGAACAGAGTGAATCATTTGGCTCGCTCTTTTATGGCATCATCTTTTCCCTCTTAAGCATCTATGTGCTGTTGGCGGTTCCATTGCGCTCCTATACACAGCCGATTGTGATCTTGATGATTATCCCATTCAGTCTTGTTGGTGCGATCTTTGGCCATGCGCTGCTGGGACTGAACCTCAGCCTGCTAAGCATTATGGGTATGTTGGCGCTATCGGGTGTGGTGGTGAATGATAGTTTGGTGCTGGTTGATTGGATCAACCGCCGACGCCGCGAAGGGATGGCGTTAGCTGAGGCAGTTCGAACCGCTGGTGTCGCCCGTTTTCGGCCGATCTTACTCACCTCGTTGACCACATTTTTTGGTCTAATACCGCTGTTGCTAGAGAAGAGTACCCAGGCGCAATTCCTCATCCCAATGGCGGTATCACTCGGTTTTGGCATCCTCTACGCCACTTTGCTCAGTCTGATTCTGATACCGGCGGGATATATGGTGTTGGAGGATATTTTGAAGTTGTTTGGGCTTAACAAGAATAGACTTAAGGAAACTCTGAACAAGTCATGATTGTTTTATACTGGCTGAAATTGGAGCAATTTCTTCTCAGCCTAAACTCAACCAGACTTATTCAGAGCTTCCTTAAGGAGATGGTTTAAGTTTTTACGCTTTGTTAAGCAGCAGCTCTTTTTCTATGGGGATGTAGCGTGATGCCGCATTGATGAGTGATCTCGCTGTTAGCTGAGGCACACCATATACTTCAACAGTGGTGTCATGGACGGATCTTAACCGCTGTGCCAATAGATCAAAATCCCCATCACCCGATGCCAATACCACCACATCGGAGGTTTTCCCATACTCGATGGCATCAAGTGTTATACCGACATCCCAATCCCCTTTGGCTGAACCATCAGCTCTTTGAATGTAGGGCTTTAGTTTCACTTCAAAACCAATCGCCCTAAGGATGTTCTGAAATGCTCTCTGCTTCTCATCACCACGATCAATGCAGTAAGCGATCGCCTTTACAACTTCTCGATTAGCGGTGGCCTGCCGCCAAAATTGGTTATAGTCAAAGTTGCAATGGTAGGCATGTTTGGTGGTGTAGTAGATGTTTTGTACATCAACAAATAGGGTGACTCTCTCCATTGTCTCTGGCAAACGGCTGAGTGACTACTCAGTCTCAGACCACACGGCGTATTCATTGCCATTGGGGTCGGTAAAATGGAAACGGTGTCCGCCAGGAAAGGCAAAGGTTGGTTTTACTATGGAGCCGCCAGCCTGCTCAATTTTCTGTTGAGCCTCTTTTAACGACTCGCAGAAAATAACAATAAGTGCGCCACCGGTTGCTACTGATGAGCGCTGCTCAGATCTGTAGAAACCACCACTAACCGCAGCATCTTCGAAGACTGTGTACTCAGAACCAAAATCGGTAAATGACCACTCAAATACGGTGCTGAAGAAGGTCTTTGTTTTTTCGATATCCTTTGCAGGAAACTCAATGTAGCTGATCTTGTTATGTGCGCCCATTGTTTTCTCCTTTTCACTGTTAGTCGATGTAGAACTCTTGGTTTAACTTGGCGGTGTAACTCCGTTTAGCACCCTCTGGTTTTACGCTGAGGATAAAGTTGACCCGCTCACGGTTAGCCACGGGGAAGTCACCAATGTAGTAGATCGCATCACCTTCACGTACTTCACGCAGCTTGATCTCTTTTAACTGGCCGATGAGGTTGGTCGCCTTAACGGTAATATCGGCGGTGAGAGCTGTTCCAGCGGTGCCAGATTCGTCTTTGATGACCGAAATATTGAGCAAAGCACGTTGTCTACTGCGTTTAATACCGTACGCCTTTGCGACCTCTGGCAACAGCATTTCTGTGGAGAGCGCGTTGTGGTGGATGGTGTAACCCGATATTGATGTGCTGTTCTCAGCCAATAGAAGATTGCTACTGAATAGGGTGAGCAGGGCAAATAGGTAGGGGAGTCGTATATGTATCACAGGCGTGGTCCCGTATGAGATGGTTAGGGCAGTCGAGTGCAACGGTAGGTTGCGATCTCGCCCAATAGGTTGGGTAGTAGACTATGGCCAGCGATAGGCTGGTAGGCGTAATCTACTACAGATCGTTCTAGGATTTTGATATTACGCTGTTGGCAGAGTGCTTCAAAATCCTTCAGAGTACAGAGATGGATATTCAGCGTGTTGTACCAGGTTGAAGGGAGTGCCTTAGAGACCGGCATGCGACCACCGAGTGCTAGCTGTAGTCGGATACGCCAGTTACCAAAATTGGGAAAGGTGACGATGCCCTCTCTACCAACACGTAGCACCTCCTCCAGTAGTTGATCGGGAAAATGCAGCGCTTGTAGTGTTTGCGTCATGATTACATAGTCAAAGGCTTGGCAGGCAAAGTCACTTAGCCCAGCATCAAGATCGGCCTGGATCACATTCACACCATTGTGGATGCATTGAGTGATGTTTTTAGGGTCGATCTCCAAACCATATCCCTCAACACCCTGTTCCTCTTGTAGTGCTTGTAGCAACTTGCCATCACCACAACCAAGATCAAGCACATGTGAGCCGGGTTTGATCCATTGACGAATTAAGGAGAGATCTGAACGTAGCTCACTCATGCATTCACCTCATCGGATACTCTTCTCATATAGGCGTTGAGTACCTCAATGTAGTATGGAATTGGCATCAAAAAGGCATCGTGGCCATGAGGCGCATCAATCTCGGCATAGCTGACATGGCGCTTGGCATCAATGAGCGCTTTGACAATCTCGCGTGAACGGGTGGGAGCAAAACGCCAATCGCTGGTGAATGATGCGACCAGAAAACGGGCCTGAATATGGCTAAAAGCTTTGGCCAAATCGTTATCATAATCGGCTGCGGGGTCAAAATAGTCGAGCAGCTTGGTCATCAACAGATAGGTGTTGGCATCAAAACGATCAACAAAACTCTGTGCCTGATGGCGGAGATAACTCTCAACTTGGAACTCTACATCGTAATTGTAGTTGTAGCTGAAGCCCTCATCACTCAGGTCTCGATCAAACTTTGCGCGCATGGCATCATCGGAGAGATAGGTGATATGCCCCAGCATACGTGCCAGCTTTAGGCCGGTGCTAGGGATGGTGTTGTGCTCATAGTAGTGCCCATCATGGAAATTAGGGTCGGTACGGATCGCCTGACGTGCCACCTCATTGAAGGCGATATTTTGTGCTGATAGATGCGGTGCGGAGGCGATGACCAATGCATGTTTTAGTGATGATGGGTAGTCAATGGCCCATTGGATCACCTGCATGCCACCCAGACTGCCGCCAATAACAGCCGCCCACTGCTTAATGCCGAGTGCTAGCATTAGGCGTTGCTGGCTATTAACCCAATCTTTTACTGTAACAATCGGGAAATCGGGGCCGTATAGTTTGCCTGTTTCAGGGTTGGGCTGGTTGGGGCCACTTGAGCCTTTGCAACCGCCTAAATTGTTTGGACAGACAATAAAAAAATTATTGGTATCAAAAGGTTTGCCAGGGCCAATACAACTATCCCACCAGCCTGGTTTCTTATCATCCATGTTGTGATAACCCGCTGCATGGTGATCACTTGAGAGGGCGTGGCAGATTAGCAGTGCATTGGTGCCGTTACTGTTGAGTTCACCGTAGGTCTCAAAAACCAGCTTATAGGATGAGAGAGTGCGCCCGCTGATTAACTCAAGTGGCTCATCAAATATTAACGATTGTTCGGTAACCAGCCCAACTGAATCGGCTGGAATAGATTTTGGCATCAGGGGTATCTTGTATATCTATAAGGAGTTATCGCTCAACAGAATAGTTTAATGAATGCCGCATGGTGGTGCAATCAATAGTTTGTTCAGAGGTTCCTTAGGGGTTTTTACGCTCGTTTTTGATGTACTAAACGAGGTTTTGGCCGCTCTTTCTCAACAAGTGGTCGACTGTTGTTCAACTTGTTATACATATTTCTGAGTGATGTTAGCTGCTGTGCTAACTCTGTGTATTGATCCTGAAGATCACCGACACGATTTTGTAGGGCGCTCCTTGATTGACCAATTTTTCGTAGATTGCTTAATCTCTTTTCCATCAGATCTTTATGATTTTTAATCTGTAAAACTAACGGCTGAAGAGTGGAACCAAGCCATGTGTCAATATCCTCACTAGCACGTTGAAAAATATTGTTAGCACGGTTTACGATGAGAGTGAAGAAGCGTTTGATGACAAAGCTCTGCTCCATCATCGCTGTGATGGGGCTATTACGAAAAACCTCAGCCTCTTGGTGGAGTAACTCAAGCTCTACTCGGTATTTCATTACTGAGAACATCTTTGGTTGAATAACGGTAAAGCCGTGCTCATTTTGAAATTTACGGTAGACACCACGCACCAGTTTGCGTGTTAGTTCACTCTGCGTAACAACAGATTGCATATCACTGCGTAATGCTTCAAAAAGATGTTTCATTACTGATTTTAGGCCCAGTGTTGTCCAGCTGTCTGACATGGAACGCCGGCTCTCAACAATGAGTGCATTGATATCATTAAGGTTAATGGCATTTTGAAGCTCTTTTGCCTGAAGTTTTAGCCTCTTTCTACTGGTCTGGAAGCTATCAACATCACGCAGGTATTGTGACTGCTCGTTGCGAGTCTTCTCCATCAAACTGCTGATCACCTCCTCGCTTTTACCACTTAACTCCTCTAGCTCCTCCAGCTGCTTTTTTACATCATTGAGGTTGCTTGAGATGATGCTACGGCTGCCTTCTAACATCTGCCCAACATCTGAACCAACGGTATCGAGAATGATCTGCTGTTTTATATCCAGTACATCCTCAGATAGATATTTTTCCAGAGTGGGCAGGGCGCTCTTCTCTAATAGAGGCTTATCCTGGCGGATTTTAGCGAATAGCCCTGTTTTTGCAGAGATAGGGAAGATAGCTTGGTTATCAATACCGAGGATTTCAGCTGTTGTTTGGCACTGCTCAGTAATGGCATTGGCAATCTCCTCTTCGCTTTTTAGCTCATCCCAAAGGTTGTCAATTTTATTGAGAGCAATAGCAACCCCTTGCTGACGGCTTTTGTGAAAACCTTTGATGTGGTTATTCCACATGTCCATATCACTTTGGGTGACGCCGGTATCAGCCGCCAATACAAAGAGAATCGCCTGTGCGGAGGGGAGCATGCTCAGTGTTAATTCAGGCTCACTGCCGAGTGCATTGAGTCCGGGGGTGTCGAGAATAGTCAGCCCCTGTTCTAGCAGAGGGTGTGGAAAGCTGATGAGGGCATGCCGCCACTTTGGAATATCAACGTGTGAGGGTTTTTGTGCCTGATGCTCATAGTGATTGGCGTTATACAGTCCCAGCTGTTGAGCTGTCTCAATTGTGACCCGTTTGGTGTTGCTCACTTCATACAACGCCTTCTCCATGTTTTCTGAGGAGTTGGCATTAAGCGGGTAGTGTACCCACCCTTTCTCACTCTTTTTCAGGTCGTTAAGAGGTGTCTCTAGCAGTCGGGTCTCAATGGGTAACAGACGAATGTAGGCCTCATTGCGTACATCATCATAAAAGAGTTCAGTGGGACACATGGTTGTGCGCCCTGCACCAGATGGGAGTAAACGACGGCCATAGTTGGCAAAAAATATGGCGTTGATTAGTTCTGTTTTTCCGCGTGAGAACTCGGCGACAAAAGCAATGGTAAGGCGATCCTTACGCAGAGAATCAAGCGTATGCTGGATACGGCTCTCAGATTCAGGTGAGGACATATCATGCTCTTTCAACCAAGGGCCATACTCCTCAATGGTTTGGATGATATCGGTCTTCCATAGCTTATAGGCATGGAGCTGCTGTTGAAATTGAGTTGTTTCCATAGTCCCGGGATCTCTCTTCAAGCCAGAATAAAGTGTGTGCATGAATATCTCACCACCCTTTATGGATGCTGATACAACACTCCCAGCCAAGTATATCGGCAAAGTAAATGATTTATTTGAAATTATCCCTAAAAAATGAGTTATTTAGATTAAATTTATCTTTTGGAAGGGGATATATATGGAGAATTCAGTAGCTACAGGAGAGAGCAGATCCATTTGGGCGCTGTTTAGAAATACGTATCCGTCCACTGTTTGAGATAATGACAGCTTTAGGGGGGATGATCTCATCGAGGTTGCAGAATGTGATGGTGACATTACTGCCTGGTGAGCTGCCATCGGCTTGGTAGGTGAGCCGACGTCTGCTGTTGGTGGAGTTGATCGATATTTGGCTTTCAAAACCATTTTGGTAGACTTTTATAAGTGACTCATACTCATCACGATGCCGATTAGCATTTTCATCAGCAAAGATGATGAACCCGCTATTCCAATTAAATGATCCATCACACACCTCATTATCATCACTTGGACAGAGCACCATGCGTGTTGCCTGTTTGACCGCTTCGCTCCTAGCTAGATTGAAATGGGAGATCAATGTATTGATTTCACTCCGTTGGAGGTTGCTTGCAAAAAACTGACGCAGATTGGGAATAGCGACTGAAAATAGAATGGAGCTGATAGCCAGCACGATGATGAGTTCGATAAGTGTAAAACCTCTTGCATGAGCCGAGGTTACGTTGGGTGTGGTGATATCCATATCACTCTCCTATCCTCACTCCTTAGAGGATGATTATTATAATGATGGAGCTTTATCTGCTGCGCAGTGTTGACGTTATGTTACTACGGTTCTATAAATCGGCCTGTAGGATAATTCTGATTTTTAAGGGCAGGAGCCAATATAAAAATAGCGGGCTATCCACTTAACGTGAGTAGCCACTATATCTTGTGATCCTGGTT
Organism: Sedimenticola sp.; assembly: GCA_027068675.1. Classification (GTDB taxonomy): domain Bacteria; phylum Pseudomonadota; class Gammaproteobacteria; order Chromatiales; family Chromatiaceae; genus JAKITT01. Next base: position 10,757 of record JAMOMH010000125.1, read on the forward strand.
TTCGACTATCTTCTGATATGAGATGGGCTGCATAGCCACAGCATGCTGCATCAGGCGGTAAAATAGCAGGCCCCTGGATCGTGAAGATCTACGGTTGAAACGGAATGTATACTCATCAAGGTAGTAGTCGAGATATTTTTTGCTTACCGCGCCTTGATGGGTTCCCAGAATCCATCTCTTCAATAATGATGCAATCCTATGCACCCCAGGCATTACAACATGAGCAGGATCACCGCTGTCTGAAAGGTTGGTTTTGATGTGCCTATATCCTAGCTCTTCAAGATCGTTATACCCTTTCCAGGCATCCGTTAAGATTGTTGCTCCAGGCTCAACTACTTCGGAGACAAATTCAGAAAGACTATTAGCAGAGGCATCATCTATTCGCTTCATTCGTATACGACCAAATCCTTTTGGCTCATGTATTTCTACCGCAATCACCACTCGCTCTTTATTCTCTGCTCCGTGCCCACGCTTACCGCCAGAAGATATTCCACACCTGCGGCCACAAAAAAACACTCGTCGCCAACTACGAAAAACCCCAACAAAACCTGAAAAGCGTTTCTGGTCATGGGTGCGTGGCAAACAACTTGGTACAAAGTTCCGATCTATTAACTGCAAGTGAGCGCTGATCCATCAGGGCGTCTCTCTGATATACGTGTTCTACCATTGTTGGAGATGATGATCGCTTTGGGATTGATGATGTTCTGTGGGTGACATAAGGTGATGGTGACATTGCTGCCTGGGGAGCTGCCATCTGCTTGATAGGTGAGTCGTCGCCGACCGCTGGTTGAATTGATCGATATCTGACTCTCAAAACCATTTTGATAGATGCGAAGCAACTCCTCGTCTGGGTCACGGCGACGGTTGGCATTTTCATCGGCAAAGATAATAAAACCGTCACCCCAGTTAAAAGAACCATCACAAACCAAGTGGTCGTCGCTAGGGCAGAGTACGACACGTGTTGCCCGCTTTACTGCTTCGCTTCCGGCGAGGTGGAAATGGGTGACTAGAGTGTTGATTTCGCT
>JAMOMH010000126.1 GCA_027068675.1 Sedimenticola sp.
ATATCGAGTTCAGTGCAGCGCTGTTGGATATTGGTGAACAACGTGATCATGAGAGCCTCTCTACTGCCAATTATGCAGCACTGATCAAAACATCACTACAAGCCATTTTCCCTGACGTAAAGCAGCGAAAAACACGCCGACAGCTCTACAAGATGATCAGCATCGGTGCACCCTTTCTGCTACGTGAGAGGGTCATTAATGACCCTACGCTGATCGGCAGCCATCAAACTATCTGGCTACCGGCAGATGATGATATCGATATGTTGATAAAAGGCCAGATTGACCGCAATCTACCGGAGGAGAGTCGTCGTCTGAAAGATCACACCATCCGTTGGGTTGATCAATTAGTTGCCAATGGTGCCATCGAAAAGCAGTTCAACACCACCTTCTTCACCGCTGGTGATTCACGTGAGCCTGAGCTGGCAGGGATTGGCGGAGCGATAACCGGCTCACTCTATACACTGCTGATCGCTCTGCTGCTCGCCTTTCCCATCGGTGTTGCTACAGCGATCTACTTGGAAGAGTTTGCCCCCACTAACCGCTGGACAGACCTGATCGAGGTCAATATCAACAACTTAGCCGCGGTGCCTTCGATTGTTTTTGGTCTACTCGGTTTGGCGCTCTTCATCAATTTAGCAGGGTTGCCTCGATCAGCCCCCCTGGTGGGTGGTTTGGTACTAACATTGATGACCCTACCCACCATCATCATTGCCAGCCGGGCCGCATTGAAATCGGTGCCACCCTCAATCCGTGAGGCAGCAATAGGCATTGGTGCATCTAAGATGCAGACCATCTTCCACCACGTCCTACCCCTCGCCATGCCAGGCATGCTAACCGGCACCATCATCGGTATGGCACAGGCGTTAGGTGAAACCGCACCGCTGCTGATGATCGGCATGGTCGCCTTTGTGGTTGATATCCCCGGTGGCCCGCTTGATCCATCAACCGTTCTGCCCGTCCAGATTTTTCTCTGGGCCGACAGCCCCGAACGCGCCTTTGTTGAGCGCACATCAGCCGCCATTATGGTACTGCTGGCCTCCCTTATTTTTATGAATCTGCTCGCGGTGCTACTGCGCAAAAAGTTCGAGCAACGCTGGTAAACGAGTAATCAATATGATGTTAGAAGCAACTACCTCTATAGAAAATACCGGTTTTGCTGGCACGGTGGGAGATATCACCGCCAACAACCCTCGCATGACCACCCGCAATGTCAACGTCCACTATGGTGACAAGCAGGCAATTATTGATGTCAGCCTCGATATTGGGCGCAATGAAGTCATCGCCCTCATCGGCCCATCTGGCTGCGGAAAATCGACCTTTCTGCGCTGTTTGAACCGCATGAATGACACCATTGATATCTGCCATGTCAGCGGTGAGATCAAGTTGGATGAGCAGGATATCTACGACAAAAAACTTGATGTGGTGCCACTACGCGCACAGGTTGGTATGGTGTTCCAAAAGCCCAACCCCTTCCCAAAATCGATCTACGACAACATCGCCTATGGGCCACGTATCCACGGTTTAACTACAAATAAAACAGAGTTAGATCAGGTTGTAGAGGTCTCACTACGCCGTGCTGGGTTGTGGAATGAGGTAAAAGATCGTCTGCTACAACCCGGCACGGGGCTATCTGGTGGCCAGCAGCAGCGTCTCTGTATCGCCCGTGCTATCGCCGTTTCACCCGAGGTAATTCTGATGGACGAGCCCTGCTCCGCACTCGACCCCATCGCCACCGCCAAAATTGAAGAGCTGATCGACGAGTTAAGAGAGAACTTCACCATTGTCATCGTTACTCACTCCATGCAGCAGGCAGCACGTGTTTCACAACGCACCGCCTACTTCCATCTGGGGCATCTGATTGAGGTGGGAAAAACAGAAGATATCTTCACTAAACCACAGCACAAACTCACCGAAGATTACATCACCGGCCGCTTCGGCTGATCAGGAAAAATCATGAATGAAATGACCGAAGGCCACATCGTCAGTGGTTATAACGATGAGCTAAACCACCTACACCAAACCGTGTTACAGATGCGTGATTTGGTACGATTGCAGCTCAAAAATGCACTGAAAAGCCTGCAAGATGAGGATGTCGCAGCGGCACGGGCGGTAATTAAACATGATCAAAAGATCAATGCGCTCGATATCCAAGCCGATGATGCGATCATCCAGCTAATCGCCAAACGCCAACCGATGGCCAAAGATCTACGTGAGATATTGACTGTGGGGAAAATCGTCTCCGACCTTGAGCGTATGGGCGACCAAGCCCGCTGGGTAGCGCGCCTGACCATCCGTTTCTACGAAGGTGAAAGCCTACCCCCACAGCAACAGCTGCTAACTGATATCAGCAAAATGGGCAGCTATGTCGATACCATGGTCGATGCCACCATCACCGCATTTGATCAGCTCAATCTACAACGTGCAATAGAGGTGATACACAAAGACCAGGCGTTAGAGAGTGAGTTCAAATCAGCACTGCGCCGCCTCTCAACCTATCTGCTAGAGGATGCCCGCAATGTCGGCCATATCGCCGATGTGGTGCTGGCACTACGCGCCTTGGAGCGGATCGGTGGCCATGCAAAGAACATCGCAGGCCATGTGCTCTTTCTGATTCATGGTAAGGATATGCGCCACGCCTCTCTTGAGATGATCTCTGCTGAGTTGGGAATTACCAGCGACCGTTAGAGCCTCTCAATATAGCGCCTAATCTCATCTCTCACACCTCTATAGTGAGGTAGGCGCTCTTCATCACTCTTAGCTTTTTCAGCCAACTTTGGTGGATCTTCAAAACCTTTGTGAATCACCTTAGTCTTGCTAGGTAGCGTTGGGCAGTGCTCATCGGCATGGCCACAGACAGTGATAACTATATCAAAGGGGATCTCTGCCAGATCCGCTAATGTTTTGCTCTGCTGCTGTGAGATATCAATGCCACACTCAGCCATCACTTTTACAGCATAGGGGTTGATGCCGTGGGTTTCGATACCCGCCGAGTAGGCCTCTACCTGATCACCTTTTAGCGCTCTGGCAAAACCTTCAGCCATTTGGCTGCGGCAGCTATTACCGGTGCAGAGGAAGAGGATTTTTCTACGTTTGCCGCTGTTCATAGGATCAACTTATATGGCGACTGCGAATATCGAGCCGATCTCTAAGCCGATCACCCAGCAGGTTGAGACTGAAGACAACAAGCATAATAGCAAGCCCAGGCACCATCACCATGTGTGGGGCGACCAGCATGTAACGTGCGCCATCACGAATCATACTGCCCCAGGAGGCTTCGGGCGGCTGTACGCCTAAGCCAAGAAATGATAATCCCGCTTCAGCGATCACCATACCTGCAATACCGAAGGTTGCCTCAATAATGAGCGGCGCAGCAATGAGTGGCAATAGATGGCGGGAGACAATGGTTAGCTCACTGGTACCCAGGGCGATAGCAGCAGTGACATGGTCACGCTGTTTGAGTGATAGCACTTGTGAACGGGCAAGTCGGGCATAACCGACCCAGCCAACCAGTGAGAGGGCGATCACCAGATTATCGATGCCTGGCCCCATCACACCAGCCAGTGCAATAGCCAGCAAAATACCAGGAAAAGCGAGGAAGATATCGATAATCCGCATGGTGATCAGATCAAACAGACCACCAAAATAACCGGCAAGTAGGCCGATGGTGATACCAAAACTTCCTGCCACTAAAACCACACCGAAAGCGACCATAAATGAGATGCGGGCACCTGCCACTAGACGGTCAAGCAGCGGACGGCCAAGATCATCATAACCGAGTAGTTCACTACTGCTGGGAGGGGTGAGAATTTGGCTCAGTTCAATTTGGTTGGGCGATAGTGGCAGCAGCGGGCCGAAGAGTGCCATCAAAGCCCATAGCAACAGAACCGTTATAGCGAGGCGAAAACCCATCATATCTTACCGAGTCGGATACGTGGATCGACCCAGCCATAAATAAGGTCAGTTAGGGTGTTGACCACCACATAGGCGATGCTGATTAGCAACACACAACCCTGTACAACGGGGTAGTCCCGCTTCTGGATCGACTCAACAAGCAATGAACCGAGGCCGGGCCAGTCAAAAATGGTTTCAGTAATCACGGCACCACCTAACAGTGCCCCTAGTTGCAGGCCCAATAGCGTAATGATCGGCAGCCAAGCATTACCCAAAGCGTGGCGCCAAATAACAGCGTGTCGAGATAACCCTTTAGCCTGCGCAGTGCGGATGTAATCTTCATGCAGCACCTCAAGCAGCGTGCTACGAATCATGCGTGCCAGAATGGCCGCCAGTGCAGTGCCAAGGGTGATAGCGGGGAGAATGAGCGCACCCGGGGCATCTCGACCACTGACTGGTGCCCATCCCAGCCCAAGTGAGAAGAGCAGAATCAACATTGGGCCAAGCCAGAAATTGGGGATGGAGATACCAACCAGTGAGAAGAGCATTGCAGCATCATCTTGCGCTTTGCCTTTATATAACGCCGCCATCACACCCAAAGGGAGGGCGATAACCACCGCTATTAACAGCGCCGCGCCAGTTAGCTCCAGGGTGGCGGGGAGGCGTTGTAGCAGCAGGTCAGCAATCGGTTGTTTGCTATGCAGCGAGTAGCCAAGGTCAAAATGTAGCAGCCCTTTTAGATAGCTCCATAGTTGGCTTAGGATGGGCTGGTCTAAGCCCAACGCCATGCGTAGCGCTTCACGATCTGCGGGACGAGCTGACTCGCCCAGCATCACCTCAACAGGGTCACCCGGCACCATGTGCAGCAGTAAAAAGACCAGACAAATCACGCCAAAGATGACAAAAACTGCACTAACTAAACGGGTGAGCAGGAGGTTAATGGTGGCTAATCTCTGGAAGTAAGCAGCGCTCTTTTACTGCAAGTATTAACGCTGCAATGGCAAGATCATGTGCTCTATTGGGCTTAAGGTCTAAGCGCCCCTCTACTATGGCACTGAGGTAGGCTGCCAGCGGGGCGGCTTGGTCATTGGCCAGGGTGAGTTTGAAGAGTTTGGGGATGTAGGGGTGGTACTCATCACGCGCCCAATCGGTCGCTGAGATGCCGATAGGGTCCCATTTGTAGAAGAGGATCTCATCGATTCTGGTGAAGAGTTCCCGCTTCTCAAGTGATAATCGCCGATTAATCATCGGTGATCTCGACCTGTGTACCTGCACTGACTTGATCATATAACTCGATCAGATCGCTATTACGCATGCGGATACAGCCATGTGAACGCGGAACACCCATCGGTTCACTATCGGGTGTGCCATGGATGTAGATATATCGGCGTAACGAATCAACAACACCACCACCACGGTTACGGCCACTCTCATCACCGGTCAGCCAGAGGATGCGGGTTAGCACCCAATCACGCGTTGGGTGCTGGAGAGCGAGTGATGCTGAATAGATCTCCCCCGTCTGCCGCCGCCCGACAAAAACCGTATTAGTTGCACAATCACCACCGATAGCGATGCGAATATGGTGCCGGCCTCGCGGTGTACAACCACTGCCCATCTGTTCACCTGGGCCGTTGAGCGCACTGGATATGGTGTAACTGGCCAGCAGCCTCTCTGCATTGAGTAGGCGGAGCTGCTGTTTATTGAGGCTGATCTCAATTTTTGTTGGCATCTTCAACTCGTTTGACCTGTTTCAGCCCATCATAGTTACCATCTTCAGCTAGATAATAGCCCTTTATGTCACTTCTGCTGGCAAAAATTTGCTCTTCATACCAGAGCGGCACATAGGGTAGCTGCTCAAGTAAACGCTGTTGCAGTTGATGGTAGATCGGAGCTTGCACAGCGGGTGAGACTTGTTGCTCAGCATGGGCAATTAGGCGGTCTGTCTCAGGATCATTAAATCGGCCACGGTTGGCCCCATCTGGTGGCATTGAGTCGCTGGCAAAAACATAACGGAATATATCAGGTGTTTTAATACCAACCCAAGCAAGTGAGTAGAGCTGAAAACGGCCCGCTTTGATATCACCATAGAAGGTGCCCCAGTCAAAAGAGCGTACATCCAGCTCAATGCCTACCTCAGCCAATTGATGCTGAATGATGGTGGCAATGCGGATACGAAAAGGGTCACTGGAGGTTTTGTAGGTGAGTTTGAGAGGGTTCTCTTGGTTGTAGCCCACCTTGGCAAGGAGTCTTTTAGCTCGCAAGGAATCGTAAGGGATCGCTTGCAGTGAGCTTGCTCCTGCCCAGTGCCAAGGGGGGAGCAGCGCTTGAGCAGGGGTAGCTGCATCACCAAAAAGATGGTGGATGATTGTTTGTCGATCAACCGCATGAGCCACAGCTTGGCGGATCAACAGGTTGCTGGTAACGGGGTCTTCCAGATTAAAGCCGAGATAGGTGAAGTTTGAACCTCGGCTCTGGCTAATGGTGATATCGCTCTGCTCTTTGAGGTAGCCCAGCAGCTCTGTTGGCAGATCATTTTGTAGCAGGTCAATTTCACCTCTTAACAGTTTAAGTACCCGCACAGTTGGATCTTTTACCGTAATAAAATCAACCTTCTGCTGGTCGCTAAGACGCTCTAGCTGGAGATGCCCATCACTTGGCCATGCAATAAATTTAAAGGCGCCACTACCGAGAGGGTGCTGATGAAAGGGGTGCTGCTGTTTGATCTTATCTGCTGGCAAGATGCCGATGCTGAGATAGGCAGGGAAGAGTGGATCAGGACGGTTGAGTCTGAATACGATGGTTCTCTCATCAACCCGCTCAATCTGTCGCACCATCTCCAGTGTTGCTTGATGGGGTGATGCCGTAGCAGGGTCAATAATGGATTGGAAGGTAGCCACAACATCGCTGGCGGTTAGCTGTTGGCCGTTGCTGAAGTGGTTCTCACCTTGCAGCGTAAAACGGTAGTCGCTTGGTGTGAGTTGTTGCCAGCGGGCAAGTGAGGGGATCGGCAAGCTACTCTGGTCAAACTCAACAAGAGTCTGGTAGAGCAGACGGTTGATGCGTGTTGAGGCAGCATCGGTAGCAAAGCGGGGGTCGAGGTTAACCGCTGAGCTGGCCAGCCCCATACGAATAGCATCAGGAGGCGGTTGGCTGCATGCGCTCAGCAGGGTGAGCAGTAGTAGTAAAACAGTATTTTGAAGGAGGTTTTTTACCACAGAGAGCTAACCCGCTACTCTTTCTCAAACAGCGCAATCGACTCGACATGCCCCGTGTGTGGAAACATATCCATCACACCAGCCGCCTTCAGTTTGTATCCATGTTGGTTGACTAAGATGCCTGCATCACGCGCCAACGTACCAGGATAACAGGAGACATAAACGATACGTTTAGCACCCATTTTTGGCAGATGCTCAAGAATCTCAGCAGCACCTGAGCGGGGTGGATCAAGCAGCACTTTGTCGAACGACTCCCCCAGCCAGTTGGCCCCCTCCAGTGACTCATAGAGGTTGGCGACATGAAAATTGACGTTATTCAAACCATTACGATCGGCATTTTCACGGGCGCGGGCGACCAACCCAGCATCCCCTTCGACGCCGGTTACCCGCTTGGCGAGGCGTGCTAACGGCAAGGTGAAATTGCCGACTCCACAGAAGAGGTCGAGCACCGTCTCATCCTCTTTGGGGTCGAGTAGCTCCATGGTGAGGTTGAGCATTTTGCGGTTAATGTCGGAGTTGACCTGAGTAAAATCACTAGGCAAAAACTCCAGCTCCAGATCAAAATGGGGCAGTTTATAGCTGAGTCGCGCAGGGATGCCTTCGAGGGGGCGGACGGTCTCTGGGCCACCCTCTTGCAGGTAGATATGTAGATCATGTTGCTGACCAAACTCACCTAGTTTTTGTCGATCACTCTCGATGATTGGCTCCATGATGCGGAAGATCAACACACAGACCTCATCGCCCATACTCATCTCAACTTGTGGCACTTTGTTGTTGATGGAGAGGCCATCAATGAGAGAACTAAGCTTGTCCAAAATAGTGCCAACTTTAGGGTGCAGAATGGCGCAGTGGACTGTATCCGTAATAAAGGAGGTGCCACGCTCACGAAAGCCGACAAAGACTTTGCCATGTTTGTCGACAAATTTGGCACCAAGACGCGCTTTGCGTCGATAACCCCACGCCTCGCCAGTGAGGGGAGGCAGCACACGCTCCGCCTCCACCTTGCCAATGTGTTGAAGATTCTCCAGCAACACCTGCTGTTTAGCCTCAATCTGCGATTGGCTATCCATATGTTGCAGACTACAGCCGCCGCAGATGCCAAATTTATCACAGCGTGGTTCAACCCGTTTTGGTGAGGCGCTAAGCACCTCAACCACCGACCCTTCATCATAACTGCGCTTACGTTTCAGGTAGCGAAAACGCACCTTTTCACCCGGCAAGCCACCATAGATGAAGACGGCCTTCCCATCGACATGGGCAACACCACGACCATCGTGATTGAGGGATTCGATAAGCGCTTCTGACGGTTCGGCAGGCGGCCTGTTTCTACGACGTTTTCGGGACATTATTGAGTTTACTCAGCAGAGAATATGCCGGTGGAGAGGTAACGATCTCCTCGGTCACAGATGATGCTTACGATGATGGCATTTTCGACCTCAGCAGAGATCTTTAAGGCAGCGGCCACCGCACCACCCGATGAGACACCAGCAAGAATACCCTCTTGTGTGGCAAGATCACGAGTAGTCTGCTCCGCTTCATGCTGGTTGATATCGATGATACGGTCAACCCGTTTGGCATCAAATATTGAAGGCATGTAGGCTTCTGGCCAGCGACGAATACCAGGAATGTGAGACCCTTCGGCAGGCTGTACACCAACAATATGCACATCAGGATTTTGCGATTTTAGGTAGGTTGAGACCCCCATAATGGTGCCGGTGGTGCCCATCGCACTGACGAAGTGGGTGATCTTGCCCTCGGTCTGCTGCCAAATCTCTGGGCCCGTCCCTTCGATGTGGGCCAGTGGGTTATCGGGATTGGAGAACTGGTCGAGAATCTTCCCCCTACCTGCTGCCTGCATCGCATTGGCTCGGTCGATCGCCCCCTCCATGCTGCCCGCAACAGAAGTTTGTACTATTTTGGCACCATAGGCACACATCACTGCACGGCGCTCTTCACTCATATTGGCTGGCATCACCAAAATCATGTGGTAACCTTTAATGGCCGCTGCCATTGCCAAGGCGATGCCGGTATTGCCGCTGGTCGCCTCAATCAGCGTATCACCTGGTTTAATTTCTCCACGCGCTTCAGCACCATTGATCATGCTCAATGCAGGCCGGTCTTTAACAGAGCCTGCTGGGTTATCCCCCTCAAGCTTCACCAGTAGCAGGTTGTTGCGATCACTCGGCAGGCGTTGCAGACGAACCAGTGGGGTGTGGCCAATCTTCTGTTCAATCGTAGGAAAATTCATAGTCGGCAGTCTACTTGACTGAATTGGTGAATCACAGAGGCAGGCTAAGGAAATTGCTACTCACAGAGTCATGCAAACGGTGGTAGACTTTTTGAAAATAGTGGAGGGGAAACACCACCTCTACAATCTATCGCCAAACAGGCACTGTAGTTATGACGGCTAGACACCACTCCAATGGATATATTCAAGCAGCCCTGCTTGGCTCACTTCTTTCAACGCTCTCCCTCCCCTCTTCTGCCGTACATTCAGCAGGCGATTTGAGTGAGGAGGATTTTCTATTTGACATGCCGGTAGTCCTCTCTGCAACACGCCTTGCTCAGCCATTAACCGATGTGCCAGTTGCCATGACGGTAATTGAACGAGAGACAATTGATGCATTAGGTGCAACCACAATCCCTGATGTATTGCGGTTGGTGCCTGGCTTCCAGGTGGGCCGGGTCACCGGTAGCCGAATGACAGTGACATATCACGGTATTAGTGATGAATTTGCACGAAATATGCAGGTATTGGTTGATGGACGCTCAGTCTACGATGCCGGTTTTGGTGGAGTGAACTGGGCAAGTTTCCCCGTTTTAATCGAAGACATTCAGCGCATTGAGATTATTCGTGGCCCTAATGCAGCGGCCTTTGGAGCCAATGCCTTTAGTGCGACGATCAATATCATCACTATCCATCCGGCTGAGCAGAGCGGCACACTATTAAAGGTAACTGCCGGCTCCCTTGCAACTAAGCGTTATCTGGCTAGGCAGGCGCTCTCAATCAAAGACTTTGATTTTCGACTGACAGTGATGCAAGAGCAAAGTGAGGGTTTAGACAGTCGGGAGGATGATTTCAGCACTCAAATGGTGAATTTCCGTGGTGATTTTCATCTGGACGCAAAGAGCGATCTGCTATTTATAGCAGGTTTTTCAGAAGGGGAGCGTGAAGATAACTATGAGGGAGCATCAGCCACTGATTTTGACCCCTACCAGCCTGATCGCACGATTGATGACACACAGAATTTTCAGCAGATCCGTTTTAGCCGAATAGAGAGTGTAGAGAGTGAGTGGTCAATACAGCTCTACCATAACTATCAAGAGATTGATGATGAATATGAGACGATGCTCGCCTCTGAGTATCTCTCTATCACTCTAGGGGTGCCTATACCACCATCCTATGTTCAAGATACTTTTGGCTGGCCCGATCAGCGCCTAAAGGTGGGGTATCATGACCTAAATAGTGAACGGTATGATCTGGAGTTGCAGCACTCACTACGCTTATCTGATCGCTTGCGACTTGTTTGGGGAGCTGGCGCTAGGCACGACTCCGCCTGGAGTTTGGCAAGATTTGAGGACAACAATAAAGTTGAACGCTCACAAGTACGGGCCTTTGGTAATGCCGAGTGGTATGCGCTAGACAGTTTCGTCATCAACCTCGGATTGATGGCAGAGTCATACGAAGATTACCAACCCTACTACTCACCACGGGTGGCATTTAATTTTCATGTGGATAATCTGCAAACGCTTAGATTGAGTTATAGCAAAGCGATACGTATGCCGACATTAGTCGAGAACAACTCCCTTATGCGTGCTCGTTTTCAAAATGAGACCACCTATGATGTGATCTACCGAGGCGCAGGTAGGCTAAAACCTGAAGAGATAGAATCAGTTGAATTGGGTTATGTGGGCAATATTCCAAGCCTGGGGCTAACACTCGATGCAAAGCTCTATCGAGATGAGATAAGAGATTTTATTGGCCAACCCAGAATCAACCTCTGTTTAGATGAGGTTATCTGTTCAATTGAGGCGAGTGAGGCGGGGGCTTGGACATTTACCAATGTGGGTGATGCCACCACCTCTGGGTATGAGCTAGGCATCTCAGCTAAACCATCAGACAACAGCTTGCTACGCATCAGTTATGCCTTTGCCAAAGCTTCCGGTAAGTTTATTCGTCTCTTCAATAGCCCTGATGCAAAACGTCCATATATCTTCACTGACTTCGCCTCATTGATACCCAGAAATACTATAAGCATCTTGCTTGCCCACCAGTTCCCACATGGCTTTGATGGCAGCATCGTCTACTATCGCCTTGATGGCTTTGAGTGGTTTGGTGACGGAGAGGAGCTACCTAGCTATGACAAAATTGACGCCAAACTCTCCTATACCACCCACTATTTTGGTGCCGAGGGAAAAGTGTCACTGATATTAAAAAATATTGGTGCTGACTATACCGATTTCCGAAAATCGAATGAGGTTGGGCCTGAGAGTTATATTGAATTTGAGCTGTTTTTCGACTAATTATTAATATTAGGGAAGCTCTGAATAAGTCTTGATTGTTTTATACCAGCTGAGCTTTAGCGCAGTCAGACTTATTCAGAGCCTCCTTAGGAATAGAGAGGTATATCCAGGAAGGAATGCTCGTTAATATTTTTTTTAACAATAAGTTAGCTCCCTCAAACTATTTGAGAGGGGTATCTTTGTTCTCTCATTGCTTGCTCTACTGCTGTACCATTTTAGCACTATTTATCACCTCTAATGTTGCAGCTACTGCACCAGCTAAAATCATTGCCATCACCAGTGGAACAAGTTCCATCTATGATCAAGTCATTGAGCAGATGAACAAAAACCTAGAGGCTACATGTACAGATAAGTCAATAGCCTGCTTAAAGGTTGACCAAGTGATTAGGGCCTCACTTAACACCGAGGATATGGCATCACTTACCAGCAGAGTCGCCCCCGACCTAGTTATCACACTGGGAAGCCGAGCGGCAAGAGATGTTGCCACCGCCTCTATCAAGAGCCCTACACTCTATACGCTACTCCCTGAATCCACATTCAACAATCTACCCAACTGCTGCCAGCCGCAGAAGGTAAGCTCCATTTTTCTTAATCAACCACTGGAGCGGCAGATTCACCTCATTAAAACAGCACTACCTCAACGCACGCGGCTTGGCGTAATCTATGGCCCCTCAAGCCAACATACCGCCCCTCATATTAAAGCATTAGCCGAGAAAGCGGGGCTACACCTAGAGAGCGTGGTCATCAAAAATAGAGCGGGGGTTGGCGCAGCACTCAGACAATTATTAAAACGAATTGATGTGCTGCTCACACTGCCTGACCCAGAGGTCTACAGTAAGCAAACAGTCTTTAATGTTCTACTCTCAAGCTATCATAATGGTGTGCCGGTGGTGGGGTTCTCAAAAGGTTATGTGAAAGCGGGGGCGCTTTTGGCTCTCTACTCAACACCTGAGCAGATCGGCCACCATTTAGCAGACGTTGTACAACAATATTTCTCCTCAGGGCAGCAACATCTTCCCCCTCCTCAATACTCTACATACTTTAGTGTAGTGACAAATAAGAGTGTAGCTCGCTCCTTTAAAATTACGTTGCCTACTGAAAAAGTACTGCGTAACTCATTGCTGGATAAGTAGGCATGAAGTGGTATCAGTTCTCTAAAATCCAAATCAACGTACTCTTCATTGGCCTACTCCCCGCCATTGTCATCAGCATCACATTGGCATGGTATTTTGTCTCAACTCGACTATCTGATCTTGAACACTCATTTTATGAGAAGGGTAACGCCATCGCTCAAGAGCTAGCAGCTCTCAGTATCTACGGAATTTTCACAGTTAATAAAGAGGCACTTCAAGCATCCGTCAATAAAGTTTTTGCACACCCTGGTGTGGTTGTTGCCATCATTAAGGATGCTGATGGCACCGTATTATCACGTACCAGCGCAGAGGGTTTTGGGGGAAAAACTGAAGGTAACAATCAGCATTTGGTTAATTTTTCTACTCCTGTCTATACATTAAATACCACAACAAGCTTTCTCGATTTCCCTGAGCAGAATGATACTGAAGAGCTAGTCACAGAAGAGCAGATTGGTTCAATCATCATACAGCTCTCTCGCACCGGTATTGTACAGCGGCAGGTAGATATTATGCTGAATAGCGCCGCCATCACCCTATTTGGGCTGTTAGTAACACTCTTTATTGTACTAGCGACAAGCCGCCGATTTACAACCCCTATTGAGCGATTGACCCAGGCAATTAAACAGCTTGAAGAGGGTGATCTTGAGACTCAAATTGAGGTTGTCTCTGAAGGTGAGCTACGCAGCTTGGAGGAGGGGTTCAATACAATGGCAGATAGAATTAGAGCAGGCCAAGATAACCTCCAGCGTCAAGTCGACCAGGCAACAGGGGATCTGGTGCAGACCATGGAGGCGTTAGAGATACAGAACATAAAGTTGGATCTGGCTCGCAAGCGGGCACAAGAGGCCAATCGTGCCAAATCAGAGTTTTTGGCCAATATGAGCCATGAAATAAGAACACCGATGAATGCCATCATCGGCTTCTCTGGTCTGCTGCTGAAGAGCGATCTCAATGTAACACAGCAGGACTACATCCATACCGTCAATAAGTCAGCCAGTGCGCTGATGATCATCATCAACGACATTCTCGACTTCTCCAAGCTTGAGGCGGGGCACTTCACTTTAGATAGCACCTCTTTTAGCCTGCGTGAGTGCTTTGAGGATAGCATTGCCCTGTTAGCTCCCACGGCACATGCAAAAGATTTAGAGCTGGTCGTACAGGTCTACAGTGATATGCCCGATCAATTGATCGGAGATTCAACAAAAATCAGACAAATTTTGATTAACCTAGTCAGCAATGCCATTAAATTTACCAACTCAGGTGAAATTATAATCCGAGTTATGTTGGAGCAAGCAACTGAGCAGCAGTGTACCTTTAGCTTTTCGGTGAGCGATACCGGTATAGGCATTGCAAAACAGCAGCAGTCCACACTGTTTGATGCCTTTAATCAAGGTGAACAGACCACACTAAAAACCTATGGAGGCACAGGTTTAGGGCTGAGCATATCCAAAAGATTGGTAGAGGCGATGAATAGCAAAATCACCCTACAGAGCGAAGAGGGTAAAGGCGCCTGCTTTACTGTCGAGCTAACACTGGAGCGCCCTGTGGAGCTTAGCACCACATCACCACCTCAATTAAGAGGTATTCAACTGCTTCTTTTTGATAGCCATAAGCTCTCTGGCTTAGGCTCATACCATCGACTAGAGAGCTGGGGAGCAGAGGTAAAACACTGCTTACAACCCGATGAGTTGCTCTCACATCTAGAGAGTCAGCCAGAAAATATTGATGCTCTTATTCTTGGTTTCACAGCGACTGACCTAAGAGATGGCTCAGCCTTTGAGTTGATAAAATCGTGCCGCAAGGAGAGCAAGCTACCTATATTCGCCATGCTCAGCACCTCAGACCAGTTGCTATTCGATCAATGCCGCATACTGGGCATCAACTACTCAGTAACCAAGCCTGTGGAAGAGGTTGTCATGCTACGAAATCTACAGAGCATGCTGAATATCTCCCGCATTGGAACAGGTAGTAGTATCGCTATAGATAAACCGCCACAACTCTCTTCCGTTGGGCCATCAGACTATAGTGAGCTTAGCTTCTTAGTGGCCGATGATAACAGTATTAACCAGCGACTAATTGGTGAGTTGTTGAAGGGGACAGGTGCCAAAATAACACTCGTTGAAAATGGCCAGCAAGCGTTGGATCATATGACCAAAGAGCACTTTGATCTGGTTTTAATGGATCTTCACATGCCCGTTATGGATGGCATTGAGGCGACACAAAGATACCGACAAATTGAGCCTAAAGAGCACCATCTCCCCATCGTAGCACTAACAGCCGATGTTATTAGCAGCAGTCGAGATAAGGTGCTCGATGCAGGAATGGATGACTGTATGTCAAAGCCCATTAACGAGCCCCGCCTCTGGTGGATCATTGACCATATTAAACAGGGTAGTTGGCTAACAGCAGATCATCGCTCTACGCCGAGAAATGAGGTATCAGGGTTAATGCCTCACACAACCACAAACCTACCGATAAGAGACAGAGAGCAAGCACTACACATTGCAGGTGGCAATGAGACATTTGTAGACGATAAC
Source organism: Sedimenticola sp. (assembly GCA_027068675.1). Taxonomy (GTDB): domain Bacteria; phylum Pseudomonadota; class Gammaproteobacteria; order Chromatiales; family Chromatiaceae; genus JAKITT01. The sequence goes on from JAMOMH010000126.1 coordinate 15,301, forward strand.
TATCAGGTATTGTTACAGGAACTACCTGACCAATATATAGAGATCGTTAAGCTACAAGATCTGCAAGAGTGGAAAAAAATGCGGGAGAGAGTCCACCACCTGCGCGGATCAACCAGCTACTGTGCACTACCTGCCATAAATAGCGTATTAAAACGCCTTGAGAGTGCCATCGCCAACCGAAAATATAACTTAATTGCCAAAGAGATGAAGAGCTTTACTATTGAGTTTAGGCGTTTAACGAACGATACATCATCGCCTAGGGAAGCTCTGAACAAGTCATAACTGTTTTATACTGGCTGAAATCAAAGATTTCATCGTAATGCTATTTTAAACGCTGCAAGCAGCGGGAAATAGAACCCTATGAGATTTAAGAAATGATAAAAACCAAACAGTTCATAAAAACGCTTTGTGGGTAGAAAATAACCCGCTAAAATACAATTATACATTTCAACGGGTTACATCTATTTATGGCGGAGAGAGAGGGATTCGAACCCTCGATGGGTGTTAACCCATACACGCTTTCCAGGCGTGCTCCTTCAGCCGCTCGGACACCTCTCCAATTTTTCATCAACCTAAAGAGCTGTGTTCTCTTGCCAGCAATCGCTAGACTCGGTTAATTTCAGAGGCGCAAGGTTAAACTAGAACACAGTTTCACGCAATGGTGGGAGTTAGTGTATGAAAACACTCTATAAACAGTATCCACGGCAACATACTGAATCAGTAACGGTTATTAATGACGATAAGATTGTCCACAACGACCTTTACTCCTGCGGTAGTGACAAGAAATTTAAAGAATATTGTGGCTAGTAAAGCTATATGAATGACCTATATGGGTCTAGGTACACTGAAAAATTTAGTCTCTATCCACTATTGTAAGTCCACCCTTTATGCAGTTAAGTGATATTAAACAGCGCCTCCATAAGCTTGGTGCTAAACCTTGCCACGAGCATTATCTATTACAGAATTGGTTACATGTGCAGCCATTGGGTAGTGGTCGAGGCTGGAAAAAATACCCACCACCCAAAGCACTCTGCACTGCACTGCCGGAAATAGAAAAAGAGCTGCAATCCCTCACTCAGCTACACTCAAAAAATGTCGGAGAAGATGAAGGCACAAGGCTATTACTCAAGCTGGCAGATGGGCAATTAGTTGAGAGTGTTCTCTTGCCACGCAAAAGTCTGTGCGTCTCTACACAGCTAGGATGTGCTGTCGGTTGTCTCTTCTGTATGACGGGTAAAGAGGGGCTGCTACGCCAGCTAAGTAGTGCTGAGATTGTTGCACAAGTGGTTCTTGCCCGTTCACTGCGTGAAGTTAGAAATGTAGTTTTCATGGGGATGGGTGAGCCGGCTCATAACCTAGAGAATGTGTTGGATGCAATTGAGCTACTCGGAACACTCGGGGGTATTGGCCATAAAAATTTAATCTTCTCTAGCGTAGGTGACCGACAGATGTTTAAACGCCTACCTTTAGGACGAGTAAAACCTGCATTGGCGCTATCTCTACACACCACATCGGCAAAAATGCGGAGAAAATTGCTGCCTCAATCACCCGATATCAATCCGATTGAATTAGTTGAATTGAGTGAAGAGTATGCACGTACTGTTGGCTATCCCATTCAATATCAGTGGACACTGCTCAAAGGCATTAATGACAGTAGAGAGGAGCTGGAAAATATTGTAAAACTCCTCAAAGGAAAATATGCCATATTGAACATCATCCCCTACAACCAAATTTCCAGCCTCAATTTCAAGCGACCCTCATGGGGGCAAGCGGAAATGATGGCGAGCTACCTAAACCAACAGGGGGTCTTCACCAAGCTACGAAACTCAGTTGGACAAGATGTTGACGCTGGTTGTGGACAATTGCTGGCTCGTGCTGTTGAGCTGGTTGAGTAATCTCAAAACAGCGTTAAGTCTCTAATGTGTCTTTTGTAAAGTTTCCCAAGAGTGTGCCGAAAATTGTAAGTTAGGGAAGTGCATTCGTGCCATAACACAACAAAAGACCAGACTATGAGCTCTCTTTATATTGCCAGCTATAAAGTTATTTGATCATTTCCACTCACACTTCAATATTTCTCCTTAAACTGAATGGTATCCGAGCCCGTTTAAATTTGAATTGGGGCTATTAGAGCTTAAATTGTGAGATCTTCTGCTGTAGCTCATCAACCTGCTGCATCAATACTTGACTACCTTGAGAGGATTGCTGAGAGACATGCACCGTCTCCCGAGTAATTTCAGCGACAGTTGTGATATTTCGACCAATCTCATCCGAAACAGAGGTTTGCTCCTCAGCAGCAGTGGCGATCTGTCTGACCATATCAGTAACACCACCCACCACTTCAACAATACGACCAAGTGAACCACCCGCTTGGTTGGCAAGATCAACTCCCTCTTCAACTTGTCGAGTACCACTCTCCATCGATACAACAGCATTTTTAGTATCACTCTGAATCGTACCAATCATCCCTGCAATCTCATTGGTTGCATCACTGGTACGCCTCGCTAAATTCCTCACCTCATCGGCAACCACGGCAAAACCACGCCCTTGTTCACCGGCACGGGCCGCCTCAATAGCGGCATTTAGGGCAAGTAGATTGGTCTGTGCAGCAATATCTTCAATGACTGCAACAATCTGGCCTATTTTATCGGAGTTATCACCTAAGGCACTGATAATTCTTGATGAGTTTCCTACCGTCTCTGCAATTTGTTTGATACTTTCGATCGTTTGCCTCACCACCTCACCACCCTCAGTGGCCACTTGTGAAGCCTCTGAAGCAAACTCTGAGGCAGAGGTTGAGTTGCTTGCCACCTCTTGAGCGGTGACACTCATCTCTTCAATTGCAGCGGCAACTTGATCAGTTTGATCCTGCTGCTGCGTGGCATCACTCTCCATTTTACTTGAGGCTTTTGATAGCTCTGAGGTTAGACGGTTAACCGATACCGTCGCTTGAACCACATCACCCAGTAGCGCCTGGAATTCATCAAGGAAAAAGTTAATCCCTTTGGCCAGTCCACCTATCTCATCATTTGAGCCATCCAGCCGTTTTGTCAGATCTCGTGTATTGGTTATCTCACTCACCTGAACAGCCAATTGCTCCAATCTATGTATAATCATCATCTTGGCAAGGATGAAAATAACAATACCCATCACAATGGATACAATCAGAAAGAGGTACTGCATCTGTTCAAGAAATGCCACCTTATCTCTTGATACTTGACCAATAAGCGTGACGGCACCATCCATCTCTTTGAGCAGTGCAATATTATTGTTGTTTAGAAAAGCCTCCTCCTCTTCAAAGAAGCCCTCTACAAAACCCGTCTCAAATGTTGTGATAAATTGCGCCCACAACTCTGAAATTTTCAGCAGCTGTGCTCTAATCTCTGGTGTCTCTGCCTCTGGAAGCCCTAGCGCCGGATCTCCATCAATCAATCCGATTAGTGTCCTATCAAAAAGGTCGATCGTCGCTTTCAGCTTATCTTCCTTCACTTTTAGTGCTGCCTCATCTTCACCAGCATCACTGTAGTAGACATAAAACTCTTTAATCATCTTCTGCGTGAGCATCCTCTGCTTACCCGCTTTATTGATGATAGCCGTATCGTGTTCCTGCTTTGAGACGGTGACAAGTGTCGAGACAACCATGGCCGATGAGACAAGTACAAACATAACTATACAGGCAACTATTTTGGCTTTGATACTGTGCATAAGATCGTCCTCACGCACCTCATTGAAGTGTTGCTTCTTTCAACAAGGCACGCAGCTAATAATATTATTTTTGATATGCTGCTTGGATTAATGAACAGCTACAAACCTTTAAATTTTCTCTTCACAACAGTCTGCCCTTCAGCTGAGAGTGCCCAATCAATAAATGCCTTAGCCTCACCACTAGGTGCTCCTTTAGTGACGATATTTAGCGGACGGGTGATAGGATAATTGGCATTGGCTGAGCTGGCCTCTTCGCCACCTGGTTTTACTGTTTTAACTTTGCTGTTGCTGGTAATAAAGGCAAAGCTAATTTGGCCAATAGCCCCCTTCTGTTTGGTGACTAATTTGATGATTTTTGCATCAGGTTTCACCGCCTTTCCCTTGTAAGCTCCACCTTGCAGAACCACTTTTTTAAAGACTTTATTAGTGGCTGAATTGGCGCCAGTGATAAAAACCTTAATGGGTAGATCAGCACCCCCCACATCTCTCCAGTTGGTAACTTTACCGGTAAAAATATCACTCAGTTGAGATAAAGAGAGGCTGTCAATAGAGTTAGAGGGGTGCACAATGACGGCAATCGCATCTCTGCCCACCGTAGTAGCAACCACACCTTTTTCTAAAGCCCCCGGTTTAACATCACGTGCAACACCACCGATATCACACTTACCTGCTACGACGCACTTCTCACCCCCACCACTCTCTGTTTTTGTATAGATTTTGAAGCTGGATGCGCTATAGGTCTCTTTAGCATCCGTAATAAACTTACCTATCGTAGAAGAGCCTTCATATTTCAAAGTGCCTGCAAATACACCACTGCACACCACTGTCAGTGCAACAACTGCTATGATTCTTTTCATTGTTATCCCCAAAAAAAAACAATATTGCTACTAGATTCCTTCCGTTAAGAGACTTAACTTGTACCAGCTTGCGGAAGGTCTGCTAGATGCACGTATAATCTACATATCGACTCTTCTAGAGATAAATTTAGTATTTTTCTTCGGTCAGCATTAGATACACCTATTTTTTTTATGGATAAAGCTATTTCCGCTCTTTCCTTAGGTTGTTATCAGCCAACATCAAATCTATTGTAGAATCCATTTCTTTGAGGAGCATCGAATGCAGATCTACATCAACGGTGAAGAGAGAACAGTTGCCGAACAGAGCAGCATGGCCGCTCTAATTGAACAGTTAGCGCTAACCGGTAAACGTATTGCAGTTGAGGTGAATGAGGAGCTAGTACCACATAGCACCTTTGAGCAGCACCTGATCCAAGCCAATGACCGAATCGAGATTATCAACGCCGTCGGCGGCGGCTAATAGAGGGCGACCTTTGCACAACGATACACATCGTGCGGAGACCCTAAAGAATTCTAAGCTTAAGAGCACACCTACTATGTCAAATACAAATTCAGATAGCTTTACTATCGCAGGTCAAACCTTTACCTCTCGCCTACTGGTTGGCACGGGTAAGTACAAAGATTTCAATGAGAGCCAAGCCGCCATTGAGGCAAGTGGTGCAGAGATCGTGACCGTTGCGGTGCGCCGCACCAATATTGGCCAGGATAAGAACGAGCCTAATATTCTCGATATTTTGCCACCTGAGAAGTACACCATCCTGCCTAATACCGCTGGTTGTTTTGACGCCAAAAGTGCTGTGCGTACTTGTCGTCTGGCGCGTGAACTACTGGGCGGTCACAATCTAGTCAAGCTGGAGGTGCTGGGCGACCAGAAGACGCTATTCCCTGATATGCGTGCCACACTAGAGGCGACTGAAGAGCTGATTAAAGATGGCTTTGATATCATGGTCTACACCAACGATGACCCTATTCTTGCTAAACAGTTAGAAGAGATGGGGTGTGTTGCAGTGATGCCGCTGGCTGCACCAATCGGCTCTGGCCTCGGCATCCGTAATCGCCTCAACATCCGCACCATCATTGAGAACGCCAATGTACCAATCCTAGTCGATGCCGGTGTTGGCACCGCCTCTGATGCTGCCGTAGCAATGGAGTTAGGTTGTGATGGTGTATTGATGAATACCGCTATTGCCGCTGCACAAAACCCTATTTTGATGGCATCTGCCATGCGCAAAGGGATTGAAGCAGGTCGTGAAGCTTTCCTGGCAGGCCGCATGCCAGCCAAGCGTTTCGCCTCCGCCTCATCACCTATCGACGGGCTGTTCTTCTAAAAAACCATGAAGGGTGGGCACCACTTTTGTGCCCACCTCTCACCCTACCCCACTTTGACAACCTAACGCCCCATGTCTGAACAGCAGCCACCACACCGTCCAATCCGCAGTTTTGTCCTACGTGAAGGACGCATGACTGAGGGACAACAACGCGCCTTTGATAGACATTGGTCACGTTTTGGCATCAGCCAGCCTGAAGGAAAGCTTGATCTGCCAATGCTCTTCGGTAATGACAACCCCGTCATTTTGGAGATCGGTTTTGGCAATGGTGATTCGCTGTTTCAAATGGCACAAAACAGACCCGGCTATAACTACCTAGGTATTGAGGTACACCGCCCAGGCGTAGGACATCTGATGTTACGTTTAGCCGAAGGCAATCTAGCCAATGTGCGGGTGATACGGCACGATGCTATGGAGATTTTACGCCACCATCTGGCAGACAACTCACTAACAGGTTTACAGCTCTTTTTCCCTGACCCTTGGCATAAAAAGAGGCACCATAAACGGCGGATTGTGCGGCCAGAGCTTATCGAGATGTTGCGTGGCTGCCTGAGAGAGGGCGGATTTCTGCACATGGCAACCGATTGGGAACACTATGCTAAGCAGATGATGGCTGACCTAAGCGATGCAGAAGGTTTCAAGAACAGCACCGGTACCGGCAATTTTTCTCCTCGCCCAGATACGCGCCCAATCACCAAGTTTGAGCGGCGGGGTGAGCGGTTAGGTCATGGTGTTTGGGATCTCATCTTCATTCGACAGTAGCCCATTGACTCGCCTCACTCTACATCAATTCCAAATAGATCTACTGCAACCCTTTGATCTGCAAATTGAAGCGGGAGAGTGTTTTACACTAAGTGGCCCATCAGGTTGTGGCAAGAGCATGCTCTTTCGTGCCATTGCTGATCTCGACCCACATCGAGGTGAAATGCGCCTGGACAACCAGCTCTCTACCGAGATAGAGCCACCACTCTGGCGGCAACAGGTGGGGTTGCTTCCCGCTGAGAGTGGCTGGTGGGCTGATGAGGTGGGCGACCACTTCAATCATGCTGATCATTCACTTTTAGCCTCGCTCAATTTTGATACCGATGTACTCACCTGGCCCGTAGAGCGCCTCTCCAGCGGTGAGCGACAACGCTTGGCACTCGCTCGTCTACTAGAGAAGCACCCCAAGATACTGCTGTTAGATGAACCAACCGCTAACCTGGACGGTGAAAATAGCCTACGAGTAGAGCAACTCATCACCACCTACCAAGCCCAACATAACAGTGCCGTTATCTGGATTAGCCACGCCCCTGAACAACAGCAGCGCATCAGTAACCGACATATCGAAATCAACAATGGTAGGGTGAAATGGCGTTAATCTCACTCACTCCATTCACACTGGCACTGGCGGCGGGGCTCGTGTTACTGCTAGGGTTGCTCTCCCTCAGACTTCAGTTAGGGCTGGAGCGCCGCCTGCTGATTGCTGCTGTGCGAAGTGTTATACAGCTCACCCTTCTTGGCTTAGTGCTAAAAATACTCTTTGAACAATTCTCTCTGTGGAGTGTACTGGCCCTCACTATTTTTATGCTCAGTGTGGCCGGTTATGAGGTGATGGCACGGCAGAAATACCGTTTTCGCGGGTTCTGGGGGATCGGTGTGGGCACCCTGTCGATGTTTATCTCCTCCTTCAGTATTACCCTGATCACCGTCCACCTCATCATCCAGGTCGATCCTTGGTACACACCGCAGTATCTCATCCCCCTACTCGGCATGCTGCTCGGCAACACCATGTCGGGCATCGCTATCAGCTTAGATAATCTCACCCACAACGCATGGCAACAACGCCGCGCCATTGAGGCTCGTCTAATGCTTGGCCATGATTGGAATCAGGCCATTAACGAGATTCGACGGGATGCGCTACGCGCCGGCCTCATCCCTATCATCAACGCGATGGCTGCTGCAGGTGTTGTCAGCCTACCCGGCATGATGACCGGGCAAATTTTAGCCGGTGCACCACCCTTTGAGGCGGCTAAGTATCAGATATTGATTCTACTATTGATCGCAGCTGGAACCGGCTTTGGCGCTGTCACAGCAACAATGATGGGGTCTAAGCGACTCTTTGATAAACGTCAACGATTGCGCCTTGAACGCCTAATAAAAAGTAGGGGTTAGCACTCAAGAGAACTTCACCACTGGCCGCTACCCTTGATATGGATGCAATCTTGGAGAAGCGCGATGAGAACCGAGCAACCCATTAAAAAAGAGTCGATCACACTCTGGCTGACCGAGTGGGTAGAGAACCAGCAAGGAACTGGGCTGATCCTCTTCTATTGGTTCTTCATTATGACATTCCTCAGCACGCTGGTACTGCTCTGCCTCGGTATTGCACATAACAATGCATGGCTCTTTTTCTCTGGCGTGCTCTCTCTACGCCTCTTTGTCTATCTGTTTAAGATTGGTCAAAGTTTTTTGAGGCGAATCGACCCTGAATAGAGGCGATAGAGTAAAAGGCTCGCTCTCATCTATCCAATCACTTTAGAGCAGACCACTTCTCAACATAATTCACCATATTTTACACCTTAAACACCTATTTTAGGTAACTAAGGACTAAAATTTACAGATCGGCATACAGCATGCTCCACTCTATCACTCTTATTTCCACCTCTCATATAGAGCATGAAATAGGGCACAAGGTTAGGTAATGGCAGATAACAAAACGGCTCATTCATGTCCACAGTTATTACAGTTCGGTACACGCCAATCCCAATATCTGAGCGCACTTCTATTAACCATCTTCATTATTTTTATAATATTCATCGCATCACTGGCTCTGAATAGGCACAAAGAGACACTTCTACTCAATGTAGAGAGTTCACTACAAACAATTCTGCACACCACGGTAGAGGGGCTTGATATCTGGGCGCAGAGTAAAAAATTAATCCTGGCTCAGGTGGGACATGATGAGGAGTTAGTTAGGCTAACCAAAGCGCTGCTCAAAGTAGATGCCAATCAAGAGTCACTGATCGCCTCCCCACTGCAGGCTGAAATACGCCTCTTTTTTCAGCAGCAGCAATATTTAGTGGGGGATATTGGCTTTTTCATTATCAACCCAGAGTTGATCAGCATCAGCTCTAAACGTGATAGCAACATTGGCACACTCAACCTAATCGCTAAACAGCGGCCCGATCATCTGCAGCGTGTCCTATTAGGGGAGGCGGTATTTATCCCACCCATTCGTTCTGATATTAATATTCCAGGCAGCACAACCACAGGTAAACCACCCACCATGTTCATCGCTGCCCCTATTGTTGATAAGAGCGGCAAGACCATTGCAGTAGTCACTCAACGATTACTACCTAAGAAGGAGTTCTCACGACTGACTCAACTTGGGCGTATTGGCCAAACAGGTGAAACCTACGCCTTTGATGATTATGGGCTGCTGGTCTCTGTCAGCCGATTTGATGATCAACTGTATAAAATCGGCCTGATTAAGGAGCAACAAGAGAGTACGCTCAACATCCAAATCCGTGACCCAGGCATCAATCTTCTTAGTGGCGACCCTCCCCTGCTACCACGCCATAAAC
>JAMOMH010000127.1 GCA_027068675.1 Sedimenticola sp.
TTTGATGATCAACTGTATAAAATCGGCCTGATTAAGGAGCAACAAGAGAGTACGCTCAACATCCAAATCCGTGACCCAGGCATCAATCTTCTTAGTGGCGACCCTCCCCTGCTACCACGCCATAAACAGCCCTTGACCCGTATGGCCAGTAGCGCCATTGCAGGAGAGGCTGGCAGTGATCTAGTGGGCTATCGAGACTATCGTGGTGTACTCGTCTACGGTGCCTGGGAGTGGGATACCGAACTTGGCCTAGGTTTTGCCTCAGAAATTGATGTTGAAGAGGCATTAGCTACCTACTACACCATTCGTCAAACCACTATCAGTGTCATCAGCATCACACTGCTCATCTCAATCTTCTCAGCTATCTCAATCTTATATACCAGTGGTCGTGCCAACCAAGCACTCTGCAAAGCACGTGATGAGTTGGAGGAGAAAGTGGAGGAGCGCACCGCTGAACTCTCCAAACTCACTCAAGCCATAGAGCAGAGTCCGATAGCGGTGATGATCACCGACACCGATGGCTTAATCGAATATGTAAATCCCGCATTTACCAAAGACACCGGTTACTCATTGGCGGAGGTACTCGGCCAGACAGCAGATTTTCTTGAGGCAGACCAAACAGCCAATCATGCTTTCAGCAAAGTGTTACACACCATTTCTCAAGAGAATGGCTGGGAGGGGGAGTCTCAAAACAGGCGTAAAGATCAGAGTGTCTACTGGGATAAGAGCATCATCACTTCAATCCATGGCCCCTCAAATGAGATCACCAACTATCTCGCCCTAATGGAGGATATTAGTGAAGCTAAAGCGATGGAGCTACAGCTACAAAGTGCAAAGAAGGAGGCCGATAGCCACGCTAATGAGACCAAGGTTTTAGAGGAACTACTGCGCCTATCTATTGCTGATAACAGTTTGAGTGACTACCTAAAAAACGCCTTAGATACACTCATCGGCATGACCCCTTGGCTCTCCCTGCTACCCAAAGGAGCTATCTTCCTCACCAAAAATGAGGGTGAAAGCGAGACATTGAAGATGATTGCAGAGAAGAACCTCTCTGATCCGCTGCTAACACTCTGCAACAACGTCTCTTTTGGTCACTGTCTGTGTGGGCGGGCCGCCCAATTGGCAGAGATACAGACCTGCACACATGTTGATGAGCGGCACGATATCAGCTTTGACGGTATGGCTGATCATGGTCATATCAACATGCCCATATTACAGGGTGATACAGTGCTGGGGGTCTTTGTTCTCTATCTACCTCCTTCACGCCATATCTCACTTAGTGAGCGTGAATTTATGATTCAGGTAGCAGGGGTTTTCAGCATGGGTATTGCGCTGCACTATAATCGTCAAGCACTTGAAAAAGCACTCGAAAGTGCTGAACTGGCCACCCAAGCCAAGAGCGATTTCTTAGCCAACATGAGCCATGAGATTCGCACCCCGATGAATGCCATCATCGGCATGACACACTTGGCAATGCAGACCTCATTAAACCCAAAACAGAAAGACTATATTCAGAAAATTTTCAATGCATCAAATGCGCTGCTACACATCATTAACGATATTCTCGATTTCTCAAAAATTGAGGCGGGCAAACTTGAGATAGAGCTAACCCCCTTCCACCTGGATGATGTCCTAGACAATCTGACCAGCCTCACCACCATCAACACCCGCAATAAGGGGCTTGAGTTCCTCATATCCATCGCCCCAGAAGTGCCTAACGGTTTGGTCGGTGACCCACTGCGGCTCGGGCAAATCTTAACCAACTTAGTCAATAATGCCGTTAAATTCACCGAAACAGGTGAAATTGTCATCAAAGTAAGCGTTATAAAGCACGATCATCATCAACTCACACTACAATTTTCAGTCAGCGACACGGGCATTGGCATGACCGAAGAGCAGCTTGCAGGGATGTTTAAGGCCTTCTCTCAAGCCGATAGTTCCATCACTCGAAAATTTGGTGGCACCGGTCTAGGTCTGAGCATCTGCAAGCAGCTGACTGAGTTGATGGATGGGGGGATTTCAGTAGAGAGTCGCCACGGGGAGGGCAGCACCTTTAGCTTTTATATCCCCTTTGAGACCCATGAGGAGGCACAACCAGCAACTCGGCACACGCTACCCAATAAGCTTCATAACTTGCCCGTACTCGTCATTGATGACAGCCCCAACTCACTAGAAATTATGCAAAATTTGCTACAAAATCTCTCCTTCAATGTGACAACGGCACTCTCTGGCAAGACAGGGTTAAAGCTTCTACAGCAAGCACAACAAGATGGCACACCCTATGAGTTGGTTCTTATGGATTGGAAAATGCCTGGACTGGATGGCATTGAGACCACGCAAATCATCCGCTCTGATAAAAAAATAGATCCTCAGCCCGCCATCATCATGGCAACTTCCTATGGACGGGAGGAGTTAATTCACCACACCAGCAGCATCGCATTAGATGCCCTAATTCTAAAGCCAATCACCCCATCATCACTCTATGACACCATTATGACGGCCTTCCATCAGCAGGGGCACATTAAAGAATCACCACCACTGCAAGAGGAAATTTGGGATATTGGGCTGGAACAAGTTAAAGGCATTCGCGGTGCTCAAATCCTTCTGGTAGAAGATAATGAGGTCAATCAGCAGGTCGCTATCGAGTTACTTGAAAAGGCTCAGCTACACATCACCATTGCCAATAACGGCAAAGAGGCGGTGGAACTCGCTAATAGCAGAGACTTTGATTGCATCCTTATGGATCTTCAGATGCCCATAATGGATGGTTATGCGGCCACCAAAATTCTACGTAGTGACCCCAGCAAAGATTCACTGCCTATCATCGCAATGACAGCCAATGCACTCCTCGCAGACCAACAACGCTGCCATGAGGCAGGCATGAATGGGCACATCGCCAAGCCCATTGATCCCAAAGATATGTTTGCCGTCTTGGCAAAGAATATAGAGCCTGGAAAACGTACAGTACCTGAACTAACCACTCAATCCAGTGACAGCGACACAGGCTTTAAGCTACCTGATCTACCAGGGATTGATCTGCCCACAGCACTGGCGCGCGTTTGCGGTAGCCATGAGAGTTATCGAAAGCTGCTTCTTAAGTTTGCTGAGAGCCAAGCCGATATAATCAACCAAGCTCAAGCAGCTGTAGAGAGCAGCGATCAAACATTAGCCGTGCGTATTGCTCACACCTTAAAGGGAACAGCAGGCAATATAGGTGCAACCGCCCTACAAAGAAAGGCGACTGAGCTAGAGACGCTACTGCGGGAGGGCAATGGAGAGCCTCAATCACTCATGGCAGAGACAGCGGCTGAGCTCGATAGGTTATTGGCTCTTATCGCCCCCCTAAAGATCAGCCATGATAAGACCACTACCCCACGAGCAGCCATTAGCTCCGATGAGCTGGCTAAAAAATTACAACAGCTACAACAACACTTAGAAGATTATGACTCAGAATCTGATGACTCACTTGAAGAGATACTCCAACTACCGCTCAATACAGCACTACAAACTGATCTCAAGAGCCTACAGAAGTTGGTCAGCAGTTATGACTTTGAAAATGCCACAGTTGAGCTAAAAGTGTTGATTGAGAAGCACTCTATTCTAGGATGAACATAGGAACAGACAATGGTAGATAATTGTAAAAAACAGGTCGTACTGGTTGTTGACGATACACCTGTCAATCTCGACATTATTAAAGGAATCCTAGGAAAAGAGTATACAGTGAAAATAGCCACCAATGGCTTAACCGCACTCAAAATCGTTCAAAAACAGCCACCTGATCTCATTTTACTCGATATCATGATGCCTGAGATGGATGGCTATGAGGTGTGTCGGCAGCTAAAGAGCAAGCCAGAGAGTGCCAATATTCCTGTCATATTTGTCACAGCCATGAGCGAAGTAAGTGATGAAGTTAAGGGGCTTGATGCCGGTGCTATCGACTACATCACTAAACCCATCAGCGGCCCCATTCTCTGTGCGCGTGTACGCACACACCTTGCGTTGAGGCGAGCAAAACAGGAGATACTCCAGCAGCAGCAGATACTTCAAGAGGAGCGTGAAACAATCGAAAATATCGTCATCAAGATGCGTGAAGACTCCCATTTTGATCCACGGCACCTGTGCAGCATTAACTCACCCGTTGAGGAGACCAGTGGTGACATACTGCTCTCCGCCTGCAAGGCCGATGGAACACAGCATCTGATGTTAGGCGATTTTACAGGCCATGGCTTACCTGCCGCTATTGGTGGACCACTGGTTTCACATATCTTCTACTCAATGACTGAGCGCAACTGTAGCGCCGTTGAGATCATCACTGAGATCAATGAGGTTCTCTACAACCATCTCCCCTCCTATCTCTTCCTCGCGGCTGCTTTTGTTGAGATTCCCAATACACGTGAGCAGTTCAAAGTCTGGAATGCCGGACTACAAGATACACTATTTGTTGGGGAGGAAGGCAGCAGACGCTACCCATCAACCTCCCCCCCATTAGGATGCATCAGCGACCTCTCTTTTGGTGAAAATAACCTTATATCTGTTTCCAAAGATGACCGGCTCTATATCTTCTCAGATGGCTTGATAGAGGCGATTAATGATACAGGGGAGATGTTTGGCTACGATCGCTTTGAAGCACTTTTAGTTCAAGTCGCATACAAGGAGATCACTCTTGAGGAGGTTCAAACATCTGTCGAACAGTTCTGTCATTCTCAGCAGCAGGCAGATGATATTACACTTGTAGAGCTGCAACCCTAGGCACCCAAAGACATTATGGCAACTGGAGAGGCATGAGATGCTTCAAAAACAGACTATTTTAGTGGTGGATGATGCACCCGAGAATTTAGACATCATCAAAGAGTTGCTATCGCCACACTACATGATCAAAGCAGCCATCAATGGTGAGTTAGCTCTGAAGATCGCAGCGTCTTATTCACCCGATCTCATTTTACTCGATATCATGATGCCTGGAATGGACGGTTATGAAGTATGCCGATGCCTAAAATCTAACCCTGATACTGCAATAATACCGGTCATTTTTATCACTGCAATGAGTGATACATTAGATGAGAAGCGTGGCTTTGATGCAGGTGCCGTTGACTACGTTACAAAACCATTCCACCCCGACATCATAAAGAGGCGTGTTGCAACACACCTCACCCTTTCAAAGCAGCAACGCTCATGCCAAGCACGAGTCACAAAGCGCACTCAGCAATTAGAGGAGAGCCAACGTGCGGCTATCAGTATGCTAGGTGCAGCCGGCCACTATAATGATTCGGATACCGGCAACCACATCTGGCGCATGGCCTCTTATGCCGCTCTGCTTGCTCGTGCTGTACACTGGTCCGTCGAGCAGACAGCTCTACTTGAGCTAGCGGCACCCATGCACGATACCGGTAAAATAGGTATCCCAGATGCCATTCTCAAAGCACCACGACGACTTACCGATGAAGAGATGGAGGTAATCAAAACTCACACCACCATCGGCCACTCCATTTTAAGTAAGAGCAAAACGCCACTATTTCAGATAGCTGCTGAGATTGCTTTGAATCACCATGAACGCTGGGATGGCAGCGGTTATCCCAATGGTCTTGTAGGTATTGAGATACCTGAATCAGCACGCATCACCGCTATCAGCGATGTTTTTGATGCCCTTACAATGAAACGGGCTTATAAAGAGGCTTGGCCCGTTGAGAAGGCATTTGAAACCATTAAGAGTGAGAGTGGCGCTCACTTTGACCCTCACTTAGTTGAGAATTTTCTTAATTTGAAACAGGGGGTCGTTAAGCTGCAGAAAAAATGGGAGATTAAAAACGATTAATTACACCACCCCTGCTAAACTGGCACTCTTATGCTCGGACTCATCTATATTCTAATCGCCATACTTGCCGCTCTATTCTGGATCGATAGCCTACATGCTCGCGAAGCTGCAACAAAAACAGCTAAGCTAAAGTGCAACACGCACCAGCTACAGTTTTTAGACCAAACCGTCGCACTAACCTCTATTGGCATCCGCTGGACACAGCAAGGCATCCGGCTACGACGCGCCTACCGCTTTGACTACAGTTTAGAGGGGGTGGGAAGAGAACAGGGGGAGATTACAATGATTGGATCAAGGTTTGAGTCGATCGATATCGCTCAGCTAGAGAGGGTAAAAGATATCACTCCGCTCTAATTTTTCACGCTGCTTTGCTTATTTAACAACCGTCAGAGTGGGGCGAGGCGGTGGCTCAGGTTTTTCTGGTGCCTTCTCTTCTGAGAGATACCCCTCATCAGGAAAGAGCATACCCACACCATTTTCCCGGGCGTAAATGCCAAGAACGGCTGTCGGTGGCACGCTCACATCTTGTGGCACACCACCAAATCGCGCATTAAAGGTGATCAAGTCATTACCCAATTCGAGTGATCGAACAGCACTCGGGTTGAGGTTCATAACGATCTGACCACCCTCCACATAGTCCTGTGGAACAGACACGCCCTCATGTTCAGCATCAACCAACAGGTGTGGTGTAAGCTGGTTATCAAGCAACCACTCATAGAGTGCTCGAATCAGATAAGGGCGGTTTGAAGTCACGTTGAAGCTCTATTAGCCACGAAGCTCGCGCTCAACTTCACTTAAACTCAACTGAAATGACTCACGCTCAAACATACGCTCGGCGTAATCATGAACCAGTTTGCTAGCCGGTGCAGGCAGATCAACACCTAGAGAAGGCAGACGCCAAAGCAGCGCAGCTAAACTACAATCCACCAACGTAAACTCATCGCTCATGAAGTAGGGTTTGGCATCAAAAATGGGGGCTGTGGTGATGAGGCTTTCACGCAGCTCTTTGCGAGCACGTGCAGCGGGCTCTTTTCGTCCAGAGAGAATCGCGTTTGCCAGCGTGTACCAATCTTTATCGACACGATGCAGAAAGAGTCGCGCTTTGGCACGAGAGACAGGACCAACAGGCAGCAGTGGTGGATGAGGAAAACGCTCATCCAGATACTCCATGATAATACGTGACTCATACAGCGTCAGATCACGGTCTGATAGCGTAGGTAGTGTGCCGTAGGGGTTCAGGTCCATCAGATCATCAGGAATATTGAGCGGATCTACATCCGTAATTTCAACCGTGATATTTTTTTCTGCCAGCACGATACGGACTCTATGAGAGTATGCGCTCAACGCATCAGAATAGAAGGTCATCACGGGTCTTTTGTTTGAGGCTACAGCCATCGACACCACTCCAGTTTATAACGAGGTGATTATCCATTTCTCAAGCCGACACCGACTAGAGAACTTCACCCATATACAATAACGAAAAAGGGCGCACAGTATAACTCAACTGCGCGCCCAAGATCAGGTTAGATGTTAACTAAATATTTAGTGAACGTCTTTCCAGTACTCTTTCTTCAGCATGATTGCGACAACAAAGAAGAACAGCAGGAAGATAATCACTTTGACACCTAACGCTTTACGTTCCATCTGAATTGGCTCACCAATGTAGCTCAAGAAGGCGGTCAGATCGCGCATAGTGCCATCGAACTCTTCTGTAGACATTGTTCCTTTTGAGACCAGCTCAAATGAATCAAACACCTGTTTGCCATCAACATCCTTGAAAATCGCTTTCTGCATACCCTGCTGCTCCCAGAAGACATGCGGCATGCCGACATCAGGGAAGACGATGTTGTTGACACCGAATGGACGGTTCTCATCAACATAGAAGCCACGCAGATAGGTGTAGAGCCAATCAACACCACGAGAGCGAGCAATAACACTCAAATCAGGTGGCAGTGTGCCAAACCAAGCCGCCGCATCTTCAGGCTTCATGGCGACCTTCATCGTGTCACCGATTTTATCGGTGGTGAACATCAGATTGGCTTTCACCTCCTCTTCGCTCATACCCAGGTCTTTAGCCATACGGTTATAGCGCTGGTATTGGGCCGAGTGACAGCTCAAGCAGCTGTTGACGAAGAGCTTAGCACCACGCTGCAGTGAAGCCTGGTCACCCAGGTCAATATCAGCAGAGTCTAGGTTAATACCACCACCTGCGGCCATCCCAAATGTGGGAACTACGGCCATTACAAATGCAATAATCAGCTTTTTCATTGTGTCACCCTCTCTGGAACGGGCTTGGTTTTATCTATTTTGCTGTACCACGGCATCAGCAGGAAAAAAGCAAAGTAGATAACAGAACAGATCTGAGCCAACAGTGTTTTACCCGGTGTTGCAGGCTGTACACCCAAGTAACCCAAGATTACGAAACAGACAACAAATACCGCCAGTGCAATTTTATAGATTGGGCCTTTGTAGCGAATCGATTTAACTGGGCTCTTATCAAGCCAAGGTAGGAAGAACATCACAACAATCGCAGCACCCATCGCTACCACACCAGGGAATGCAGAACCGGCAATTGACGGTACAGCACGCAGAATGGCGTAGAAAGGAGTGAAGTACCAGACAGGAGCGATATGCTCAGGGGTCTTCAGCGGGTTAGCTGGCTCAAAGTTTGGATGTTCAATGAAGAAACCACCCATCTCTGGTGCAAAGAAGAGTGCCGCACTAAACAGGATCAGGAAGCCAATGATGCCGGCGATATCCTTAACTGAGTAGTAAGGGTGGAAAGGGATGCCATCAGCAGGTGCTGTATCGCTCCATTTGTTACCTTTAGGACCTTTCTTAATTTCGATACCATCTGGGTTGTTAGAACCCACTTTATGCAGTGCAACAATATGAATGAAGACAACCGCACAGAGCAGGAAGGGCAACAAGAAATGCAGCGCAAAGAAGCGGTTCAAGGTAGCATCAGAGATGACAAAGTCACCACGAATGAAGATACCCAGCTCTTCACCGACAAACGGCACGGTAGAGAAGAGATTCACAATAACCTGTGCACCCCAATAGGACATCTGGCCCCATGGTAGCAGGTAGCCCATGAATGCAGTTGCCATCATCAATACATAAAGTACAACGCCGATAACCCAAAGCAGCTCGCGTGGTTTACGGTATGAGCCGTATAACAGACCACGGAACATGTGCAGGTAGATAACAATAAAGAAGAAAGAAGCACCGGTTGAGTGCATATAGCGAATCAACCAACCCCACTCCACATCGCGCATGATGTATTCAACAGAGCCAAAGGCCAGAGTAGCATCTGGTTTGTAGCTCATTGCCAACCAAACACCCGTCAAAATCTGATTGACCAACATCAGCATGGCGAGTGAGCCAAAGAAGTACCAAAAGTTGAAGTTTTTCGGTGCGTAGTAATCAGCGAGATGCTCATTCCACACTTGGGTGGCTGGATAGCGCGCGTCTATCCATGCCATGAAACCTTTATTTTCGCTCATCAGGAAGCTCCTCCATCTTCACCAATCAGGAGCGTGGTGTCCGAGAGGTACTGATGCTTTGGAATGACAAGATTTGTCGGGGCTGGTAAACCTGCAAAAACGCGACCAGCAAGATCAAACCGTGAACCGTGGCAAGGACAGAAGAAACCGCCCTTCCAGTTTTCTGGTAGACCATCGATGGTACGTTTTGGCATATAGGTCGGTGAACAACCAAGATGGGTACAGATACCAACCGCTACCAAGTATTTTGCTTTGATAGAGCGTGTCGGGTTCTGGCAGTAGCTAGGCTGCTGCACCATCTCTGAATTTGCATCAGCCAATTCAGCATCATCTCTCGCAAGCTCTTGCTGGTTCTTCTCTGTACGAGAGACAACCCACACTGGCTTGCCGCGCCATTTGACACGTAACAGCTGACCTGGCTCCAATTTACTGATATCCGCTTCAACGGGGGCACCCGCCGCTTTGGCTCTTTCACTTGGATTCCAAGATGCCAAAAAAGGTACAGCAACGAAACCGGCGCCAACCGCTCCGAATGCACTCGTTGCGAGGGTCAGCGTACGCCGCCTCTTTAGATCTACGCCATCTGCGCTCATATATAAACTCCCCGAAGGTTGAACGGGCTTTGACCAAAATTAGTCATAATTTTAAAGGATAATAAAACCGGAAAAATTGGGCGTGAATTCTGCTGCATGAAGCGCCTTTCGTCAAGGCAAAAATACCACTTCCGCATCATAAATACGGGTATACCCTACGCCGGATTAGGTATATCTAATGGGATATGTTCAACATTGAACATATCAACCAACCGATTAGCCAATTTATTCACACCAAACCGCTCTGTGGCATGATGCCCCGCCGCAAAATAATGTACTTTTAACTCCTTAGCAAGGTGACAGCTCTGCTCTGAAACCTCACCACTTATATAGGCATCAACGCCCAGTTCAGCTGCCAGCGGTAGATAGCCCTGACCACCACCACTGCACCACGCCACTTTTTGAATAGAGCTATCACCACCTGAAAGAAATAGTGGTTTACGGTTAAGCCGCTCTTCAATCAATTGTGCAAACTCATCGCCACTCATTGACACTGGCAGAGTGCCTTGCCACACCATCCCTTTGCCCTGCGGTGACTGCTGCGCTACTAGCCCTAAACAATCCCCTAACAGACGATTATTACCTATTTCTAAGTGTGCATCCAATGGAAGATGGTAAGCCAACAGGCTAATCCCATGCTGCATCAAGGTTCTTATGCGCCGCCCTTTAATCCCCGTTAAGGGTTGTGGCTCCCCCTTCCAAAAATAGCCATGATGAACCAAGATGGCATCAGCTTTGACCTCCACCGCAGCATCAATCAACGCCTGACTGGCTGTGACACCACTGACCAAGCGAGCAACCTCTCGGCCACCATCTATTTGCAAACCATTCGGTGCATAATCTTCAAACTGCGCCACTTGCAGTTCCAGGTTACAATAGCGTTCTATTTCCGCAACACTTACCATCGACACTCTCCACCATCTATAAGGCCAACACCTGTTCATGCAATTCCATAAGGCGATCACACTATTTATTGTCTCTGTAACCGCAGGGCTTGCTGCAGCAGCACTCATTTTTTTTTTACGGCCTGAGTTGCTCTCACCACAAACCTTGATACCTCAACCGCGAGAGTTAGTCTCCTATGCCGATGCGGTAGAGCGCTCCGCCCCCTCTGTGGTCAATATCTACACCACAAAAATACGACAGGAGACTCAAGGACAACAATTTAATAACCCGATGTTGCAGTACCTCTTTGGCAACATGTTACCAAAACACTCAGAGGAGCGGCGTGAGACAAACTTAGGATCAGGTGTCATTGTTACTGAATCGGGCTATGTACTCACTAACTACCATATTCTAAAAGGGGCTGCTGAGATTCAGGTAGTGCTGGCTGATAATACCAGCGTACCTGTCACCATCATTGGTGCTGATCCGGAGACTGACCTCGCCGTTTTAAAAATTGAACAGCGCCAAGTGCCTGCTATTCCAACCAACGAGCGTGCACCTCTACGTGTAGGTGATGTGGTACTCGCTATCGGCAACCCTTTTGGTGTTGGTCAAACCGTAACTCAAGGGATCATCAGCGCTACTGGCCGCAGTCAGCTCGGCATCAATAC
>JAMOMH010000128.1 GCA_027068675.1 Sedimenticola sp.
TTCTAAATAAGCGCTACAGCCCACCCATATCATTGAGAGCCTCTTGGATAGGCGGACAGAGAACCGTGCCATAGCTGCAAAAGATGCAGCACTCACCCCGTTTGGGTGTTAGTGATTGCTCACACCCTTTACACTTGTAGTAGCAGAGCGCGCTATCCTGCGGCATCTCCTCCTCTTCTCGATGCCCACAGTGGGGGCAGGTAATTAGAGAGCACAGGATAACCGAGGCCATATCTATCAGCCGTTAGGACAGCAGCCCTGACCGCAGCAGGCATCACTACCGCTATCACGACGATATTCAGCAGAGCGAGCATGCGCGGTTAACCCTTCACCTCGTGCCAAAACAGAGGCGGTCTCTGCCATTTTTGCTGCGCCTTCAGGTGAGGCCCAAATCAAACTCGAGCGTTTCTGGAAATCGTAGACACCCAACGGTGATGAGAAACGCGCAGTACGTGAAGTGGGCAGTACATGGTTTGGCCCAGCGCAGTAGTCACCCATCGCTTCAGCGGTAAAACGCCCCATAAAGATGGCCCCAGCGTGGCGAATCTGTTTTGCCATCACCTCTGGGTTCGCCACTGAAAGCTCTAAATGTTCGGGCGCAATAAAGTTGGCCACATCAACGGCTTCAGCCATATCTTTAACTAGAATCAGCGCACCACGATCTTTTAATGCGATCTCAATGATCTCTTTACGCTCCATCGTCGGCAGTAGTCTATTGATGCTCTCTTTGACCTGCTCAATATAGTCGGCACTGTCAGCGATAAGAATCGACTGGGCATCTTCATCATGTTCAGCCTGAGAGAAGAGGTCCATCGCAATCCAATCGGGATCCGTCTTGCCATCACAGATAATTAGGATTTCAGAGGGGCCGGCTACCATATCGATACCGACCTGACCAAACACCGCACGCTTTGCAGTAGCCACATAGATATTGCCAGGACCAACCACTTTATCCACGGGAGGGATTGACTCAGTTCCATAGGCTAATGCAGCAACGGCTTGTGCGCCACCCACCGCAAATACCTTATCAACAGCAGAGATGTGTGCGGCAGCCAGCACCAGTTCATTTAACTCACCACCCGGTGTTGGCACCACCATAATCAATTCTGGCACACCGGCCACTTTTGCAGGAATCGCATTCATCAACACCGATGAGGGGTAGGCCGCTTTACCACCGGGTACATAGAGGCCCACTCTATCAAGTGGAGTAACCTGCTGACCCAACAGGGTGCCATCAAACTCATTGAAGGACCAATCTTCTATCTTCTGCCGCTCCGCATAGGCCCGAATGCGCTCAGATGACTTACGCAGTGCACTACGCTGCTTAGAGGGGATCACATTCCACGCCTGCTCTAGGCGATCAGAGGGGATATATAAATCAGCTGCGGAAGCTGCCTGCCAGTTATCAAAGCGATTGGTGTAATCCAGCAGCGCCTCATCACCTCGGCAGCGGATTTCGCTAATAATCTCACTAACAATCGACTGCACTGAATCATTGGAGACAGACTCCCAAGCCAGCAGTTGATCCATACGGCCCTGAAAATCGGTATCTTGTGTTGAGAGTTGTGCTATTTCAACCATGACTATTTTCCTCTATCTCTTTCTACCGCTTCACGCAGTGCTTCTTGCAGCTGCATAAGCGTATTGTGCTTCATCTTCCAGGCAGCTTTGTTAACCACCAGCCGTGAACTAATATCAGCAATATGCTCCAACGGTACTAAACCATTAGCCTTTAGCGTATTGCCACTCTCAACCAGATCAACGATCAAATCAGAGAGACCAACCAATGGAGCTAACTCCATCGAGCCGTAGAGTTTAATAATATCGACCTGCTGCCCCTTAGCCGCATAATAAGCACGGGCACTGTTGACATATTTAGTGGCAATACGCAGACGACGTCCACTAATATCAGCATCCTTCACACCAGCCACCATCAGACGGCAGCGAGCAATATTGAGATCAAGCGGCTCATAAAGCCCCTCCCCCCCATGCTCTAACAAAATATCTTTACCGGCCACACCAAGATCAGCGGCACCATATTGTACGTATGTCGGTACATCTGTCGCACGAATCAGGACAAATTTAACCATCTCATGGTTGGTATCGAGGATCAGCTTACGACTGGTCTCTGGGTCATCAACCGCCTCAATGCCAGCATGCGCCAACAGTGGCAATGTTTGCTCAAAGATACGCCCCTTTGAGAGCGCAATAGTAATCGGTGTATCGAAAGAGATGCTCATTATGGCAACCTATGAATTTTGGCACCCATGCCTGCCATCTTCTCTTCAATGCGGTCATAACCACGATCAATATGGTAGATGCGGTCGATAATAGTCTCACCCTCAGCCACCAAGCCAGTTAACACTAAGCTGGCAGAAGCACGCAGATCAGTTGCCATCACAGGGGCCCCCATCAACCGCTCTACACCCGTGATGATAGCGGTGTTACCCTCTAAGCGGATATCTGCCCCCATACGCTGCATCTCTTGCACATGCATGAAGCGGTTTTCAAAAACCGTCTCAGTAATCGTTCCCACACCTTCTGAGACAGAATTCAATGCTGTAAACTGTGCCTGCATATCAGTGGGAAAAGCGGGATAAGGAGCGGTACGGATATCGACTGCTTTGGGGCGTTTGCCCTTCATATCGAGCCTAATCCAATCATCCCCACACTCAATTTCTGCACCTGCCTCACGTAATTTTTGTAGTACAGAATCAAGCAGGTCAGGGCATGTATCCTTCACACGAATGGCTCCACCTGTCATGGCTGCTGCGACCAAATAGGTACCTGTCTCAATACGATCAGGTACGACGTTATATTCAGTGCCATGTAAATGTTCAACACCTTCAATCTGAATACTACTCGTACCAGCACCACTAATTTTGGCACCCATTTTGTTGAGGCAATCGGCTAGGTCAACCACCTCTGGCTCACGCGCAGCATTCTCTATAATGGTCGTACCATCCGCCAGTGCAGCAGCCATCATCAAATTTTCAGTGCCGGTTACCGTCACCATATCAAGCACTAAGCGTGCTCCACGTAGGCGATCTGCGGTGGCGATAATGTACCCGGCCTCCACTTTGATATTGGCACCCATCGCACGCAGACCATCAATATGCAGATTCACAGGACGCGACCCAATCGCACAGCCACCCGGCAGTGAGACCTCTGCTCGACCAAAGCGCGCCAGCAAAGGGCCAAGCACAAGAATCGATGCACGCATGGTTTTCACCAGTTCATAGGGTGCGGAGTAGTTGGTGATAGTGCTGGTATCAACTTCGATACGCATCTTCTCATCCACCACCAACTGCACCCCCATGCGACCCAGCAGTTCCATCGTGGTTGTGACATCGTGTAGATGAGGCACATTACCCACCATCATTGGCGTATTGGCCAATAGGGTCGCGGCCAAAATTGGCAGAGCAGCATTTTTTGCACCGGCAACACGCACATCTCCGCTGAGAGTCGTACCACCTTTGATGATCAATTTATCCATTAAGAAAAAACCATAACCGTTAGATAACGAAGAGTTTACGGGAGAGGTGGAAGATTATATAAAAAACTGGCGGGGAAAGGGAGAACAACTCGCACACATTAATGATAAAAACGATTTAAAACTCACCTGTTCTAAAGAAGTTCAATCAACCAGCCATTCGCTGCAAGATAAAAAAGCCCCACACTAAAAAGAGCAGCATCAGACTAAGCATAACAGCCGCTGACCCTAGGTCTTTAGCACGTCCTGCCAAGGGGTGGTGTTCAGGTGAGACAAGATCCACAACTGCCTCAATGGCTGAATTGACCACTTCGATAATCAAAACAAGAAATAGAGGCCCGATCAAGAGCGCCCATTCCACGGGGTTCTGCCCAAGAACAAAAGCCAGAGGAAACATCAAAAGGGTCATTAGGCACTCTTGTCGGAAAGCAGCCTCATGTTGAAATGCAGCCTTCAACCCTGCAATGGAGTAACCCGCTGCATCAATGATACGACTGATGCCTGTTTTACCTGGTTTCATATATTCAACCTTAACAAACTAAATAGAGAGATCACTCTAAAGAGCGGTAACAATCTCGGCTAAAGCGTGGTGTACAGATACAGTAAAAAATAAGGTCAGAGGCCCCAACATTCTCTATACACTGTGCAACACCTGGCGGGATAACAACAACATCACCCGATTTAACTTGCGTAGGCTCAAGCCCATCAATAAAAACCACACCAAGCCCAGAAAAAATTAGATACCGCTCAGTAACACCCACCAATTTATGCTTTGCGGTCGTCACACCTGGCACTACACGAGCGGAAGCAATAGAGATGTCACTATCATCAACATGATTAGATATTTCGGTA
>JAMOMH010000129.1 GCA_027068675.1 Sedimenticola sp.
GGGTCGAGCAATTGAGGTACCCAGCAGATACTCACCTTCATAGATGGTATTTGCCCGCATCATCGGGAAGACAAAATCACGCACAAACTCTTCGCGCAGATCATCGATATAGATCTCTTTGATTCCCAGCGCCTCGGCTTTAAGCCGTGCTGGCCCTAGCTCCTCACCTTGACCAATATCAGCAGTAAAGGTGACCACTTCACAGTTGTAGGTCTCTTGCAGCCACTTTAGGATTACCGAAGTATCCAAGCCACCAGAGTAGGCCAACACTACTTTTTTAATGCCATCTCGAGACATTTGAATCACTCCCCAAAACCCATCAACGTGGGTGAATATCAAAAAAGCGGATTATACCCTAATCCCCAAGCAGAAACGCGAGATGATCACCCTCCATATTTGATGTCTGCACAATTTACTTTTCATGTTGGAAGAGACTACTATCCGTCATACATTTCGAAGCTTAAAGGAAGCTTCATCACTAAAGTCTGGAGTTGCCACTGTGTCTGTTCGATGGGTCTTTTTCCCGTTTCTGCTCTCTCTTTCACTGCCAGTTATTGCCAATCATGGTGCCTCAGAACCCACCGATGGCACTGTTCGCAGTTTTGTTGATCTCAAGCCCGCCGACAAGGTGCCATTAATCCAGTTTCAAAATGGTAAGGGAGAGACCATCAGCTTCGATACATTTAAAGGGAAGGTTGTGCTATTGAACATCTGGGCAACATGGTGCGGCCCCTGCATTCGCGAGTTACCGGCACTGGATCGGTTACAAAAACGCTTTGCTAAGAGTGATTTAATCATCTTGCCAATATCAACTGACCGAGAGGGGTTAGAGATAGTAAGGCCCTACTATGAGCGTCTAAAATTAAAAAACCTAGGTATCTACAATGATGCCACAAGAGCGATGGAGCCCTTCTTCCCACTCGATGTTGTACCCGCCAATTTCATCATCGACCGTAATGGCATTGCCGTCTCATTTTTACGCAGCTACGTGGATTGGGATGACACCGAGGTTGACAACATGATCAACTTCTATCTCAACCAAAAAGGCCCCGTCGCTCATGGTTGGCAGACACCACTTCCACCACGTCATAAGAAATAGTATGAGCTTGAGCACGACGGTTCAGGCTACCCTTTTGCAATCGATCTTCGGCAGCCTATTATGCCCCAGACATCCAGGTCACTAGCTCTACGCTCCAACTTCGCTTTGCTCGTTGCAGCTACGTGCTAGCTCCCAACATAACTCGATGCTGTGGTCGGATGCCTACTTCGTATCCCCTCTGGCGCTAGGCGCACGACGGGTATACGGTACGGCCTCACAGCTACCGAGGACTAACCACCTTCGCTTCGCTATCCATGGCGATCTATAACCATCATATCCCTCATCATAAATCACCCATTGAGGCTATGAAGGCGTGGCAAAAAAAGGAACCGAAGCGATTTAAAAAACAAATATATAAACAGGTGGGACTTGACAATTAATCCACCGGTTGCACTAGCGAGTTGAATCCAAAACCCTATTGTAAATAGTCTATAACTTCATTTTTGTCGGTAAGAATATCATTTTTTGAAAGGCTCACCGTTAGACCTGAATTCGAATGTTTAGACAACCTAAAAATTTACTCGAGCATCTAATCGGGATAGGGGGATGCCTCACGACATCCCTCCTCCCACACCACCCGGCATACGGATCACGTACCAAGGCGGTTCATTATCTTGTCGGTTTTCATCATGCGACCAAGGTAGGTGTAGCCCCAAGTCTCTAAAGTAACTGTTTGGCAGCGCATAATAAAGGGCAGGACTTTTACTCAGCCGCCACGGGCCATGCGCCAATTTAGCCGTATCCCAGGCCAATTGGCGTTTAACTCCGAATCGTCTAAGTTTTCGGTAACCCGACCTCCCCTGTTAATAAACCCCAAAAAGATATTTTCATAGTGAATGTAGCTTGGCGCGAGATTGCCGGGCTTGTCCAACAAACGGTTCAGATTGTGGTTCGTGCCTCACACCTCACACCTCACACAATCTAACCTTATTCGTTAGGCATCTGGCTTGATGCTGTAGAGTTTATTCCTGCGACTTAACCACCCCAACAAGGCAAACAGAGCAAGCCATACTACGGTTCGTAAAGACATAGCGCGAAGACTGTCAACAGCAATTAAGTTCCCTTTTGTGTACAGAAAATAGATTACTGCAAGCACGACGAGATTGAGAAAGAATATAACTGCGGCTACATTCATGCCTTGTTTGAAGTTGCGCCAAATTATAATACCTGCTGCAACATACACAATACCCATTGTTGTGTTATAGATGAGTAGCGGTCGGAAAACAATGTATCCCGGATCTGAACCGAGAAGGACGCGAGTGCCTGCAAATATTGTTACTAGACCAAACAATGTTGCTACGAATGCCAATACGGTTTGAGTGATCTTCATATACTTAAGTACCTATTTAACATTCTTTTCATTAATACGCCTTACG
>JAMOMH010000130.1 GCA_027068675.1 Sedimenticola sp.
TAAAGTGGCTATCAATAGTCGCTTTAGGGCAATTGACGGATTGAAGAGATGGCACTAATAGTCCAAAAATATGGTGGTACCTCAGTGGGGACGGTTGAGCGGATCGAGGCAGTAGCCGATAGAGTCGCTGCGGCCTACCATTCGGGTGATGATGTGTTGGTAGTTGTATCTGCAATGTCGGGTGAGACCAATCGCTTAGTCGGTTTGGCGCAAGCCATTAGTGAAAATCCACTACCGCGTGAGTTGGATGTGCTGCTCTCCACCGGCGAACAGGTGACGATGGCACTGCTCTGTATGGCGCTGGAGAAAGCGGGCTGTAGCGCACGCTCCTATACCGGTGGTCAGGTAAAGATACTGACCGACAGTGCTCACAATAAAGCGCGTATCAAAGAGATTGATGGTCATCGTGTTAAAGCAGATTTAGAGCAGCGTAATGTGGTGGTGGTTGCCGGTTTTCAGGGCGTTGATGAGGCGGGTAATATCACCACCCTCGGGCGAGGTGGATCAGATACCACTGCTGTCGCACTCGCGGCTGCTCTCAATGCTGAAGAGTGCCAGATCTACAC
The DNA here is from genome assembly GCA_027068675.1 of Sedimenticola sp. Classification (GTDB taxonomy): domain Bacteria; phylum Pseudomonadota; class Gammaproteobacteria; order Chromatiales; family Chromatiaceae; genus JAKITT01. Next base: position 567 of record JAMOMH010000130.1, read on the forward strand.
CGATGTTGATGGTGTCTACACCACCGACCCTCGTGTTGAACCCAAAGCGCGTCGCCTGAACCAAATCACCTTCGAAGAGATGCTTGAGATGGCGAGCCTTGGTTCTAAGGTGTTGCAGATCCGAGCCGTTGAATTTGCAGGAAAATATAATGTGCCGCTTCGTGTACTCTCAAGTTTCAAAGAGGGCAAAGGCACACTGATCACGTTTGAGGAAGAGAGTATGGAACAGGCAAAAATTTCTGGTATTGCGTTCAATCGTGATGAAGCAAAATTGACTATCCTTGGTGTGCCAGATCAGCCAGGTATTGCGTACAAAATTCTCGGACCGATTGCCAATGCCAACATCGAAGTCGATATGATTGTGCAGAACATGGGTGCTGATGGTTCAACCACTGACTTCACCTTTACTGTACACCGTAATGATTTCAAACGCGCCAAAGTCCAATTGGAACTTACTGCCAAAGCATTGGGCGCACGCCAAGTGGCAGGGGATAACGAGATTGTAAAAATCTCACTGGTGGGTGTTGGTATGCGCTCCCATGCAGGCATTGCCAGCACCATGTTTGAGACTTTAGCAAAAGAGAATATCAACATTCGCATGATCTCAACCTCTGAAATCAAGATCTCTGTCGTCGTCGATGAGAGGTATCTTGAGTTGGGTGTACGCTCACTTCATGAGGCGTTTGAGCTAGAGAAAAAACCGAATAGTAAGGCTTAAAGTTTTCCTCTCAATATATGAGGGAATGGGAAAGGTGTGCCATTCTAAATACAAATAAAATAAGGGTGATGGATATGAGTGAATATAGCGCAGATTTTTTAAAGGCACTTGAAGTTGGGCGTCCACCCAATGTGGCTAAACTTTTTCCTCACTCCAAGGCGCTGCTGGTGAGTGGCAAAGTGGTTGATCGTGCTATGTTGGCCAAGGGCAAAGCGATGACCATCGCCGCCAATGGTCGCAGTAGTTTTGTTCTACGTGGTGCGCTGAAAGCGGCACAACGTGCCAATGCCACTATTATCATCGAGATCGCCAAATCAGAGGGCGGTGTAAAAGCTTATTGTGGCGTCAGTTTTTGGAATATGGCGCGCCAAGTTGATGCCGCCTGTAATGAGTTGGGTATCACCATTCCAGTAGCTATTCATGCCGATCACTATGGCATCAAAGGTGATGCTGATATCGAGCAGGCGCAGTATGAGATCCCATCCATGTTTGATGCAGGAATCACTTCAATCGCCATCGATGCCTCGCATATGCTGGATGCCGATAATCTCCTCGCCAATCTAAAACTTAATCCATTGGTGCCTGACTGGGCCGGTTATGAGACCGAAGTGGGTGAGATCAAAGGCACTGCTGGGCTCTCTACCGCTGAAGAGGCAAGTTTCCTGGTCCAAGGGCTTAATGCACACGGGATTACTCCTGATTGGATTGCTCTCAATAATGGCACCACCCACGGCCTTGAGGCGAGTGATGCGGGTATTCAAGCCGATCTGACGCAAGAGATTCACCAAGCCCTAGCACCTTATAAAGTATCAGGTGCGCAACATGGCACCTCAGGAAACAGCTCTGAGCGGCTGCGTGAAATTGCCTCCACTACCCACACCACTAAGGCCAATGTTGCAACGGCGCTGCAGATGATCTCTTGGGGCTTGCAGGTCAATGATTACGGCAATGCTATTTTGGATGAGAACAGACAGTTCATCAAAGTAGAGGGTGAGGGTGTTGAAGAGTCAGTATGGGCTGAGATGACGGACTATGCCGAGAGCAATGGTCTGAAACTGGGCGATTTTAAGAAGCTTAACCTGCCGTTTGAGAGCCGTCTGTTGAGTCAACCTGCTGAGATTCGTGAGCGTATGGAGGCACGAGTTGAAGCGTTTGTTTACAACTTGCTGGTTAATGT
>JAMOMH010000131.1 GCA_027068675.1 Sedimenticola sp.
GCATATGAGAAGGGCCAGCAGACGGTCATCATCGCTCGTGATGGTCGTAACTCCAGTGCAGAGTTTTCTGATGCCCTCTGCAAAGGGTTACAGGCAAGTGGCCGAGATGTCGTCGACTTGGGTCTCGTACCTACCCCCGTACTCTATTTTGCTACCCATCATCTTGACAGCAATAGTGGCGTGATTGTTACAGGCAGTCATAATCCTGCCAACTACAATGGTTTGAAGTTTGTCATTGATGGCAATGTGCTCTCATCAGATGCTATCCAGGCAGTACGCACACGTATTGAAAGCGGCAATTTACTACAGGGCGAGGGAGATGTTATTGAACAGAATCTTGTGCCTGATTACATTACACGCATTGTTGATGATGTACGTTTGGCCAGACCGCTCTGCATCGTGATTGATTGTGGCAACGGTGTTGCTGGCAAGGTGGCACCTGATCTATTTCGATCACTTGGCTGTGATGTTATTGAGATGTTTTGTGAAGTAGATGGTGATTTTCCAAATCATCATCCCGACCCATGTGATCCCGAAAACCTTGTTGCACTACAGAAAGAGGTCAAAGCAAATCAAGCAGATATCGGCTTAGCGTTTGATGGCGATGGTGACCGGCTCGGTGTGGTTGATTCTGAAGGTACCATCTTCTGGCCTGACCAAATTCTTATGTACCTAGCAGCTGATGTGCTCTCAAGACACCCAGGTGTTGATATTATCTACGATGTTAAATCGACACGCCATTTAGCGAGTGAGATCCTCGCTCATGGTGGCCGACCTGTGATGTGGAAAACAGGTCACTCCATGCTAAAGAGCAAAATGAAAGAGACAGGTGCGTTACTAGCGGGTGAATACTCTGGCCACATCATCTTTAATGAGCGTTGGTATGGTTTTGATGATGCCCTTTATGCAGGCGCGAGATTATTAGAGATCCTCGCGCTTGACCCGCGCTCAAGTGCCGAGCAGTTTGCTGAGCTACCACAGAGTGTCACCACCCCTGAATACAGTATGCCGCTAGAAGAGGGTGAAGGCGTGTTGGTTATGGAGGCGCTGACAAAACAAGTCGATTTTCCCAATGCACGGATTATAGATATTGATGGCCTGCGTATTGAATTTGAGCAGGGCTGGGGATTAGTGCGTGCCTCCAATACCACACCATCATTGGTGTTCCGTTTTGAAGCTGATAATGAAGAGATGCTTGAAAAGTTAAAAAAACTTTTCCGCAACCTGCTCTCAAAAGTCAAAACAAGTGGCCAAATCCCCTTCTAACTTTTTATTAAACCGGACAACTCATGACCGTTGAAAAAGAACAGGCACGCAGTGTTGCACATGTCCTCTCTGAGGCGCTGCCTTATATCCAACGCTTTCGTGGCAAGACCATTGTCATCAAATATGGTGGCAATGCGATGGTGGACAAAAAACTGAAACGAAGTTTTGCCCGTGACATCGTGTTGATGAAACTGGTCGGAATCAACCCTGTTGTGGTGCATGGTGGTGGGCCTCAAATTGGTGATTTACTGAAGCGTCTTGGCAAAAGCAGTGAGTTTGTCCAGGGTATGCGGATCACAGATAGTGAGACGATGGATGTCGTTGAGATGGTACTTGGCGGACTGGTGAATAAGGAGATTGTCAGTCTAATTAACCAGCATGGTGGCGCTGCGGTCGGTCTCACAGGTAAAGATGGCGGTTTTATCCGTGCACGAAAATTAGTGCTAAAAAAGAGTGCGCCAGAGCTAAAAAAATCAGAAATTATTGATATTGGGCATGTTGGTGAGGTGGATCAAATTGATCCTGCGGTAGTGAACATGCTAATGCAGGGTAATTTTATTCCAGTAATTGCCCCCATTGGCGTGGGAGAAGATGGTCACTCCTATAACATCAATGCAGATATTGTGGCTGGAAAAGTGGCAGAAGTGCTGCGTGCTGAGAAGCTGATGCTGCTGACTAACACCCCCGGCATTCTTGATGTAGATGAGCAGTTGGTAGCAGAGATTGCATCTGCACAAGTTATTGAGATGATTGAGTCTGGGGCGATCTATGGCGGTATGTTACCTAAGATCCACTGCGCATTGGATGCGGTGCATAACGGTGTCAATATGGCCCATATCATTGATGGTCGGGTAGAGCATGCGGTGATGTTAGACCTCTTTACTGATGAGGGTGTCGGTACGCTAATTCGGGGGCAGAATGCCTAAGGTATCCAGAAAAGAGCAGATTCTTCAGGTACTGGCTGAACAACTTGAGAGCAAACCTGGTGAGCGTGTCACCACGGCAGGGCTTGCTGCAGCGGTTGGTGTCTCTGAAGCGGCGCTCTATAGACATTTTGCAAGCAAAGCAAAGATGTTTGAGGGGCTGATTGAGTTTGCTGAAGAGAGTGTTTTTGCTCGCATTAATCAGATCCTAAATGAAGAGCAGGAGTCTCGCATGCGCTGTGGTCGCGTGCTCTATCTTTT
>JAMOMH010000132.1 GCA_027068675.1 Sedimenticola sp.
AAAATTCACACGGACAGAACCTTGCCCCGAAAAAGTTGACACCTCCATCATTTTTTATAGCGCATACAGACACCGTGCTGTTGAGATAGTGAAATTTCATCTGCTGTCAATGCATGAGGGAAGTAGGTGCCTGATATTTTTGCTCCACTGATACTTGCTTGCTCCAGGTTGGTTGCCGAGAAATTAATTCCTCTAAGATCTGCCTGGCGAAAGTAACAACCGATCATGTTGAGGCTTTTGGCCTCTAAACCCCGTAAATCCAGGCCGCGTAAGTCTGCATGGCGCAGATCACATGACTCTCCACTAGCTCTACGCTCATTAAATTCTGCAATTTTCTCCTCGCGCAGCAGTTGGTACATAGGGTCATCTTTAATTTCGGGTGGCCGCATCATAAGCTTTATCCTAGGTTTTGCAGGCTGAAGTACTATAGCTCTTTGTAAGTGTAGACGGTTTCTAAAGATGAACTGGAATCCCTGCTTTCATCTATTGCTTATATTAAATTGGCTGTGCCAGTCAATCACTGTACAATGCGCTGCTTTTTTCTGCCCCTCCCTCTCCTGCCAACAAGGCTCATCATGTTTGAACTGCTCCGCTCTAAAAGACCCGCCTCATTTAAAGATGACCTTCTTTCAGGATTGACCGTTGCACTGGCTTTGGTGCCAGAAGCGATCGCTTTTGCTTTTGTAGCGGGTGTCAATCCACTGGTCGGACTCTATGCCGCCTTTATGGTGGGGCTGATCACCGCCTCAATTGGTGGTCGTCCAGGCATGATCTCTGGCGCGACAGGTGCGTTGGCAGTCGTGATGGTTGATCTGGTGGCTAGTCATGGCGTTGAGTATCTATTTGCAGCTGTAGTGTTGATGGGGTTTTTCCAGATTATGGCCGGCGTATTACGGCTGGGTAAATTTATCCGTATCGTGCCGCATCCCGTGATGCTTGGTTTTGTGAATGGTCTGGCGATTGTTATATTTCTTGCTCAGCTACAGAATTTTCAGGTGGCTGGTGCCAATGGTGATGCCGAATGGATGAGTGGTTATGCGCTCTGGTTGCTGCTGGGCATGATTGGCCTAACAATGGCGATTATCCACTATCTACCGCGTTTTACTACTGCAATTCCATCATCTTTGGTGGCTATTGTTGTAGTGACTTTACTGGTGGTTACACTCAACCTTGACCTACGTACGGTCGGTGATTTGGCCTCAATTGCGGGTGGTTTTCCTGCGTTCCATATCCCAGCGGTTCCATTCAATTTAGATACGCTGTGGGTCATTTTGCCCTACTCAATTATCTTGGCTGCGATTGGTCTGATTGAATCACTGCTAACGCTGAGCCTGATCGATGAGATGACGGGGACCCGTGGCCGTGGCAATAAAGAGTGCGTTGGCCAAGGCATCGCTAATACCGTCACTGGCATGTTTGGTGGAATGGGTGGTTGTGCCATGATTGGACAAAGCATGATCAATGTAAACTCAGGTGGTCGTAGTCGCCTCTCAGGTATCACTGCTGCCATCTCTCTATTGATATTCATTTTATTTGCCTCATCACTGATCGAGATGATCCCGCTGGCCGCCCTGACGGGTGTAATGTTTATTGTCGTAATTGGCACCTTTGAGTGGTCAAGTTTTCGCATTATGGGCAAGATTCCACGATCCGATGCCTTTGTCTTAATTCTCGTCTCTGCTGTTACTGTGGCCACCGACCTAGCGATAGCGGTAATCGTTGGTGTGATTGTCTCAGCTCTGGTGTTTGCTTGGGAGCATGCAAAACATATCAATGTTAAAGTCTATGTTGATGACAAAGGGACAAAAATATATGAGGTAAATGGTCCGCTGTTTTTTGGTTCAGTACACAGTTTTTTAGAGCTGTTTGATGCCAAAAGTGATCCTGATGATGTCGTTGTTGAGTTCCAGAATTCACG
>JAMOMH010000133.1 GCA_027068675.1 Sedimenticola sp.
CCAATACGGGATTTGATCGTCACAGGGATTGATGTGGCCTGTTTCATCGCCGCTACACATTCAGCGACCTGTTGTGGCTCATTCATTAGGCAGGCACCGAAACGCCCGCTGCTTACACGATCAGAGGGGCAGCCGACATTTAGGTTGACCTCATCGTACCCCCACTCCTCGACCCATTTGGCGCATTGAGCTAAATCCTCTGGATCACTCCCGCCCAACTGTAGTGCCACAGGGTGCTCATGGCTGTCATAGCGCAGCAGGTAATCGATATCACCATATAGTAGTGCGTGAGTGGTGATCATCTCGCTATAGAGCAGGCTGTGGTGTGTGATTAGGCGTATGAACTGGCGCTGAAACCGGTCGGTATACTCCATCATCGGCGCGATAGAGAGGCGTCTGCTCTTAGAGAGCGCAGAAGAGGCCTTCTCGTTCATTAGCGTGAGTGATGGTTAATTAGGTGGCCCATTTTTGGCAATGTGGTCAATGTACTGGTTGACATTAACCTCCATCATTTTGCGGAAGTCCCCAGTGAAATTATCGATAATCTCTTCCCTGTCTTTGGCTAAATCGTCCGTTTGATGGCTCGCTTCAAAGGCATTAAAGCGTGAGGCGGCAAAACGGATAGCAGTGCCAACATTGCCAGACCGATCCTGTTCAGCCATCTGATTAGCCAAATTGATAAACTGGTTGGCCAAATCGTACATTGATGGTGTCTTCTCATCTTCGCTCATGGGGTTTCCAGGTGATTGTGGGAAAAAGAGAGAAAATAACACACTTTAGCCGTGTAAGCTGAAGTCTATCCCCACCCTGTTGAAACGGTCATGGCGCAGAGGGGGTATTGGCTAGTTTGTCTGGCTGTTTTCAAGTAGTCTGACTCCTTACACCTCATGTTGTTAGATGGCCAGATAAAGCGGAACACCCTATGCTGTGGAATATTTTGATGCACACCCTTATTGGCGTTATGGGGCCTCTCTTTTTTACCTTGACCCCTCAAGGTCTTGGCCTAACCGTTGTGGTGGTCTGTTGTACGCAAGTGGCTGATCTGTTTAGATATAAGCGAGAAGGGTTGTTGCGTATTGATCAGCTGCCTGAAGCCCAGCGTGCAGCGGCCAAAGAGGCCTTTGAAGCAGGGCTAAAGAGTGCGCTGATAAGCCATTTTATTAAAAATGTAGCCATCTTTTCTGTTCTTGTTTTTGTTATGGCGGATATTTCTCGTAAGTATCAATGGTGGGTTTATTGAGGAAGGCCCACCCATCAACGATTAATCATCTCATAGGTGACCTCTCTACCCCATAAGAGGTAATGATCTATCAGCCAGAGAAAGTATTGGCTGGAAGCGCTAATCTGCGTACTATATTCAAGCAATATCCACACGTTAAGGTCCCCCGATGCAAATTAGTAAAGATACTGTAGTGACCCTTGAATTTACGCTGACTGATGATGAAGGTATCGTTCTTGACTCAACAGATGACCGTGAAGCACACTCGTTTATCCATGGTCGCGGTGATATTTTTGAAGGGCTTGAAGAGGCGCTATTGGGCCATAATTCAGGTGAGCAGCTCAATATCACTTTGCCACCTGAGCAGGGTTTTGGCCCTGTCCAAGAAGATCTGATTAAACAGGTGTCGATGGAGTATTTCAAAAAAGCTAAAGAGATCACCCCTGGCATGCAGTTTAAAACTGAAAAAGAGGGTGAAGAGGTTATTGTAACCGTTGCTGATGTTGATGAAGAGAAGGGGCTGGTTACTATTGATGCAAATCACCCTTTAGCGAATTCATCACTCCATTTTGATCTGGTGATTGTCGGTGTTAGAAAGGCTGTTGCAGCTGAGTTACGCAACGGTCAAGTGCAGACGATGGATGAGATCTACAGTCAAGAAGATGAAAACAACTGAATCTTTGGTTCGGTATCATCATGATGGAATAGTTGTCTGCATTTAGCTTGCTTATTATAGGTGTGTGGTGATAGTAAGTTGAAGATTAAGTTAAAGAGAAATCAACAAATTGAAAAAAAATCTGGTGTATTGGTTTTGCATGGTATACGCTTCGATATAGTTGCAGTTTTTGTTTAGTAGCGGTTCCGGTAGTTCCTCGCAGTGTAGAGCGTTATATTTCCCGTGATTTCTCAGCAGTAACAGTAACCTGCACGTTAATACATTGTTAGTTTATATATTTATAGAGGTAAGTCAGAATGGCTACAGGTACAGTTAAGTGGTTCAACGATAGTAAAGGTTTTGGATTCATCGCACCTTCAGACGGTAGCTCAGATGTATTCGTACATCACTCAGCTATCCAGAGCAGTGGTTTCAAAACATTGGCTGAAGGTCAGTCAGTGACTTTTGATACCGAAGCTGGTGCTAAGGGTCCTAGCGCGGTTAATGTTGTACCGCAATAAGACGATTTAGTATGAAAAAGCCCCGCACTTGTGCGGGGCTTTTTTTTGCCTGTAATATGTAAATGGTTGTTGATAGTATGACCTTTTTAGGCAATGTGGAGTGGCTCACTCACGACTGGTGAATGGCATCGCATCAATTGATTGCTTTTAACCTTCCTCATTGATCGTGACCATTTGCTCACTCTCCCCTATGTGGAGCATTTTTTGCCTTACATAATGTGTAGGAGTGACCTACAGTTAAAACTTTATAGGACTAATAAGGTGTAGTTGAATGAAATGCCGTGCGCTCCCCTATCTTTTATTACTGCTCTGCTCTTCAGCCGCTCATGCTGATGTTGTTGGCGTCACCATCGGTGCTGCGATATGGAATCACCAACCTAGTGGTGACTTTGCCTATTCTGAGAGTGGCGTTGCAACTGAGATTGATCTTGATGATACGCTGGGCCTCTCGACAGAGGCTGAGGCCTTTGCTTGGCTCGCAGTAGAACATCCGATTCCTTTATTGCCCAACCTAAAGCTACAAAGGACTCAATTAACCAGTGAGGGCACGGAGGTCGCTACTCAGAATGTGAGGTTTGGAGAGCAGACCTACACGGTGGGTACGGAACTTGATTCATCACTCACACTCAACCAAACAGATATTATCCTCTACTATGAGATTTTGGATAATGTTGTCAGTCTGGATGCTGGCGTGAATATAAAAATCATTGATGCTGAGTTTGATGTCTCCTCAGACGTTGTAAATGAGAGTGAATCTGTGCTTCTCTATGCGCCTATGCTTTATTTGGCTGCACGTGTTGATCTGCCGCTGACTGGGCTCTATTTGGGGGGATCTGGTAGTCTAATCTCTGCTCAAGATAGTAACTTCAGTGATTACCAATTTAATATTGGTTATGAGTCACCTATCGGTTTGGGTGTTGAGGGTGGTTATCGAATCATGTCATTGAAAATTGGTGATGTGAGTGATATCGATACAGATTTTCAATTTGATGGTGCCTATCTAGGGCTTTTTTACCACTTTTAAAATATAGCGGCGCTGTTCCCCTTGTTGGTGGCAGCGCCTAGCTCTAACTCGGTTCAATTGCGCTGAGATGTCGTCCGACAGATATCCATGAGCCAATAAGGCCGAGTAGGCTGCTGCCAGTCAGCAGGGCAAAGACGGTTGTTGTGTCAATCAGTGAGAGGCTGAAACTGCTGTGATAGAGCGAGGCGAGTTGGCCGACCGAATCATCCAATGTTAGGATCGATAGGTTGACCATCAAACAGGCGATAATGCCGCCAAAAAGCCCATACCAAAACCCCGTGTAGAGAAATGGGCGGCGGATGAAGGCGTTGGTAGCGCCGATCAATTTGCTGATCTCAATTTCAGCGTGGCGATTCTGAATCTCTAGGCGGATGGTGTTGCCAATGATCAATAGCACTGCCAGTCCTAACAGAGATGCTAATACAAATACCCCGCGTTGAGCAATTTCTGTCAGTGCATGAAAGCGTCGCACCCACTGCATATCCAGTTGTACAAGATCAGCTTCGCTGAGTTGCTCTAACTCTTTGATGAGCTGTTGGGTGGAGATTGGGTCACTTTGCTCTGAGGTGGGTTTTATTACCAGCAGTGCAGGAAGTGGATTGCTGTTTAAAGCATCCAGAGCCTCACCAAAGCCACTGAGTTGGCGAAACTCTTCAAGTGCGGCCTCGCGGCTAATGAATTCGACGGTTGCTATGTTGGGTTTAGTGGCCAGTTTTTGTACTAGTTGCTTCGCTGCCTTTGCCTGCACATCCTGCTTTAGAAAGAGGGATATGGTTGCCGCACCATCCCACCCGCCGCTGATAGCTTGTAGATGCCCCAGTGCGACATGCATGCCAGTAGGTAGAGATAGAGCGATACCAATCACTGCTGAGGTCATTAGAGTGCTTAGTGGTAGGCGCACCAAACGGCCAAGGCTGGCGAGAGATACCTGAAGGTGGCGCAGAACCCAGATCTTTAACATCGCTTTACCACACCTGCTTCAAACCATCGTGTGATAGTTGGCCCTGGTCGAGTGTGAGAATACGTTTGTTCATGCGTGAGATCAGCTCAATATCATGGGTGGCGATGAGCAGTGTTACACCGACCTGATTGAAACTCTCAAATAGCGTCATGATCTCTTCAGATAGTGCGGGGTCAAGGTTACCTGTTGGCTCATCGGCCAGTACTAAAGGTGGTTTACTGACGACAGCGCGAGCGATGCCGACACGCTGCTGCTCACCACCAGATAAGGTAATAGGAGAGGCTTTCTCTTTACTGAGTAGACCTACTTTGTCGAGAGCGGCGCGTACTCGTCGGCCCACCTCTTTGTGTCCCATGCCGGAGACCACTAACGGTAGGGCAATATTGTCAAATACGGTGCGATCATGCAGTAGGCGATAATCTTGGAAAATCATGCCCACCTCGCGCCGATGGTAGGGGATTTTGCGGTTAGGCAATTGAGTTAGATTGCGACCACCAACAACCACTTGGCCGCGGGTGGCCCGTTCCAGCAGACCGATCAATTTCAGTAATGTACTCTTGCCAGCACCGGAGTGGCCGGTTAGAAAAACCATCTCAGCGGGTTCGATGCGAAAGCTGACGTTGGTTAGGCCATCGTGCCCACCAGGGTAGCGTTTGCTGACATTATCGAAGTTGATCATAAAGCTGTTTTATTGCTCAAACAGTGCATTAACGAACTCATCGGCATTGAAGTGACGCAGATCTTCAATCGACTCACCAATGCCAATAAAGCGGATAGGCAGTTTCAATTTGTCGGCGATGGCAAAGACGATGCCACCTTTGGCTGTGCCATCCAGTTTGGTTAGAGTGATTCCGGTGAGTTTAACCGCTTGGTTGAACTGTTCAGCCTGATTCAGGGCATTTTGGCCTGTGCCAGCATCGACGACCAGCATCACCTCATGGGGAGCATCGGGGTCGATTTTCTTCATCACCCTGGCGATTTTGCTCAGCTCGTCCATCAGGTTGCTTTTGGTGTGTAAGCGACCGGCGGTATCGGCAATCAGTACATCAACCTTACGTGCGGTGGCAGCTTGTAGCGCATCAAAAAGCACGGAGGC
>JAMOMH010000134.1 GCA_027068675.1 Sedimenticola sp.
GCTCTGACGGTGAGCCTCCTCATCCAGCCTCTGTTGAGCAGCTTGCTCCTCAGCTTCTCTCTTTAGCTGAGCTTCCGCTTCTGCCTGTTTTGCCTCGGCTGCTTTTTTTTTGCCTCTTCCAAATCCAAACATTCTTTTAAACTACCATTCTCGTTGGAACCCTGCGGTTTCCAAATTGTCACTAATGGGGCTTGGACATTCCCCCGCTGCTTTGGAAGAATGGCCGCAATTTTCTAATCGTAACACTTTGCCCATATAGTTACCTAAATCCAACGTCTGATCTGGGTAACAGGAAGAGATGTATGAGAGTTCTATTTACACTGCTTATCTTATCGATAGCCAACCCACTGCTGGCCGAGCAAAAAGTACATGAGTACCAGCTCGATAACGGCATGAAGGTGATTGTAAAAGAGGATCACCGCGCACCGATTGTGGTGTCGCAGGTTTGGTATAAAGTGGGTTCCAGTTATGAGTATGGTGGTATCAGTGGTGTATCTCATGTGCTAGAACATATGATGTTTAAGGGCACGACCAACCACCCTCCGGGTGAGTTCTCCCGTATTATTGCGGCCAATGGTGGTCGTGAGAATGCCTTCACCGGCCGCGACTATACCGCTTATTTCCAGACCTTGGCTAAAGATCGCCTGGAGATCTCCCTAGAGCTTGAGGCTGACCGCATGCGTAATTTGACGCTGCCTGAGGATGAGTTCCTAAAAGAGGTTGAGGTGGTGAAAGAGGAGCGCCGGATGCGTACGGAGGATAATCCCGAGTCTCTCACCTATGAGCAATTCAATACCGCCGCCTGGCAGGCCTCGCCCTACCGAATCCCTGTGATTGGTTGGATGAGTGATCTGGATGCGATGACGGTTGATGATCTACGCCACTGGTACCAACTCTGGTATGCACCCAATAATGCCACCTTGGTGGTGGTGGGTGATGTTGACCCAGAAAATGTGTTGACCTTGGCTAAGAAATATTTTGGCCCTCACAAGGCGGAGAAACATGGCGTGATCAAACCGCGTACTGAACCCCGCCAACAGGGTGCAAAACGCATTGTAGTCAAGGCTCCTGCCCAGCAGCCCTACTTGGTGATGGGCTACAAAGTACCCGTGGTGAATCAGACTGAAGAGGCGTGGGAACCCTATGCGTTGGATATGTTGGTCTCCATTCTTGATGGTGGCGGCAGTGCCCGTTTTGCAAAAAACTTGGTGCGTGGTGAACAGATTGCCATCTCAGCTGGAGCCAGTTATAACCTCTTTACCCGTCTACAGGGATTGCTGTTGATCGATGGCTCCCCTGCACCAGGGTTTGATATGGCGCAGCTAGAAGCTGCTCTTCTGAAAGAGATCGACAAATTAAAGCATGAACAGGTCTCACAAGAGGAGCTAGAGCGGATCACCACACAAGTGGTTGCTGCTAAAGTTTATGAGCGTGACTCAGTCTTCTACCAAGCGATGCAGCTCGGTATATTGGAGACGGTGGGTCTCAATTGGCGACTGAGTGATGAGGTGGTGGATCGACTGAAGGCTGTAACGCCCGAGCAGGTTCAAGCCGTGGCTAAAAAATATCTCATAGAGGATAACCTTACCTTTGCTCGACTCGACCCTCAACCGATGGATGAAGCCTCTGCCAAACGTCAGATGCGTGCCGCTGCTGGAGGTAGTCATGGCCGTTAAGAGTATGATGAAAAAATCAGCACTGCTGATAACGCTGTTTGTTAGCAGCAGCATGGTGCTTGCCGCCCCTGCTATTCAGAGCTGGCAGACCGCGAATGGTGCCAAAGTGCTCTTCGTGCCTGCGCCTGAAATTCCTATGCTGGATCTACGCATTGTCTTTGATGCCGGTAGCGCCCGTAGTGTTGATAAAGCCGGACTATCTGGGCTGACCAATGCGATGCTCTCTGAGAGTGTCGGTGAATGGTCGGCCGATCAAGTGGCCGAGCGGTTAGAGAGTGTTGGTGCTCGTTTAAGCACAGGTGCCCGACGTGATATGGCTTGGTTGGGCGTACGCAGCCTAACGGAAGAGCGGGCGTTGAGTGTAGCACTGGAGACGTTGACCGCCATGTTGGCCGAACCGCAGTTTGTCCAAGCTGATATGGAACGGCTGCGTAAAATGATGTTGGTCGGTTTGAGTCGTAGCGAGCAGTCACCCAGTAGTGTGGCCAGTAAAGCCTTCTCAAAACAGCTATTTGGTGATCACCCTTATGCCTCTGATCCAGCGGGCACCCCTGAATCGATTAAGGCGTTGAGTCGAGATGATCTGGTGATGTTCTATGAGCGATATTATGTTGGCAACAATGCCACCATTGCGATCACGGGTGCCATTGATCGTCAGCAGGCAGAGAAGATTGCCGAACAGATCATTGGTCAGCTCCCCGCCGGTCAGGCAGCTGCCAAGCTGCCCAATGTAGCCAAACTTGAAAAAGCACATGAGATACGTGTTGAATTTCCATCCAGCCAATCGCATATTCTTCTGGGGCAGCCGGGTATGAAACGGGGCGATCCCGATTATTTTGTGCTCTATGTCGGTAACCACATCCTCGGAGGTGGTGGTCTGGTTTCGATCCTCAGTGACGAGGTGCGTGAAAAACGTGGTCTCTCCTATAGCACTTACAGCTACTTTGCGCCGATGCGTCAATACGGACAGTTCCAAATGGGCTTGCAGACCAAAACCAGCCAAGTAGATGAGGCGCTGCAAGTGCTGCGAAATACCCTGCAACACTACATTGACAATGGCCCAACAGATGATCAGCTAAAGGCAGCTAAAGAGAATATTACGGGTGGTTTTCCACTGCGCATCGCCAGTAACAGCAAAATTGTTGAGTATCTGACCATGATCGGCTTCTATGGTCTGCCGCTCGATTATCTGGATCGTTTTACCCGCCGAGTTGAAGCGGTTACCGCTGCTGATATCAAAAATGCCTTTGCTCGTCGACTTGATCCACAGCGATTAGTTACAGTGGTGGTTGGTCAGCAGGCAGAGTAGACGTTGGCTAAACCAACCAACCAAGTCCGTATCATTGGTGGGCGGCAGCGTGGCCGTAAGATCGCCTTTCCCGATCAAACGGGACTGCGTCCAACCGGTGATCGGCTGCGAGAAACACTCTTCAATTGGTTGCAGCCACTAATCCCTGGTGCTCGTTGCCTTGATCTGTTTGCAGGTAGCGGTGTTCTTGGTTTTGAAGCTGCCTCACGCGGTGCGGCTTCTGTGGTGATGGTTGAAAAGGCCAAGCCAGTCGCCCGCTGTCTGGCAGATGCCATTAAACTACTTGAGTTGGGTCAGGTCACACTACAACAGGCTGATGCGCTCACTTGGTTGGATAGGCCACCGCAGCCTTTTGATGTGGTTTTTCTTGATCCCCCCTTCGCTGACAAGCTGCTTGAACCTATCTGCAAAAAATTACAGCAGGGTTGGTTGTCTGATGATGCAAGGCTCTATATCGAGATTGATGCCAAAGACAATCTACCTCTCCTGCCGGACAACTGGTTGCCACTAAAAGAGAAAAAAGCGGGGCAGGTGAGGTATTTTCTCTATCGGATCGAATAGAGGT
>JAMOMH010000135.1 GCA_027068675.1 Sedimenticola sp.
TATCACCAATCAAGGTGATTCCGGTGGTTGATTACAACGGCAACAGTTCCCGTGTCAGTGCAGTCTATACCGCCGCTCCACGAGAGAGTTTTTTTGCTGCGCTGAAAGATATCCCCGAGATGTGGGAAATCAGCTATGCCGACCAGCCACCCCGTGGTTTCTCCAGCTGGATACATGACTTTCGTAAAGATTCAGGCGACCTCAATCACGAGCAGCCATTTGCAGTAAAACGAACTCCAGTAAAAGATTATCTAGATGACTTTTTTATCACCCAGGATTATGTGCAGGTGGTTGGCACTGCCCGCGATGGGTCGGGCCAGGTTCTCGATCTCGACCTCGGCCGTGCCGTGAGTAAGATGGATCTGCCGGGCATGCCCCATCTCAGTTCCGCCATCAGCTGGGAGTATCAGGGGCAGCCAGTGATGGCAACGCCAAACATTAAAAAAAATGAGGTGACTATCATCAATATGAAGAGCTGGCAGGTGATCAAACGCATCAAAACCCTCGGCCCCGGTTTTTTCATGCGTAGTCATGAAAAAAGCCCTTACGCCTGGGCTGATGTCTTTTTTGGCCCCAATAAAGATGCTATGCATATCATCGATAAACAGACGCTGGAGATTGTAAAAACAGTACGGCCTGCTCCTGGTAAGACTTCTGCACATGTCGAATTTACCAAAGATGGTCGTTATGCACTGGTTAGTATTTGGGATAAAGAGGGCGCAATTGTCATCTATGATGCCAACACCCTAGAAGAGGTAAAGCGGATACCGATGAACAAACCCTCCGGCAAATACAATGTATACAACAAGTTGACCCGTTCTAGCGGAACCAGCCACTGATGAATATAAAACGCCTAGCACGCAGCTCCCTATCTCTCTTTTTTGCACTCTTTATCTCTACCCTTGAAGCTGAGCCATCACTGATCGTAGTTAGCATCGAAGATGGTGATACCCTCTTGGTTGAGATTAATGGGAAATCTGAACGGTTACAGCTAACAGGTATTGATGCACCTGAAACAGTTGAAAATGCAAAACTTAAACATGATATTGCCAAATCAGGTCTGCCAATGTCGACACTCTTAAAACTAGGCCAGTTAGCAACAACCCACCTTGCTCATCTGGTCAAGCCGGGTGATCAACTACAGCTAATCACACCACTCAGTAGGCGTGACCGTTATGGTCGAATAACAGCATTGGTACGCAATGATAAGCCCCGCTCACTCAGTGCATTGATGGTAACAAATGGTTACGCAACCGCCTTACGCCGTCATGCACCCGATAAGAAATTAAAAGAGCAATTTATCAAACTGGAGCAGCAGGCATTTGATCAACAGAGAGGGCTTTGGGGTGAGCAACGATCAGAGGCCATCGCATGGAGTGGCCAAAAAATATGAGCTTAATCAAAACGCTTTTATCCTGGCTAAAGTAGAATAACCCCATCAAATTTAGAGAATGAGATAACCCTATGGATCTTTTGCCAATATTCCTAGATATAAAACAGAAACCCTGCCTATTAGTTGGCGGTGGCGAGGTGGCGGGGCGTAAAGCACGGCTACTGCTTGAGGCTGGCTCTAGCCTTCACGTCATCTCACCGGAGTTGGGAATGACCCTCAATGAGATGAAACAAGAGGGTAGAATTGAGCATACTGAACGTCAATACCAAACCGATGATTTGGGGGATGTTCATTTGGTTATCGCTGCTACCGATGATAGTGCGGTGAACCGCCAAATTTCTGAGCAGGCAAAAGCGCGTTGCATACCCGTTAATGTGGTCGACCAACCCGCTCTCAGCAGTTTCATCATGCCATCTATTATCGACCGCTCACCAGTCATTGCTGCTGTCTCAACAGGTGGCACATCACCAGTATTAGCGCGTCTGATTCGTGGTCGTTTGGAGTCACTTATCCCAACAGGTTATGGTCGATTAGCCGAGCTATCTGGCCGGTTTCGTGATGCTGTCAAAGCCAAATTTGATAATATCACCGACCGTCGACGCTTCTGGGAGGAGGTGTTGCAGGGGGGGGTTGCAGAGCGTGTCTTCTCTGGCCATATGGAGGAGGCCGATCAGTTGATGCAGAAGATGCTTGATGGCGCCATTACCTCGGATAGCATGGGTGAGGTCTATCTTGTTGGCGGCGGCCCTGGTGATCCTGACCTGGTCACTTTTCGGGCACTACGTCTGATGCAACAGGCAGATGTGGTGGTCTATGACCGTCTCATTGCCAAGCCAGTTCTGGAGATGACTCGGCGTGATGCAGACCGTATCTACGTCGGCAAAGAGAACAACAATCACGTGATGCAACAAGAGGATATCAATCAGCTATTGGTACGCTTGGCCAAAGAGGGCAAGCGGGTGGTACGCCTGAAGGGCGGGGATCCCTTTATCTTTGGGCGTGGTGGTGAAGAGATCGATACACTGGCAGAAGAGGGCATCCCTTTCCAGGTTATTCCTGGCATCACCGCCGCTTCAGGTTGCGGCTCTTATGGCGGCATCCCCATCACCCACCGTGATTATTCACAGGCGGCTATTTTTGTCACTGGCCACCTAAAATCAGGCAGCCTAGAGCTCAACTGGAAGATGTTGGCCCAACCCAATCAGACCGTGGTTTTCTATATGGGGCTAATGAGCCTGCCTCTCATTTGTGAACAACTGATAGCCCACGGTCTTGCAGCTGACTGGCCCATCGCTCTCATTCAGCAGGGCACCACACCAATGCAGCGAGTATTTACCGGTACACTGGAGAATATTGTTGAGATTGCTGAGTATGAAAAGCCCCTGCCCCCCACGCTGATTATTGTTGGTGAGGTAGTGAAATTACGTCAAAAGCTAAGTTGGTTTGAGTCCAATAACAAAGGAGCTCTATAAAAAGAGCGCGCACAAAAAAGGGGGCCAAAGCCCCCTTTTTTACTCCGTAGCATAGTTCACTTATTTATTATGACACTTCAAACAAAGCGCACTGCCTTCCATAGTAAAACGTAGAAATGGCTGTGTGGTTGGGTCACTCGAGTGTGGATCATGACAAGATGCACACTGCACTTTTCCATCAAACAGACGCACATTGGTCAAAGTGGCGGCAGCAATAAGTCCAGTATCCGCAGCATCATCATAGGTAAAATTTACCGGATGATCATTGGTTAGATCAGCACCAAGGTTTGTATCACGCCCTGCTGAGATTTTATCATCGGTCAACCCAGTACCCGCCATAGCTGTAACAAGGTGGTTGTTACTTGGGTTATTTATTGCATTAAGCGCAACGGTACCGTCATGACAAGAGAGGCAGAGATTGGTCACTGTAGCGGTGCTTGCAGTTACACCACCCACATCAGCGACATCTGCCGCACCATCAAAGGTTGGACTTGTATAGACACCATAGTTTGCAGTTGTAGATAGGGTATGGTTCCACAGCGGTATATTGTTATTTTTAATCGCATTATGTGGAGTGTGACAAAAGACACAAATCTCTGGGTTGTCTGAGGTAATATCCCCAGTACCCGTATTAGAGAGGTTGTGTTTGGTGGCAGAAATTCCTGCCACTGCTTGCCCAGACAGACCTATCATCACAGTTGCCACTATTGCAGCTCCCAGCACTGTCGGGAGTTTAAACTTATTCATAATGTAGCCTCCAATAATCTTACCTGATGATTTGGTTAACCTGCCTACTTAATATGAATTTCGGCAAACTAACTGGTGCGTGCCGCCAAGTAATTCTATATATTACAAATAATTAGAATCACATTATTACCACGCCTTCCAACATCAAGTTACGACCAGAGGCCATGTTTTCTTGAGGGATATCACCATAAATCACCTCATGCTACGAATAGCCATCCTTAACTTCAGTATTTGTGACGCTTGTCAAGAACTATTCTCCTGAGTTTCGCTTCCTGCCTTACAAACCAATAATTACAGCACAACAACAAAACCAAGCAAAATTAAGACAAAAAAGTGCCTCATGGAGGAGAGCTCCATGAGGCACTTTAATTTAAGATCGGTACAATTTGGATGTTAACCAGGCAGACTACTCTCACCCATTAGAAACTGATCAACTGCTCTTGCCGCTTGCCGCCCCTCTCGAATCGCCCATACGATAAGAGACTGACCACGGCGCATATCTCCTGCAACAAACAGCTTGTCGATATTGGTTTTATAGGCTTCGTTACCTTCAGTACTACCCTTAACATTACCTCCAGCATCCAGCTCAACGCCGAGCTGCTCAAGCATGCCTTGGTGTACCGGATGAAGGAAGCCCATCGCCAATGTAATTAGGTCAGCCTTCAGTTCAAACTCTGAACCTTCAACTTCGCTCATCTGCCACTGACCAGCCTCATCCTGCTGCCAATTCACCTTCACACAACAGACCGCTTTAAGGTTACCCTGCCCATCACTGACAAAGGACTTGGTCGCGACAGACCACATCCGCTCACACCCCTCCTCTTGAGAAGATGAGGTACGCAGCTTATTTGGCCAGTTAGGCCATGTCAGCGCTTTATCCTCTTTCTCAGGAGGTTTAGGTAAAATTTCCAGCTGAATAACAGATGCCGCACCATGACGTACGGAGGTACCAATACAGTCTGAGCCGGTATCACCGCCACCAATAACAACGACATTTTTCCCCTCAGCATTGATGAAAAGCACTTCACTACCATCATCACCCTGCACACGGTGACTATTACCACGCAGGAAATCCATCGCATAGTGAACACCATTTAGCTCGCGCCCAGGAATCGGTAGATCACGAGGCTGCTCAGAGCCACCAGCCAACACAACAGCGTCAAAGTCGTTCAACAGTTGATCAACTGGGATATCGACACCAATGTGACTGTTGGTGCGGAACTCAACACCCTCGGTGTGCATCTGCGCCATACGGCGATCAATAACACTCTTTTCCAATTTAAAATCTGGGATACCGTAACGTAGCAGTCCGCCAATGCGGTTTTGCTTCTCAAACAGTACTACATTGTGTCCGACACGTGCCAACTGTTGAGCACAAGCCATACCGGCAGGGCCGGAGCCAATTACTGCAACACGCTTGCCACTCTTATGTTTGGCAATCTCTGGCTTAATCCAACCCTCTGCCCAAGCGCGTTCGATAACACTATATTCGATGGTACGAATGGTGACAGAACTATCATCTATATTAAGTGTGCAGGCTGCCTCACACGGAGCAGGGCAGACTCGGCCTGTAAACTCAGGGAAATTATTGGTTGCATGCAGTTTTTTGATTGCTGCTTGCCAATCGTCTCTATATACAAGGTCATTCCAATCTGGAATCACATTATTTACAGGGCAGCTATCATGGCAAAAAGGGATGCCGCAATCCATGCAGCGCGCACCTTGTTGCGTTAGTGCCTCTTTATTCAGCGGGATGACAAACTCAGCATAGCCAGTCAAACGATCTGCGACGGGCGCATAGGTGCGATCCTGACGCGGATACTCCATAAAACCTGTAGGTTTACCCATGCTTAGAGCCCCCTCTTGTTGATTCGACACTCTCTGCTTGCTGTCGCTGCATATCCTCTAGTGCACGGCGGTACTCTACAGGCATCACCTTGACAAATTTCGGCAGATAATCCGTCCAATTATCCAGGATATTTTTAGCCACGCTACTTCCCGTGTAACGCTGATGATCTGCAATTAGCTGCTGCAAACGCTGAGCATCATCTTTTGTCATATCACTACTGACATCAACACGACCATGAGTCTCTAAATCACCACCTGAATGTTCCATTGTCTCAAGTGCATTATCTTCTGCTGTAATTGGCTCAAGCTCGACCATTGCCAAGTTGCAGCGCTCTGAAAATGTGCCACTTTCATCAAGCACATAAGCGATACCACCCGACATACCCGCTGCAAAGTTACGGCCTGTAGAGCCTAAGCAGACCACAATACCGCCAGTCATATACTCACAACCGTGGTCACCGACACCCTCAACAACGGTGATTGCACCTGAGTTACGAACGGCAAAACGCTCACCGGCTACACCACGGAAGTAACTCTCGCCCGAGATGGCACCATAGAGGACGGTGTTGCCGACAATAATATTATCTTCAGCCTTACCTATTGCAGAGTGTTCGGGTGGGTAGATCACTATACGACCGCCAGATAGTCCTTTTGCAACATAATCGTTCCCTTCACCCGCCAGCTCGATAGTGACACCTTTAGCCAGCCACGCACCAAATGATTGACCAACGGTACCTTGCGCCTTGATATGAATAGTGTCGTCAGGCAGACCAGCATGGCCATACTTCTCGGCAACACGGCCTGAGAGCATAGTGCCGAAAGAGCGGTTGAAATTCTCCACACCAATTTCGATCTGCACCGGCTCACCCTTCTGCAGCGCAGAATCGGCCAATCTGATTAAGGTTTGATCCAGCGCCTTATCTAAACCATGATCCTGCTCTTCGCTGTGGAAAATCGTGGCTCCTTCTGCCGCTTCAGGTTTATAGAAAACGCGTGAGAAATCGAGACCTTTTGCTTTCCAGTGGCTGATCGCCTTCGCCATATTGAGTCGGTCAGACTGGCCGACCATCTCTTCAAAGGTGTGAAAACCGAGCTCAGCCATCAGCTGTCTCACCTCTTCAGCGATGAAGAAGAAAAAGTTGACCAGATGCTCAGGTTTACCGGTAAAGCGTTTACGCAGCTCAGGGTCTTGAGTTGCAACACCAACCGGACAGGTATTAAGGTGACACTTACGCATCATCACACAACCTTCAACAATCAGTGGTGCGGTTGCAAAACCAACCTCATCAGCGCCTAGCAGTGCGGCAATGACTACATCACGACCTGTTCTCATACCACCATCAGCTTGAACACAGACACGTCCACGCAGCTGGTTTAGCACCAAGGTTTGATGGGTCTCAGCAAGGCCAAGTTCCCAAGGGCCACCGGCATGTTTAACGGAGGTGAGGGGTGAAGCACCTGTACCGCCATCGTAACCTGAGATGGTGATATGGTCGGCATGTGCCTTAGATACACCCGCAGCAACGGTACCCACGCCAATCTCAGAGACCAGTTTGACTGAGATTTCTGCCTTTGGATTGACGTTCTTCAGATCATGGATCAGCTGAGCCAGATCCTCAATAGAGTAGATATCGTGATGTGGTGGCGGTGAAATCAGCGCAACACCCGGCGTTGAGTGTCGAACACGAGCAATCTGTGAATTAACTTTATGCCCTGGTAACTGACCGCCTTCTCCCGGTTTGGCACCTTGTGCCATCTTAATCTGGATCGCATCTGAGTTGACCAGATACTCAGCCGTTACACCAAAACGCCCCGATGCAACCTGTTTGATAGCTGAGCGTTTAGGATTTCTTGAGCCATCAGGCAACGGCCTGAAACGCTCTGGCTCCTCCCCTCCTTCACCGGTATTTGATTTACCGCCAATGCGGTTCATCGCTTCAGCTAAGGTTGAGTGTGCCTCGTAAGAGATGGAGCCAAACGACATGGCACCTGTTACAAAACGCTTAACAATCTCTTTGGCCGGCTCCACCTCATCGAGTGAGATGGCCTCTTTAGATAGATCAAACTCAAACAGGCCGCGCAAGGTAAGTAGGCGCTCACTCTGTTCATTGATCGCTTTGGCATATTCAGCATAGCTGTTCCAGTCATTCGCACGGGTTGCGTGCTGCAGCTTGGAGATCGTATACGGTGTCCAGGCATGGTGCTCACCTGTTACACGGTAGGCGTAATCGCCACCTGCGGCCAACATATCACGGTAGATTGCAGCACCACCAAATGCGTTTCGATGCCAACGCACCGACTCCTCAGCCACCTCTTGAAGACCAATGCCCTCAATCATGGTTGATGTGCCATTGAAATACTCATCAATAAATTCACTAGAGAGGCCCACTGCATCAAAAATCTGTGCGCCACAATAGGATTGATAGGTTGATATGCCCATCTTGGACATAATCTTCAGTAACCCTTTATCAACGGCCTTGATGAAGCGCCAATGCACCTCATCCTCAGTCACCGCTCCAGGTAACTGATCGCGTAGGTTAGAGAGGGTATCAAAAGCGAGGTAGGGGTTAACCACTTCAGCACCATAACCAGCCAATGTGGCAAAATGGTGTACTTCACGCGCAGCACCCGTCTCAACCACCAAGCCAGATGAGGTTCTCAATCCAGCCTGTACCAAATATTGATGTACCGCGGAGGTAGCCAGCAAGACTGGGATGGCAATATTGTCCGCATCCATCATGCGGTCAGAGATAATTAGGATATTGTGTCCATCACGCACCGCCTGCTCTGCTTCAGCACAAACGGCAGCCAATGCGGCTCTCATGCCCTCTGCCCCCAGCTCAGCTGAATAACAGATATTGACAGTAAAGGTACTAAAAGCACCATGGGTCAGATCACCAATGCAGCGAATACGCGCCAAACTGGTGTTAGTAATTACCGGCTGAGTCACCTCTAGGCGCTTATTTTCATCCGTCTCATCCAGACCTAAAAGGTTGGGGCGTGGGCCAATCAGGGAGACCAATGACATCACAGACTCTTCACGAATCGGGTCGATTGGCGGATTGGTAACCTGAGCAAAGTTCTGTTTAAAATAGTTCGAGAGCGGCTTGGCATGATCAGACAAAACAGCAACGGGATTATCTGCTCCCATAGAACCGATCGCCTCTTGGCCCGTTGCAGCCATCGGCATCATCAGAACTTTGATATCTTCTTGCGTATAACCAAACGCTTGTTGACGCTCAAGCAGCGTCTCGTCGTCCGGTGCCATTGGTGAAACAGTTTCAGGCAGATGACGTAGCAAAATTTGGCTATTATCTAACCATTTTTGGTACGGTTTGGCTGATGAGAGCTGATATTTGATCTCCTCATCATCAATGATACGACCCTGCTCCAGGTCGATCAAAAACATCTTGCCTGGCTGCAAACGCCATTTCTTGATAATTCTCTCTTCAGGGATCTGCAACACACCCATCTCAGAAGCCATCACCACAAGATCATCATCGGTGATCAGGTAGCGTGCAGGACGCAGACCGTTACGATCTAGCGTGGCGCCAATCTGGCGGCCATCGGTAAAAGCAACGGCTGCGGGCCCATCCCATGGTTCCATCAAAGCAGCATGATATTCATAAAAAGCGCGTCGCTCTTCATCCATCGTTGGATTTCCAGCCCACGCCTCTGGCACTAGCATCATCATGGCGTGTGCCATGGAGTAACCACCGGCAACCAACAGCTCGAGTGCATTATCGAAACAGGCAGAGTCTGACTGTCCTTCAGGGATCAGCGGCCACACCTTTTCAAGGTCTTCACCCAGAATTTCTGATGCCATGGTGGCACGACGGGCACGCATCCAATTGACGTTGCCACGCATGGTGTTGATCTCACCATTGTGGGCAATCATGCGGAAGGGGTGCGCCAAATCCCAAGTAGGGAAAGTGTTGGTGGAGAAGCGCTGATGAACCAACGCCAGGGCAGAGACTACACGCTGATCTAGCAGGTCTTGATAGAATTCGCCTACCTGACCAGAGAGCAGCATCCCTTTATAAACAACCGTACGTGATGAGAAGGAGGTGAAGTAGAAATCACCTCTCCCTTCCAACTGTGAATCACGAACAGCACTCTCAATCTGCTTGCGGATGACAAACAGTTTGCGCTCAAATGCATCTTGGTCAGCGCAGTTATCACCACGCGCAACAAATATCTGTCTAATTCGTGGTTCAGTTGGCAGTACGCTGTAACCCAGCCCACTATTGTCCACGGGCACATCTCGCCAACCGATGAGTTTCTGATTCTCTTCAGCAACAAGACGATTGATAACCGTCTCACACTCAACACAGCTGGCAGCATCTTGTGGTAAGAAGATCATTCCAACCGCATATTCACCGGCGGCAGGCAGCTCAAAATCAACTTCTGCACGGAAAAAATCGTCTGGAATTTGCAGCAGGATACCCGCACCATCACCAGCGCGTGGATCAGCACCTACGGCGCCACGGTGTGTCAAACGGTCGAGAATTTCTAAACCCTGTTTAACAATATTGTGACTTTTACGTCCCTTGATATTGGCGACAAAACCAACACCACAAGCATCATGTTCATTAGCAGGATCGTATAACCCCTGCTTCGGTGGCAAAGCCCCTTGGCCCATTGCAAACCTCGCGAAATTGTTACCAAAGAGAGGAGCCCTCCCTTCAGCTAAGTATCTGTTTTACTGAGATCAACCCTGCCACTACACATTCAATTAAATGAGGGCAAGGATAGTGAATAACCATTTATCACATTAATGTGACGCGCCCATCTGTATTGAGGCACTCCCCTACACCATATCAAGTGGACGGGGAACCAGACAATATACTTCAAAATGCCTTTTTAAGCTAGATATACAGATGGTTGAGGATAACCGCTGTAACAAGAAAAACCCTACTAAAGCAGTGGATTAGAGGGGTGGAATAATCAAATCGGCTAAGATAACTACTCAAGCTCTTGCTGGATAGATTCAAATGAGCGGGCCCAAGCGCCCCTTTTTTGCAATGAACGAGGCAGGTCATGAAGGATTGCTGCTTTAGCTTTTTCACGATCAAGGTAGGAGCCAGACAGGAGGATATACCAGGGCCTCCCTTTGCGAACCATTTTAATAGGGAACAGCTCACCTTTCAGAGCATGCTCCTGAATAAACTGATCGAGCGATTTACGCTCACTAACACCAATCAACTGTAGCGTATAATGTGAGGGGGCTTGCTGTTTTGCCCATTTAACACCTTTTAGCTCATCTTGAGCGACCAAAATAACAGGCGCCTCTATTTTCAGAGGCAGATCACTCTCTGGTGCTACTTCGGTCGATGCTACTTCGGTCGATGCCACTTCGGTCGGTGTCACTTCAGTCGGTGTCACTTCGGTCGGTGTCACTTCGGTCGGTGTCACTTCGGTCGGTGTCACTTCGGTCGGTGCTACTTCGGTCGGTGTCACTTCGGTCGGTGTCACTTCGGTCGGTGTCACTTCGGTCGGTGTCACTTCGGTCGGTGTCACTTCGGTCGGTGTCACTTCGGTC
>JAMOMH010000136.1 GCA_027068675.1 Sedimenticola sp.
TTAAACCAAGTGTCACCACCGCCAGTGACCGCACCTACCCTATCGCTCGCCCACTGCTGATGTACACCAATGGCCAGCCCCAAGGCGAGATCAAAAACTACCTTGATTGGATCCTAAGCGAGAAAGGGCAGTGCATTCTGAAGAAAAAAGGTTATGCGCCCATCGAAGGCATAAGCTGCAACTAATTTGAGGCCTAACCCATGTCACATCTTGAAAAACGCTTAGAGAATGACCTTAACGATATCCGTATGCAGGTAGCAGAGCAGGCTCAATTGGCTGAGGACTCCGTTAGAAATGCAATGCATTCACTACAGACTGGCAATAAGAAGCAGGCATACAATACGGTGCTTAATGACCTGCCAATCAACCGCAAAATGCGGGCAATTGATCGTCTCTGTCACCGTTTTATCGCCCTGCACCTGCCGAGTGCCGGCCATCTGCGTCTGCTCTCATCAGTCATTCGAGTCAATATTGAGCTGGAACGCGTTGGCGATTATGCCGTCACTATCGCCCGTGAGGGGATACAGTTTAGCACCCCCCTGCAAGGTGAGTTAGCCGATGAGCTGGAACGCGTCTCCAGTGAAACGCAGCTGCTGCTGCACCAGGCAATTCAGTCATTCAATGAACTCAATGCGGAGATGGCAAAAAGCACCATCACTTTGACAGCCAAGATGGAGAACAGCCTGAGCAGTTTCTACAACCGTCTGCTGAGCACCGACATAAACATGGATCTCAAGGATCTATTTGCCCTGTTTATCGTCTTCAACCAGCTGAAACGGGTTGCGGATCAAGCCAAAAACCTCTGCGAAGAGACCATCTTTGCTGTCACCGGCCATCAGAAGACACCCAAAATCTACAAGGTACTCTTTGTTGATGAAGAGAATGGCCTACTCAGCCAATTGGCTGAGGCAATTGCCCATATTAACCACGCCGATAGTGGTGAATTTAGCAGTGCAGGTCGTGTGCCCGCAAAGAGTCTCGATCCACGCCTAAGCAATTTTTTAGAGCAGCACAACGCTGATCTGGATGAGGCAACCTTTACCGCCATCAGTGATATCACCCCAGGTGAGCTGGCTGAACAGCACGTTATCGTCACCCTTCAAGGTAGCAGTGATACCTACTTTGATACCATCCCATTCCACACCTCAGTGCTTGAGTGGGATGTCACCCCAGCCGGTGAGGTCGATAGTGAGCAGAAGATGGATGCGCTCTATCGTGAACTGGCAATTCAGATCAAAGATTTGATGCTACTACTGCGTGGCGAAGAGCAGGCTTAAGATGTCCAATCAAACCAACCAACTGACCAACTTTGACCAGCGAAACCGAGACTGGTATATCGACAAGCTGGTCCAAATAGTGGTCTTCATATCGGGCATCTCAGCCGTTCTTTTTGTCGTCGGCATTTTCGCCTTTGTCACAATGGAGGGGTTTGGTTTTCTCTTTAAAGATTTCAGTTTCAGCGATTTTTTCCTCTCCCCTTGGTGGGAACCTACCGATGAAGATGAGCCTGGTTATGGCATCCTAGCACTGGTTGCAGGCACCGCCAGCGTCACGGGTCTAGCCATGTTAGTTGCAATCCCCTTCTCACTGGGTGCTGCAATCTACATTGGTGAATTTGCCACCGGCAAAAAGCGCGAATCACTTAAGGTATTGATTGAACTTTTAGCTGCAATCCCTTCAGTAGTATGGGGTTTTATTGGTCTTTCAATAATGAATCCGCTGATCATCGCCCTATTTGA
>JAMOMH010000137.1 GCA_027068675.1 Sedimenticola sp.
TTCCCCGCCCTGATCGGCACCCTTTGGTTGGTCTCTGTGGCACTATTGATCTCTGTACCACTGGGGATTGCAGCGGCAATCTACCTGAGTGAATATGCTGGTGATAACTGGTTTACCCGCACTATCAATCTGGCCATTATCAATCTGGCAGGTGTACCATCCATTGTGCATGCACTCTTTGGGGTGGGGGCATTTGTCATCTTTTTTGGCTTTGGTACCAGCATTTTGGCCGCCAGCCTCACCTTGGCAATCATGACGCTACCCGTGGTGATCGTCTCTACCCGTGAATCACTGCAAGCGGTACCGCACGCTTTTCGTGAGGCGTGTTGGAACATGGGTGCCACCCGCTGGCAGACAATCCGCCGTGTGGTGCTACCCAACGCGGTGAGTGGTATTTTGACCGGTGTCATATTGGAGGTCTCTCGCACTGCCGGTGAGACCGCCCCCATCATGTTCACCGGCGCTGCCTTCTTCCTACCATTTCTGCCACAAGGGGTCTTTGATCAGACCATGGCACTCTCACTGCATCTGTTTGTAGTAGCAACCCAAGTACCCAATGTACCTGACGCCCTGCCCTACGGTGTAGCACTGGTATTGATTGGTCTGGTCTTGCTGATGAATAGCATCTCCATCGCCTTTCGTATGCATCTGCGAGGCAAGAAAAAATGGTAAGCCAAACAGAGATAACACCCAAGTTACAGGTTAAAGATTTAACCATTCACTACGGTAGCCATACGGCCCTGAGTGACGTTAGTTTGGAGGTGATGCCCAACGAGATATTCGGCATCATCGGCCCAGCCAATGCTGGTAAAACCTCTTTTCTGAAAGTGCTCAACCGTATGGACACCTTCAATTCAGAGATGCGATACGATGGCACCATCCATTTTGATGGCATCGATACTCGGAACTTGCGCAACCACTATGCGCTGCGTAGCCGCATCGGGGTCGTCTTCCCACTACCCGTTGGCCTGCCAATGACGGTCTATGAGAATGTAGCTCTCTCACCACGTCTACGCGGAATCAACAACAAGGCTGAGCTTGATACCATTGTTGAACGCTGCCTGCAACGCGCCGCACTGTGGGATGAGGTAAAAGACCGGCTCAATTCACTCGGCAGTCTACTCTCTGGAGGGCAACAGCAACGCCTTACCATCGCCCGTGCACTCTCCCAAGAGCCTGAGCTACTGATGTTGGATGAGTTCTCTATCGCCGTTGATCCTGTTACTACCATGCGTATTGAAGATGTGCTGAAAGAGTTGAAA
>JAMOMH010000138.1 GCA_027068675.1 Sedimenticola sp.
CAGAGGAAATCATCCCGCTCAGAGCAGGATAAGATAGTAGAGAAAGCACTCCGCCAAGTACTATTGTGGGACAAGGTAAAAGATACTCTCGGCAAACCTGCAGGTACACTGTCACTTGAAGAGCAGCAGAAGCTCTGTATCGCACGACTACTGCCAGTTCAACCTAAAATTTTGTTGATGGATGAGCCATGTTCTGCACTCGACCCTGCTGGCACCGCCGCCGTCGAGGAGCTGATATGGGAGCTGAGGGGTGACTATACTATTCTGATAGTAACCCACAACATGGCTCAGGCACGTCGCGCAAGTGAAGAGTGCATCTTCATGTTGATGGGTGAAGTGGTCGAACATTCACGCACCAGTGAACTCTTTGTAACACCAAAATCAACTAAAACTGCAGACTATGTCGAGGGCCGTTACGGGTGAGCCAAAAGGTATTGGTGGTTGATGATGAGCCGGTTATCCGCGAGCTAATTAGACTAGCGCTGGAGACAGCGGACTTCCAGGTCTTCGAAGCGGGCCACGCTGAAGAGGCACGTAAGGTATTGCAACAAACCTCTCCCGATCTACTGCTGCTCGATTGGATGCTACCTGGCCGCTCTGGCTTGGAGCTGGCAAGAGAGCTAAAGCGAAACGGCGCCACTCGTTTAATGCCAATCATTATGCTCACTGCCAAAGGGGAGGAGCGTGATAAGGTTGAGGCATTGGATGTGGGGGCTGATGACTACATCACCAAACCCTTCTCCCCTCGAGAACTAACCGCTCGCATCCGCGCGGTATTGCGCCGCACTATGCCGGTCGATAGTGCAGCAACCATTGAGATTGGTAAGTTACTAATTGAGCCCGATAGACATCAACTCTCTATCAACGGCAAAATCATTGATATCGCGCCAACGGAGTATCGCTTACTGCACTTTTTTGCCACTCATGCCGACCGAGCCTACAGCCGCAGTCAACTGCTTGATCAAGTTTGGGGTGATGATGCCTATCTGGAGGAGCGCACAGTCGATGTACATATCCGGCGTCTAAGAAAACAGCTAGAGCCAACCGGCCACGATAGGCTCATTCAGACGGTTCGAGGTGTTGGCTACTGTTTTAGTCAGAAGTGATCCAGCGGCCAATCTTCTCTTGTAATTCAGTATAGGCGGTTAGAGCCACAGAGGGTTAACTGGCATATTAATCAATAATCTTTGTCAGTGATACCAGTAACTTACGAACCTTTTCAAGACCATCTACTAAGCTCGCCTCAATCTCCTTCATAGTGATTGGCCCATCATTTATTCCCGCCGCCCAGTTGGCAATCACAGAGCAACTGGCATACTCCATCTCGAACTCACGCGCCAACGAGGCTTCAGGCATACCCGTCATTCCAACAAGATCACACCCATCACGCTGTAGACGAGTCACCTCCATTGCCGTCTCTAATCGCGGCCCTTGAGTGGCACCATAGGTGCCACCATCAATTGCATTAACACCACTCATTTTAGCCGCATTGAGTAGAGCCTGACGCAGTTTGTCACTGTAAGGATTGGTAAAATCGATATGAGTCACTTTTTGCAGATCATCTTCAAACAGTGTGTGCTGTCGACCATAGGTGTAATCGATAATCTGATCAGGCACAGCAATTAAACCGGGGGCCATATCTTTTCGAATACCGCCCACGGCTGCAACACCAATCACATGTTCAATGCCTGCATGTTTCAGCGCCCATAGGTTAGCCCGATAGTTCACTTTATGCGGCGGGATGATATGCCCAGAACCATGGCGTGGTAGAAATGTGACCTCTTTACCATCAAGCAAACCATGAGTAAGTGGTGCCGATGGCTCCCCATAGGGGGTGTGTACAACCTCACGTCTAATCACCTCAAGCATTTTTAACTTTGTAAAACCTGATCCACCAATAATTGCGACTGCAGTCATTATTTTTCTCTACTTCTGTTGGGTTGTTTATGAGTATAGCCCAGGAGTGGACTCAGACTATATTGACTTGTTCAGTAGTCTACCAATGTTCAGGGCATGGGATGGAGCCTTACCCGCAACATTCCAAAATAAGTCCCATAAGGTTATTTTATAGTAAACAATATTCTAAACATCTAAGCTAGACTCATTCACAGCAATAATTAAAGTTAGCTACCACTCAAGGTTTACATCAACTGGCCGAAAAATAGTGCAACTAGTCATTGATCGATAAGAGACTATGTCATCTACAGATCTGTTGGAAAGTCACTCTAAGCAAATCCTTAAGGAGCAAGTACAGCTGCTCTATGCCAATGCAGCTATCGCTAATTTTTCGGTGATCGCTGTCGCTTTTTTTGCCATCACCGTTTTATGGCAAAAAATTGACCCCCAACCCCTCCTTATCTGGTGTACTCTTCTCACAACCGCCGCTCTACTAAGAATTTATTTAGTTTACTACTTCAAACGGTACACTCACCGCTACTCAACTGAGCAATTTGCACATTGGTACACTCTGGCCACGCTATTGACCGGCAGCTGTTGGGGACTATTTAGCCAGTTTCTTATTCTTAACAATGACCCTTTTGTCTACTACTTCATCGTCATCATGATGGTCGGTGTCATTACAGCATCCGTGCCGGTGCTTGTGGTGATGAGGCTCACCTACTTCTCTTACATCCTGCCACCCACTCTTGCCTTAATCACCACTCTGCTAATAATTGGAAATAGAGATGCTCAACTACTGGCTCTCTGTATGGTTATCTACACAACTTTAATGGTTGTAACAGGCAATAACCTACATAAAAGAATTATTTTTTCTCTTAGGTTAGAGGTCAATAACAAAGAGCTTATAGGGCATCTTATTGATGAGATTGATCAAAAACATACCATCCAGAAAGACCTGTTAATAGCTAAGGAGGAGGCGGAGAAGGCCAACAAATCCAAGAGTAAATTTTTAGCCAATATGAGCCATGAAATTCGTACACCAATGAACGCCATCATCGGTCTTTCACACATCGCTTTAAAGAAAGACCCGTCACCCAAAATAGAAGGCTATTTAGATAAAATCCACCTCTCTGGACAGCATCTGCTTGGCATCATCAACAACATTCTTGATTTCTCAAAAATCGAGGCGGGTAAACTCGATATTGAGAGTAGACGCTTCACGTTAGATGAGGTGATGAATACGCTAACCAGCATCACCGCCAATGCTATCCATGAGAAGAGGCTTGAGTTTAATATCGATATTGATCCCGCACTCACTATCCCGTTAAAAGGTGATCCTCTGCGTCTTGGGCAAATTCTGATCAACCTGACCAATAATGCGATCAAGTTCACCACACAAGGTTGTATCAATGTCTCAGCCAAGCTAAAGCAAGAGAGTAGTGAGGGGCAATTGCAACTCTATTTTGAGGTTCAAGATAGTGGTATTGGCATGACAGCAGCTCAGCAAGAGAAACTATTCAACGCCTTTCAACAGGCCGAGATCTCAACCTCACGCACACATGGTGGTACGGGTCTGGGGTTGGTCATATCTAAACAGCTCACCGAGCTAATGGGAGGTAAGATTGGCATTACAAGTACCCCAGGCCAAGGCAGCACCTTCTGGTTCACCATTCAACTCGAACATGATCAAACAGCTGTAGAGCAAACCGGCCATGAAAGGTGTGCCCTCACGCTTTCAGGGGCACATATTTTAATTGTCGATGACAACATGCTTAACCAACAGATCGCACAAGAGCTGCTCCAAGAGAGCGGTATCACTACTGAGCTGGCCAATGATGGTTTGGAAGCAGTTGATATGGTTAACACGGGCAATTTTGATGGGGTATTGATGGATGTACAGATGCCAATTTTAGATGGCTTAGAGGCGACTCGACTCATCCGTATAAGCACTAACAGTAAGATCCTACCTATTATCGCCATGACAGCTAATGCCACTGAGCAAGAGCGAGAAAGGTGTCTCTCTGCCGGAATGGATGATTTCATAGCAAAGCCTATTCAACCCGATCAAATTAACAACATACTGGCACGCTGGCTTCAACATAAAAATCTAAAAAAGCCCCCTAAACTCAGCCAAATTTTCACCAAGGAGGAATCAACTGATGATACTCTCTTCCCTGAAGCAAACGATCCCAATATTATTGATATAGGCGTTCTAAAAAAACTACTAAAATTCAACCCTATAAAAGTTAAAAAGTTTATTCACCTTTTTTTACAACTAGCCGATGAATCTTTAATAGAGATAAAAGTCGCTCAACAGCAACATCAGTTTCAGCGCTTAAATTTCATAGGGCATCGCCTTAAATCACAAGCGCGAACCGTTGGGGCACTTCGACTAGGGGATCTATGCCAAGAGCTAGAGATGTTAAAGGAGAGCAGTAGTACAAACACGGTAGATCGGTTGGTCACTGAGCTTGACCATTTGATGAGACAGATATGTATCTGCCTAGATCACACTGATATCAACTCAATAGCCTCTAACAAACCCAACCAACTTAGCAAACTGAATTAAGATAAAATCAACCTAAGGAAGCACAGAACAATCCAGAGATAGATATAAAAATGTCAGATTTAAGCGACCATTTACGAGCAGAACACATCACCACTGAGCAAGTAAAAATGCTCTATGTTAACACTCGGGCATCCAGTGCTATTGTCGTTCTATTGGGCATATTGTGTGTCGCTATTTTATGGGGCAAAGCTGACCACCAAGCCCTGCTAGTATGGCTTGCAACACTCACCACATCCATCATCATTCGCCTAGCAGTAACATGGCGCTACTATTCGCGGCCCAAGAGCCTACCCAATGAAGCGTTTATCCAACGCTACACAATCACCTCATTTTTAATTGGCACAAGCTGGGGACTTCTATGCCAGTTTATCTACACCACCGATGATCTATTTGTTATCTATTTTATTACCGTTGTCATTATCATCATCACTACGGCATCTGTACCTGTCTTAGCTGCTGTTATGCAGACATTTCTAGCCGCATCACTCCCACAAATTATCGCATTGTTTTTTACCCTTTTAGCCACAGGGGATGTTGACAACCAACTCTCTGCCTTCGGGCCACTGCTCTATTTTGTCCTCATGCTGGTAACAGGCAACAATTTAAATAAGCAAATTACTCAAACCATAGAACTTGAGATCAACAATAAAGAGCTCATCAAAAAATTAATTCATGAGATATCTCAACGAGAGGATACTCAGCAAGAGCTTATTGTTGCCAAAGAGTCTGCTGAAAAAGCAAACCAATATAAGAGTGAATTTTTGGCCAATATGAGCCATGAGATTCGCACCCCCATGAACGCCATTATTGGCTTTTCTGACCTAGCCCTACAGACTGATCTCAAACCCAAACAGCAAGATTATATTGAGAAAATAGATCTCTCAAGCCACCACCTGTTGGGGGTTATTAACCAAATCCTTGATTTTTCAAAAATAGAGGCTGGCAAGCTAGATCTTGAGCAGACCGATTTCAGTTTAAAAGAGGTAACTAACACCCTCACCACAGTCGTCTCTGCACTAGCAAACTCAAAAGGGCTACTTATAAAACTTGAGCTTGATCCCGCTTTAGACACCCCTTTAAAGGGCGATCCACAGCGTTTAGGACAGATATTAATCAACCTCACCAACAACGCTATAAAATTTACTGATAAAGGCTCTATAAAAATTTGTGCGCACTTATTAGAGCAGTCTGAGAAGAGCCTGTTGGTCAATTTTGAGATTCAAGATAGCGGTATCGGAATTAGTCAAGAGCAGCAACAAAAACTCTTTAAGAGTTTCCAGCAGGCAGACTCATCCATCTCACGTAAGTACGGTGGCTCTGGCCTTGGGTTAGCGATCTGCAAACAATTGACTGAAATGATGGATGGAGAGATCGGTGTAAGAAGCCATCTTGGCCAAGGCAGTACCTTCTGGTTTACCGCCTATTTTGACCGTGGCACCGACGTGCAAAGTGATACGAGTAATAAGCAGAGTCAGCTGAGTAATTTACTTGGAAGACATATTCTAGTTGCAGATGATAACCAACTTAACCAACAGGTGGCTCAGGAACTTCTATGCCGTGTAGGTGTTACTGCTGAACTTGCTGACGATGGAGCCATCGCGCTTGAAATGGTCACTACAGGCCGTTTTGATGCCGTGTTAATGGATGTACAGATGCCCAATATGGATGGTCTTGAGGCTACCCAAAAAATTCGTGCATTAGAGGCATTCAAGAGCCTCCCTATCGTCGCTATCACAGCCAATGTAACTAAAGAGGAGCGTGAGAAGTGCTTAGCCGCTGGGATGGATGACTTTATCGGCAAACCGATTGAGTCTGAACAACTCTATAACAGACTCGCAAAATGGCTACCGCCTCAGAGTAAAAAAACAGCAGTAACAATCATCAATTGCCCCAAGCATGCAGAGGGGAATGGGCCATCTATCGAGGTGCTTTTTCCTGATGCAAATAACCCTGAAATTATCGATATACAATTTTTAGCACAACAGTTTAAGAACAACCCCATCAAAATCCGCAAGTTTGCAAAGCAGTTTATGGTTTCAGCCAAGAGGGTATTAGGCGAGTTGGAGGAGGCGCTCTCCAACAATGATTTTGAACGTATAAGCGCTCTTGGTCATCAACTAAAATCACCTGCACGCACTGTTGGTGCTATGCACTTTGCAGATCTTTGTCAGGAGCTGGAGGAGCTAGATGTATCAAGCGATAATGATTATGTGGCCAAAGCCAAAAGCCTACTACAAAAACTGCAGCAGCTATCAGAGCAGATAGGTAAACGAGTTTTGCTGGAGTAAAACTCCTGTAGATCTGCCCACTGCTGTCTCGTTAACTTTCACAGCAAAACCATCTGATTTATATTGATTGCCGTAAGCACCCAGTTAACCGCCCTCAATAACAGGAGAGCCTGATTTCAGCCAAAAATTAGTTTCAAGCCGACACTCAATGTCACCACCTCAAAACCACGCTTAATCCAACGATTGCCTTTTACGATAGAGAGATGGGCACCACAATAGCCACCCAATAGTGATCCTACAAGCAACACAGGTAACCAGGGCCAATGGATATCACCCAACATACCCAGTGTGACAGCACCTACACCATTCCAAAACATGCCGACCAAAATCAGAGTGTAAGAGACCGCTCGTCGGTAATCCAAACCAAACCATCGCACCAACCATAGTGTAACAAAGAGGCCGGTACCAGAGGTTAATGAACCATTTAAAATACCGATAAAAAATA
Source organism: Sedimenticola sp. (assembly GCA_027068675.1). Taxonomy (GTDB): domain Bacteria; phylum Pseudomonadota; class Gammaproteobacteria; order Chromatiales; family Chromatiaceae; genus JAKITT01. The sequence goes on from JAMOMH010000138.1 coordinate 7,202, forward strand.
GGCCAATACCACCGATAAAATAACCCAATCGATCACGATGAAGAGGGATATGGTTTTGTCCCAACTCACCTTTTACTAAGGAGTAGAGGCCCAAACCAAGCGTCAACAACCCTAAAGCAATTTCAGCCACACGACTGGGAATTTGTAGGATTATGTTGGCACCTACAATCACCCCTGGCACACCAGTGATGAGGATAAAGAGGGCAAATTTTCGCTCTAGACTCTCCTCTTTCAGGTGTCGGAAAGTAGCACCAACACCCAGAGCAACACTGGCAATTTTATGCGTAGCTAATGCGATCCCAAAAGGCAGACCAAGAAAAATCAGCGCAGGCAGCTGCACCAAACCAGCACC
>JAMOMH010000139.1 GCA_027068675.1 Sedimenticola sp.
GCCATCAACGATGACACCTTTTACCTCGCCGGTGAGCTGTCCATCTTCGATATCAAGCCTGTTGGCGCGGATAAAATCGATGCCTAGCTTCTTTTGTAGATGCTCAGCAAAGTAGGTGAAACCGCCTGAGAGAATACCCACGGTATAGCCGAGGCGCTTTAGGGTGGAGATGAGGCGGGCTGCCCCCTCGGTGATGGGCAAGGTTTCGGCGATGCCTTTTAGGACAGATTCATCCAGCCCTTTGAGTAATCCCATGCGGCGGCGGAAGCTCTCCTGAAAATCGATCTCACCGCGCATGGCCGACTCGGTGATGGCAATCACCTGATCACCAATACCTGCTGCCTTGGCCAGTTCATCGATCACCTCTACTTGGATTAGGGTGGAGTCCATATCAAAGACGATCAGGCGGCGGTTACGGCGGTAGAGATCATCCTCCTGAAAGGCGATATCGACCGCTTCATCGTTGGTGATCTCCAGCAGATCTTCACGTAGCTTGGTCACGTTGGCTGCCTCGCCCCGCAGGCTGAATTCAACGCAGGCGCGGCGGTGGGGGTTTGCATTCTGGAGTGAGAAGCGGCCTGAGAGTCGATTGATTTTGTCGATATTGAGACCGTGTTGGGCCACTACTTTGGTCACGCAGGAGATGTTGTGTGCGGTTAGTTTGCGCCCCAGCAGGGTGACGATATAACGGGGCTTACCTTGTAGGTTGACCCACTCTTCATACTGTTCATCATCAATGACTGAGCTGCTGATTTTTATATTAAGCCGTTCTACTTCACGCTGTAGCGCATCAATTACAGGCGTTGATGCGGTGCCATCAAGCACCTCAATCAGCATGCCGAGTGAGAAGTGATCATGGATCACTGCCTGACCGATATCAAGGATGTTGACCCCGTGCTGGGTCAGCACATCGGAGAGTGAGGCGACAAGGCCTGAGTGGTCTTCACCGGTGATGTTGAGCAGGATTATTTCACGCATCTGATACGGGTCTCATGGGTGAGGTGTAATAGAGAAACCGCTCATTGTAAACCGGAATGCTTTTTAGATCATGTCTGCTTAGTGGTGTGGCCCGCCTTGGGTGCCTCACCAACCTTACACTCGGTAAACGTGTAGGGTGTTGGCTCAGGCTCTTCACCCGCCTTGCTGGTCTGTACAAAACGAATACAGTCGGTTTTATAGAATTCGTAGGAGTAGATGTAGGGCTTCGCCTCCTCCTCTAATCCCACTTCGTGGAAGTGCGCCTCTTCATCCCGCCATTTACCGTTATCGATAAACTCTCTGATCTCACCTTCGGTATTTTTATACCCAAAGAAGGTGACATATTTACCATCAAGGGTTCTGATTTGGCGCCATCTTTTGATGGTGCCATCTTGCTCAATGACCTCACCCTCCCAGATGCCCAGTAGCTTTGAGGTGGCTGGGTGGTCAACGTGATTTGAGGTGGCGCAACCGGTTAGCAGGAACAGTGTGAGCACGCTTGCCAGGGGGCGTAATCTGCTCATCTACTTAAGCTCCACGGTAAACTCAAGTATCCGATCACTCAGGAAGAGGCTCTTGCGTTGCACTTTGACCACAACGCTCTCTCCTGGTTTTTTATCCATTAGGATATTTTTTAGCTCACCGTAACTCTCTAAAGTGTTGCCATCGAGTTCAATGATCTTATCTTCGACGGCCATACCCGCCTCTTCAGCATGACTCTCTTTGCTAAACTTGGTGACCTTGATGACCCCCTCCTCTTCGGTGTCGAGGTAGACTCCTATCATGCCGTGGCGCTCAATATGCTGTGCCTTAGTAGAAATAAGGTAGTCACCCAGATCTTTGCTGAGGTAGTTGCCCCCGCTATTAATTAGCAGGGCTGATGAGATGGGCGTACGCCGCTCCAGGCGATTGGGAATGCCGGTGCGAAAGGCGAGATGCCCGGTGCCAGCGATCAGCACCATATGTCCATCGGGGTTGGCTTTGAAGTGTTCTGATGCCCGTTGAGCCATCCCCTCATCCCAGATCAATTGAGCCTCAACAAAAAAATCAAAGTTACGTTTGTCGGAGTGTGGGTGTAGCTCAAAGATCTCTTTTAGTTGTTGGCTATATTGCTCGCTATCACGGTTTATCTCTTTTGGTATTTTTGCTCTCTCTTCATCGGTCAGTGCCTCAATGCCTTCAGAGGCTACTTTGCGGGTGATCTCTTTCTCAATGTTGAGAGCAATAACGGGGATAGCCTTCTCACGTGCAAAGCGGAGTAGGGGGCGATAGAGGCGGTAGTCAAAACGCCAGCGGTCAAAATATTCACTTTCGTTGAGAAAGTCGACTTCATCAATTTCGCCAGAGATGTAGCGATCTAATGCGCCTTGATAGGGCTGGAAAAACTGCTCCATTGCCAACACCACATCGGGGTGTTTTTCATACATCGCTTTGAGGACGGCCAGTTGGGTCAGGTGGTGGTCGTAACGGTCGTGTGATTCGCTGACATAGACCAACTGATTTTCAGTCACTTGGTCGAGTAGTTTATCCATGTCAAAGAGCTGGTTGAGGTCGACCACAACTGCCGCTGGCATCACTATTTCATCTTTGGCTGCTGGTGCTGTAGTCTGCTCATCGGCTGAGATTGAAGTGGCACAAAAGAGTACCAATGTTGTAAAACAACCAATCAGGGGTTCACGCCATCTGTTAATGTTTGTCAAAATAGATCCTCTTAATCGCTCACTTTTATTTTTCTGCAAGCCCATTGGATGCCAACTATGCCGATACGTTCCCTGATTGCTGCTCTGTTGTTAATGCTGCCGCTGGTTGGCCAAGCGGTTGTAACGATTGATCATGATATTCAGGTCAAGCTACAACCTTCAACAGGTAGGCTTGAGGTGAGTGATCAGATCACTCTGCCATCGGCGGGTGAGTGGTATTTTCAACTCCATGCAGGCCTCAATCCGCAGGTTGAGGGCGGTGCTGTAAAACTTGAACGCGTTGGTCGTGATCAAGCCGCTGTCCCTATTGAGATATACCGCCTTACTCTAGCACAGCCACTTCAAGTGACGATCCGTTATCAGGGGAAAATTCAGCATCCGTTACAAACATTGGCTGAAAGCCCTGGACGTGAGCGCCCTGTCTCGCCGGGCGATATCAGTGGTGAGGGTGTTTTTCTGAGCGCATCGGCTGCTTGGTACCCCCTCTTTTCTGCTGTTTTGCAGCGCTATTCACTTCAGGTCAATCTACCAGCGGGGTGGCTGGCTGTTAGTCAGGGTGAGGGGCCAACATTAGCTGAGAAATCTGGCCGTATTAATATCGGTTGGCAGGCTAAACAGCCACAGGACGATATATACCTGATTGCCGCCCCCTTTCAGCTCTACCAGCAGCAGGGCGGGAAGATAGATCTTCAGGTCTATCTGAGATCTAAGGATGATGCATTGGCAAAGCGCTATCTGGATGTAACGCAAGAGTATATCGACCTCTACCAGCGGTTGATTGGGCCATACCCGTATAGCAAATTTGCCATGGTAGAGAACTTCTGGCAGAGCGGTTACGGTATGCCCTCGTTTACCCTGTTAGGTTCTCGGGTGATTCGACTCCCTTTTATCCTCTACACCTCCTATCCGCATGAGATTGTGCACAACTGGTGGGGCAATGGTGTCTATACCGATTATGAGAAAGGCAATTGGAGTGAGGGGTTAACCAGCTATCTGGCTGACCATCTGCTTAAAGAGCAACGTGGCAAAGGGGTGGCTTATCGCCGAGATGCGCTACAGCGTTTTCAGGATTATGTTCGCAAAGGTAATGATTTTCCATTGGTTGAATTTCGTGGTCGTCATTCGGTTGCCAGCCAAGCGGTGGGTTATGATAAAAGTCTGATGTTCTACCACATGTTACGGCGTGAGTTGGGTGATAAAACCTTTATCGAAGGGTTGCGCCGTTTTTATAGCGATAATCGCTTCAAACTGGCCAGTTATGCTGATCTGCAATATGCATTTGAGACGGTGAGTGGACGCTCACTCCAACCATTTTTTAGCGAGTGGACTCAACGCACTGGTGCGCCGAGGTTGGCGCTTAATCAAACTGAAGTGAAGCCTGTTGCAGGGGGTTATCGACTCACAGCTCAATTGCAACAGACTCAAATTGAGCCGGTATTTGATCTGCTAGTACCGATAGTGGTCTATCTGGCCGATGGCCAACCACCCGTGCAGGTCAGCCGACGAATGAGTGAGCGCACCCTTGCGCTTGATCTAAAACTCAAAGCCGCTCCGGTTAGAATTGATATTGATCCACACTATGATCTGTTTCGTCAGTTGCATCCAGAGGAGTCGCCCGCGAGTTTGAGCAAACTCTTTGGTGCAAAGCGAGTGACTATCGTGCTCCCCTCTAAGGCTGAGGCTCTACAGTTACGCGCCTATCGACATCTAGCAAAAGAGTGGGCGCAGGGTTACCCCGAGGCTGAGATTGTTGAGGATAGTGATTTGGCATCGTTGCCGAATGACCGGCCTGTCTGGTTGCTGGGCTGGAAAAACCGTTTTCGTAGCCAGTTGGCTGATCAACTGCCAACAAGCCAAGCGGTGCTCTCTGAGAAGGGTATCAACAGTGGTGGGCAAGATTATGGCAAACGTGGCCATAGTGTTGTGATTGCCAGCAGACAGGTTAATGGTCACTCCATCGCTTGGATTGGCTCAGAGAGTGCTAAGGCAGTGGCGGGTTTGATTAGAAAGCTCCCCCACTACAGTAAATATGGCCTGCTGATTTTTGCGGGAGATCGCCCAACCATCCAAGTCAAACAGCAGTGGCGTATTGATCGTTCACCACTGCGTCTGCCGTTGGTGGATGGTGTCACAGTAGAGGTGGTTAAACCTCTCTCCTTGTTAGAGGCGCTATAGATCAGGATCTAGCAGGAACAACATGTCCCGCTCTAGCAAGGGTCGAGTTGACCGCCTTAATCAGCCGGTCGGGATCAAAAGGCTTTTGTAGCCAGCCGTTAGCGCCCATTCGCTTTGCTTTATCTTTTTTAAAGTCGGCGCTTTCGGTGGTTAGCATGATGATGGGGGTTGTAGTAAACCCCTCTAGTCGGCGCAGCTTACTTACGAGGCTGATGCCATTCATGTTGGGCATATTGATGTCGGTTAGAACCAAATCAAAGCTATTTTCGCGGGCAATACTCATCGCCTCAATGCCATCATCAGCTACCACCACTTCATGCCCTTCACCCTCTAGAACTCCTTTGATAAGCTCCCGCATCACTCTTTGGTCATCTACTGCCATTATTCGAGCCATTGTCATCCCCTAAGGTTATCTACATAAGCGATTTATGTGATGCTTATCGACCAATGAGAGGGAGACTTAAATGCCTTTTTAGGCTGGGGAGGTGTGGTGTGGAATATACCGCTATGATTTAGTGTTCAAATGTTGGTGTGGCTTGTAGACGTGAGTAGCGGACTATCTGAAAGAGTAGGTGGCTCAGCTCTTGAACTCAGAGGCTCCTTATGAGGAGAGTGGTGATCTCTTGTTATCTATTTTGATGGGAGTTTTTTCCACCAATAGGGCTGGCTTTTGTCGATAGCGGTGGGTCTCTCCTCTTGTTGGATGGCGGTGCGTACCATGCGTAGTGTGTAGGTGCGGTCACCCCAAATGTGCCCTGATTTACCGGTATTGAAGTGGACATACCAGGAGAAGTGTTCATGCTGTTTGTTGGGTGCAGTGGTCCAGACAAAGGTGTTTGGTGTGGCTGGGAATACCGCTAAGTTGATAGAGGGGGATTTACACCCCTCTTTGAGTAGGCTGCTCAGCTCGGTGATGGAGGGGATGCGCCAGTCTGAATAGCCGTCTAACCTATCTTCATTGGCGAGGCTGGTATTTAATCGAGCACTTTTTTTTGTTAGTTTAGTGGCGCTGCCTGCTGAACACTCTTCGCCTTGCATGCCGGTTAAGCAGCGTTGCCACATAAGGCCTGTTGCTATATCGAGTACCGTGCCATCTTGTTGATTGATAGTAAAACGCCCATCATCTGTGTTGATGGCTGCTCCGGTGCATTTTTGGGCTAATGCTGGTGTACTCAGCAAAAGAGCTAGGGCAATTGTCATACAGCGCAACATCTCATCTCTCCCTCTTCTGTACTAACAACTCAACCAGTAGTACTTATTTAGAGCTCCCTTAAGTCCCTAATGAGGCGCTGGATAGGATTACTGTTTGGCTTACTAATAGTTTGGTTTTTTTTTAGTGTTCTTGAAATTGGTAATAACCATCGGTTATGCATGTTGTGGCAGGGTTATCCCTGCGCAGAGGCTAAAAAATAGGGGAAACTCCCTCTATCACTTGTTTTGGCTGATTTTAGCGGGTGGTGGTGGCTGTTTTACTTGGCTTCTGTTTGGTTTCGTTATTGACCTGTTGGCAGATGCGGCTGAAGTGGGTGTGTATGGTTTTATTGAGTGATGTACCCGTGCTGCTATTGTCGGCAAATATTAGCCCTAAAGCACGCTGTTGACTGAAGAGTGAGGCGATGAAAAACTCAGGGCTATCTAATAGCGCTGCTATAGATTTTGGAATGAGCTGAGCATGTTTTTTTAGGTTCTCTTTGTTCATCCACAGTTGGTGAGGTTTACTTAGCAGGAGGCCGAAGATGTTGTCACGTTGGCTGCTGATTTTGAATTGGCGAAGTTTTGAATCGGCTACTTTATCGATGATTTTTCGCACCCGTAGCTCTTTTCCATCAGCTGAGAGCTGAATGAAAGCGACACGTTGCAGCCCTGCATCTTCATGGAGTTGGTGCAGTGCTCGGGTGATGAGGGCGTCAAGTCCAGAAGGCTTTTTCTCCTGAGGAGCGCTTTTAACAGAAATGGGTGATTGGGTGCTTTTGGCCGCTGTTTTGCTCTTTTCAGTGGGGTGCTTGTGCTCTATTTTGCTGCTCTGTTTTGTCGGTGTGGGTGGTGGCCCCAGTATCAAATTATAGATGGGGCATGTCAGTCCTAAATTGTGAATATTTCTAGCTGTTTCAGCGGCTTGAGCGTGGATGCTGGAGGATAGCTCGTCAGCTGTTTTTTGTGTCTGTTTAGAGGCCTCATCTAATAGTGAGATGATCTCATCACTATACCAATTTGTTGTTGAAGCTTGACTGATGGCGCAGGAGAGTTTAATGCAACTGTGCCTCTGTCCATGGGTTAGGTGTGGCATATTCCAGTGGGTGAGCAGTGACTGATTCAGATCCTCAAGGGTGGTCGTCTGAAATAGGTCTAGTGAGGCCTCTGTTCGACTTCTGCCATAGCAGGGTAATAGGGTGACTCTTTGTGCAATCTTTGGCTCATGTAACCACAGTGATATTTCTGCAGCATGTTCGAGTAGTATGGCGGTCGCCAGTTCATTGGGCTGGGGGTCTCTACAGAGATGGGCATAGCTTGTGGCATAGAGTATGCGGCTGTAGCAGTCGGCAATAGGTTTTTGGACTGCCGGAGGCATCGTTTCTGTGAGTTGTGGGAAATGCTCAAAGTGCTCCTCAAGCCAGTGCATACCGAGGAGTGAAATGGCTTGGTTGATGCTAAATAACGGTGTTTTTTTTCTGCTTAAGATCTGATTGACAGCACGCAGTACCTGCAAACTAAAGCCGGGATCGCGCCTAATAATATTAGCTAGCTCGGTGTAGTTGGCTGACTTTGTGTGGATGACCTGCCGAATCTGTTTTGGTGTGCTGGCTAGGGTTGGAAAGGGGGCATCTTTTAAACGATCTAGCCAATCTTTTGATGAGTGGGGCATACGATCAATCCATCGATTATCATGTCAATGCAATGGTCGGCGTGAAGAGGAGAATCTTTAGGACTCTCCTCTACAATAGTCGGTGGATTAGTTGTTAAAGGGATCTCTGAACAGCGCTAGTCAGTCAAACTTATCTAGAGGCTCCCTAATCATTTTTTTTGCCACTCACCATCCAAACTGCCGCCTCAAGGCGAGAGCGTAGATTGAGTTTTTTGAGCAGATGTTTGACATGTACTTTGACGGTGCCCTCGGTAATATCCAATTCGCGGGCGATCATTTTGTTGCTGAGACCATTGGCAATCAGCTCAAGAATCTCCTGCTCACGCCCAGTAAGATTGGCCTGACCAGGGTTAGCGGGTGAGGTGTCGGTGCGTAGAGCTTGGGCTAGTAGCTCAGTTAGTTGATCGCTGATCACCAGGCGACCATCTGCGGCGTTACGTAACCTTGCAAGGATATCCTCCGGCTCCATATCTTTTAGTAGATAGCCATCAACGCCGGCACGTAGCGCTGAGACGACATTCTCCTCATTGTTGGAGACAGTCAGCATGATGACCCGTGATTTTAGATCGGAGGCTTTGATGATTTTTAGCGTCTCAATGCCGTCCATGCCCTTCATATTGAGGTCGAGCAGGATGAGGTCGGGCTGGATCTGTTGGGCGAGTTCAATGCCCTCTTCGCCAGAGGCTGCTTCACCGACCAACTCTAAACTCTCTTCCAATGAGATCAGGTCTGCGACCCCTTTACGGAAGAGTGGGTGGTCATCAATAACGATAATGGTGCTTATACTGTTTTCGTTCATAAATACCTTCTCAATGTTCAGGGGGGCTTCTCTGCCAGCCTCGAGTTTAACTCTTTTCTGTAAGACGTTTTTGATTCTCAACTCTTCTATCATCTTTATCTCCATGATGCAGCTGGAACTCAAGCTGTACTCGTGTCCCTCCCTCGCTACGGCGAGCGATTTTAACCTCGCCGCCTAGCCCTTGAGCACGCTCAGACATGATGGCCAGCCCATAATGGTTGACCCGCTCAGCCTTATCACAAATACCGATACCATCATCATCAATGGTGACAGATATCCTATTTTGCTTGGTATAAAAATTGAGATTGACTTGGGCTGATGTTGCCTCTGAATGGCGTACAACATTGGAGAGTGCTTCACGTACCACATGGAGAATATGGATCTCTTCACTGGCATCGATAATATATTTATCGAGACGGTTGTGGAGAGTGATATTGATACCACTATTGTTGGCAAACTCTTTAACGGTATCACTCAAAGCAGTGCTTAGGCCGCCGCCATCCATCTTCAGGCGGAAGGTGGTGAGCAGCTCACGCAGCTGTAGGTAGGCGCTGTTGGTGCCCCCTTTCATATCGTCGATGATGGGCTTGATCTTCTCATGGCCATCGGGTTGCGTGAGAGTGACCTTGAGGCGGGTGATCTGAATTTTTAGATATGAGAGTGATTGTGCGAGTGAATCGTGCAGTTCACGGGCAATAACGCTACGCTCCTCCAGAAGCATGAGTCGTCGTCCCTCGTTGGTACGCTGTGATATATCAATAGCCACACCAATATGGTTGGCGACCGCCTCAAGCAGACGTTTTTGCCACGATTGAAGCTCCATTCCTTGGGGGATTTCAGTTAAGAGAACGCCGTAGTGTTGGTCTTGATGCAGAATGGGTGTTGAGTGAACACGTAGGATATCTGTCGGGCTTCTCTTTACTTGAACCCAGTGGCTACGGTGGCCGTTGCCAAAACAGGCGATACAGTTGGAAGGGTTGCAGATATCAGGAACATCTTCTTCAGGTGACCGAGTTGTGGCCATACGGAAGGCGTGCTCTGGGTCACGCCCAGTCAGGCAGATAGTGCCGGGGCCAACATCAAGTAGATCCTTAATATCAACGAGCAGCTTATTGTAGGTCTCATCTGAAATTGGTGCGGCGTTGAGTGTTTTGGTGGTCTTATAGAGCAGCTCAAGTGAGCGATTACTACGCTCTAGGTCAGAGGTTTTCTCTTTTACCCGTGCTTCAAGATCGGTATACATCTTAGAGAGATCGCTCGCCATCTCATTAAATGCCGTACCCAATTGGCCTAACTCATCATCAGCGGTATAGGGTGTGCGCTTTGAGAAATCACCGTGGCGTGTGCGTTCTGCACAGTTGAGCAGATCATAGAGTGGTGTCTGTACCCGTGTCTTCATTAGATACATCACTGTAAATGCGATAAATAAAGTGAGAAAGAGCGAGATGATATGGATTAGTCGTAACAGACGGATTTTAGATTCAGCTTCATGCTCTAGCAGTTTCACCATTCGGTCTATTTTCACGACAAACAGATCAACAATTTCCAGGTAGTGCTCCCGAGCGGTTTCATTGTTTAAGATAGGGGGAGGCTCTTGCAAATGAGAGGGGTTGGTAGCCTCAAGAAGGCTCGTCAGCAGAGGTTTGATGATATTGAACCACTCCTGATTGACTAGCGAATAGGCGTGGCTGGGAGGGTGTGACAAGTTGTCAGAGAGCACACTAGTGAGCCTTGAGTGGGTGAGGCGATTCTCAAACTCATCAACTAAATCATGAGACTCCTGCCACTGCTCTTGGCTCCCCATCTGGCGATTTGGACGCTCTGCAAGGCTACTGGCGATACGGTAAGACTGCATACGCAACGAGCCAGCTTGATTGATTGCTGTCGCAACACCTTGAGACATCTCTGCAATAACCACTGAACTGGCCATACTGACAAATGCCAATGTAGTGATGGTTGCCATGGCAATGCCAAGATGTAGTAGGAGAGATGTTTTTGATAATTGGGCCATAGTGCAATTGTACCGTTGCAGAGGGAAGGTGATCCGTGCATACCTCTATATTGTTTGTAGTGTGTTTATAGGGTTTTAAATTAATCATGATTTAAGAAAAAAAACAAATGAATACATGAAGATAAGTATGCCTTGATAACTACTCACAAGGGGGTAACTGCACCTTTTTAATAGGGTATTCCCTTACCTTTATGCGTTGATTTAGGCAGTGTGAGTCGGTTAAGTTTCAATGCAGTCATTAATTAAAACGCTTTGTTTTGGTTGATGAATACTCATAATTAAAAACTGAGGGGGAGTGAAATGCCAAGCCATCGTACTAAACAGCTTTCGGTGCTGACGATGAACACCGTGGGTTTTACCGCATGTTTTGCTGTGTGGGTGATGTTTTCCATCATCGGCATTCCGATTAAAACAGGTCTGAGTCTCTCTGATACGCAGTTCGGTATTTTAGCGGCTACGCCTATCCTAACAGGCTCTATACTACGTCTGCCGCTCGGTATGATGACTGATAAATTTGGTGGGCGTCCGGTCTTTTTCTGGCTAATGGCGGCCATTATCATTCCGCTATTTCTGATCTCTAAGGCTACAGAGTACTGGCAGTTCATTATTTTAGGTCTGTTTGTAGGCGTGGCGGGTGCATCATTTTCAGTGGGTATCGCCTATACCGCACGTTGGTTCACAAAAGAGACCTCAGGTTTTGCCATGGGTATCTTTGGTGCGGGTAATGCGGGTGCGGCATTGACCAAATTTGTTGCCCCCTCCATTGTGGTCACATTAGGTTGGGAGATGGTGCCGGTTATCTATGCGATTGGCATGACCGTTATCTGTATCCTCTTCTGGTTCTTTACCTACTCTGATCCTGATCATTTGGTTGCAGAAAGTGTCAGTGTTAGTGATCAGCTAAAAGTGCTAAATGACCCTAAACTGTGGAAGTATTGCCAATATTATTCACTTGTATTTGGTGGGTTTGTTGCACTCTCACTCTGGATGACAAAATACTACATGAGTGTCTACGGCCATGAAATTCAGACAGCTGCACTCCTGGCAGCCATCTTTGTTCTGCCGTCTGGTATTATTCGTGCGCTGGGTGGTTGGATGTCTGATAAATGGGGTGCTCACCAAGTCACCTTCTGGGTGATGTGGGTTAGCTTAGGCTCTCTTTTTGTGATGTCTTTGCCCTCATCTGAGCTGCTGCTTCATACCAATGCTGAAGATATATCAATGCATGTTGGCGTCAATGAGTGGGTCTTCACCTTTTTGCTCTTTGTGGTGGGTATTGCCTGGGGGTTTGGTAAGGCCTCAGTTTTCAAATACCTCTCAGACGAGTATAAAGACAATATGGGTGCCGTCTCAGGTATCGTAGGTCTGGCGGGTGGTTTGGGTGGTTTTACCCTACCTATCCTGTTCGGTATTTTGATGGATGCAACGGGTGTTGCTTCAACAGCATTTATGCTGCTGTTTGGTGTTACCTTGGTTTCACTGATGTGGATGCAATATTCAGATGAGCGTCGTCTAGATAGAGATCACAGAGAGGGTTCGTCAGCAGTAGATCCGCTAGGGTGACCTGCTAATAGTTTGAAGAAGGAAGGGCACGCTTGCGTGCCCTTTTTTTTATCTATTTTTCGATAGTGTCGCTACTTCGTGATACATTTTTGGATCTCCTTATCCAAAAATGACTCGCTTACCCGACTGCTGTTTCCTTTTGTCCCAGCCGTCCTGAGTATGCTACGTTTTCGCACATCTTTGCTCGCTACCGTTCCTTCGTACTCAAGATAGCTACCGCAATGACTTTACGGCGATGATTGTCGCTCTGCATTTCTACGTCGATCGCTCTTGCTGGCGATGGCACAGGCAGGTAGGCCAATGCATCAGTAGGGGGCAGTATGGCCTGCTCTGATGATTACCGCTATTGCAAAGTCATTTGAGCTTTGACTTTGTCGATCATCACGTCACAGCATCCCTCTATCTCCAGAGTCAGACTATCTAATGAGTCACCTGTACACACAAAACGTGCTGCCTTCTTGTGCTCTTGACATACCAAGTCCCCAACTTGAGAGACGATAGATTCCACGATGTTATGGATTATTTCCGCCTCAACGGGATCTTCTATATTACTGGGATCGATGGTACGACCGTCGATTTCGAATGCAAACCCTATATCTGACATTTATTTATCCTCAATATTAAATCAGTGGAGATAGCTTGATTGTTAGACGTGATTATATCTGAATGTTACTAGTCTGGATATTTCATCTGAGCCCCGATGATTGTGCTGAGATTGTTATCAGAGGCAAATTTCCAATATTTACATCAGAATCTCTTATGGTTTTCACTATCGATACTCAATGCTCCACAAGCGGCTGGAGTGAGGGTATTCAAATAATGGTGTAACTGGTTAATTTTACCCTCCCGCTGCTTTTATCTTAAATTTCCAAAATGGTATAGCTCCATTAGAGGCTTATATCATGAAGCAAGTTAGTGCGGAGGCATTAAAAATGATTAACAGCCAGAAAAGATAAAACCAATAAAAATGGTTGGAAATTACTGCTAATAAATTAGAAAAAAATGTAGCTGGATTTAGTGGAAAAATAGCGATTTAGTAGGGATACCAACAAAGATATAAATATCTATTGGTAGTGGGCATTTATATTTTTATTGTGGCAGTTATTACTTAATTAACAAAGGTTTGCATTATGTCCTCCCTGTACCACAAAGGGGGTATTATGCTTCTATTTGGTGGTTTGGGCGTTATTGTATTCTGCCTCTGTTCATGGTCTTTTAGGGTGCCGCTACGTTTAGTGGCAGGAAGAAACGGTGAGTTAGGAAGTTGTAAGGTGGTTATGTGTACAACTCTGGTGAATTTTAGAGATGACGCATTACCCTTAAAAACAATCCAAAATTTAGTTTCGAATTGTAATCGTATAAATGAAGGGGAAGTTTATAATGTCAGATATCACTAAATGGGATCCGGAGGATCAGGCGTTTTGGGAGAGCGAAGGTAAGAAAATCGCTAACCGAAATCTCTGGATCTCAATTCCCAGCCTACTCTGCGGATTCGCAGTTTGGCTCTACTGGGGAATTATTACTGTACAGATGCTAAACCTTGGGTTTCCATTTGCGAAATCTGAGCTCTTTACATTGATGGCAATCGCAGGTTTTACCGGCGCTACTCTGCGTATCCCAAGTAGTTTCTTTATCCGAATTGCAGGTGGTCGTAACACTATCTTTTTTACGACCGCTCTTCTTATGTTGCCAGCTGCGGGTGCCGGTATTGCACTGAGCAACCCTGACACACCACTCTGGACATTCCAAATTCTGGCTTTTCTCTCTGGTTTTGGTGGTGGTAACTTCGCCTCTTCAATGTCCAATATCAGCTTCTTCTTTCCTAAGCGCCAGCAAGGCTTGGCGCTGGGCCTGAATGCGGGGCTGGGTAATGCGGGTGTAACCACCATGCAAATCCTGGTGCCACTGGTAATGACCTTTGGGCTGTTTGGTGGTGACCCACTGACACTTCAGGCTACTTCAGGTACTTTGATTGGTAAGATTCCAGCAGGAACCGAGACCTATATCCAAAATGCAGGATTTGTTTGGTTGTTGTTTTTAATTCCGCTGGCTTTTGCTGCTTGGTTTGGTATGAACAATCTACGTACTGAGCATGTATCACCTAATATTGGTTCACCTGTTGGTGCCTTCTCTAAGATTGCCGGTATGCTGGTTATTGGTTTTATTGGTGCGGCAACGGGTCTCTTCGTTATCCTGCCTGCTCCGATTGGCCTGGGTGCGCCAAGTTGGGCTAAGTGGCCAGTTATCGCCTTTGTACTCTTCTTTGTTGTCTTTATGATGAAGTTGATCCCCGGTGAGATTAAACCGAACCTGCAACGCCAATTTAAAATCTTTGAGCATAAACATACTTGGATCATGAGTGTCATCTACATCATGACCTTTGGTAGTTTCATCGGTTACGCTGCTGGTTTTCCACTCTCAATCAAAGTTGTCTTTGGTTTCCAACATCTCCAGGATGCTGCAGGCGTATGGGATCACTCTCAAAAGAACCCCAACGGCCCGTCAGCACTGATGTATGCCTGGATGGGGCCTTTCATTGGTGCCTTCATTCGTCCGTTGGGTGGTTGGGTTGCCGATAAGATTGGTGGTGCTAAAGTAACTCAATATGTTGCTATTACCATGATCGGTAGTGCGCTGGGTGTGGCTTACTTCATGAAAGCCGCTTACGCCTCTGCGACGCCAGAAGAGTTCTTCTGGCCTTTCTTCCTCCTATTCCTGATTCTGTTTGCTGCTACTGGTATTGGTAACGGTTCTACCTTTCGTACTATCGCAATGGTCTTCGACAAAGAGCAGGCTGGTCCTGTGCTGGGTTGGACCTCTGCTGTTGCTGCTTACGGTGCTTTTATTATTCCTAAAGTGTTTGGTGAGCAGATTAAAGCCACCACGCCTGAAAATGCGCTTTATGGATTTGCAGTGTTCTACTTTGTCTGTTTGCTTTTGAACTGGTGGTTTTACCTCGGTCCTAAACGTGAATATGACAATCCTTAAACTTTAGTAAACCTTGTGTTGCCCTCCCTATGTGAATGGGGAGGGCAACGCTTTCTCAACCTTTATGAGTTGTTAGTTCGGAGATGAATTTACCATGAGCCATTTACTCGACCGACTAAAATACTTCTCACACACACACGAGACTTTTTCTAATGGCCACGGCATCGTGACCAATGAGGATCGTAAGTGGGAAGATAGTTATCGTAACCGCTGGCGTTTTGACAAGATCGTCCGCTCCACCCACGGTGTAAATTGTACCGGTGGTTGTAGCTGGAAAATTCACGTCAAAAACGGCATGGTTGCATTTGAGATGCAACAAACCGATTATCCGGAGACCCGTCCGGATTTGCCCAACCATGAACCGCGTGGCTGTCAACGTGGCGCCAGCTTCTCCTGGTACCTCTACAGTCCACACCGTATCAAATACCCGATGGTTCGCGGTCGCCTGCTGGAGCTTTATCGCGCAGAACGTGCCAACAAAGACCCTGTTGAAGCGTGGGGAGCGATTCAAACCAATCCTGAAAAACGTGTCTCGTACACCGGTGTACGAGGCCTCGGCGGCTTCGTACGTGGCAATTGGGATGAAGTGAAGGAGATGATTGCAGCGGCCAATATCTACACCGCTAAAACCCACGGTCCCGACCGTATCTTTGGCTTCTCGCCCATTCCAGCGATGTCAATGCTCTCTTATGCTGCAGGTTCACGTTACCTCTCCCTGATCGGTGCTGCTTGTGGTTCGTTCTACGACTGGTACTGCGACCTTCCTGTTGCTTCACCGCAGGTTTGGGGCGAGCAGACCGACGTACCTGAGTCGGCCGACTGGTATAACTCCACCTACCTAATCGTCTGTGGTGCTAACCTGCCGATGACGCGTACCCCAGATGCTCACTTCGCTATCGAAACACGCTACAAAGGAACCAAGGTTGTCTCCATGGCTCCTGACTATGCAGAGTATGTGAAGTTTGCTGATCTCTGGATGCCTGTTAAGCAGGGTACTGATGCTGCTGCATTTATGGCGATGGGTCATGTGGCTCTCAAGGAGTTCCATGTCGAGAAGGAAGATCCCTATTTCAACGAGTATGTCCGCAAATACACCGACATGCCGATCCAGGTCACCCTGCGCAAGCATGGTGATCACTATGTTAGTGATCGTTGCCTACGCGCCTCTGATTTTGACAAAGGACTTGGTGAGAAAAACAATCCTGAGTGGAAGACTATTGTTTTCGATGAAAAGTCCAAGAACTTTGTTGCGCCTAATGGTTCGATCGGTTTTCGCTGGGGCGAGGATGGACGCTGGAATCTGCTAGCACGCAATGGTAAAAATACAAAGAATGCGATTGAGGCTGAACTGACCTGTGTCGGTAAGTCGGATGATGTGGTTTCGGTTGCCTTCCCTCACTTCACCCCAGGTGAAGATGATCTGCTGATTCGCAACATCCCGGTACGTAAGGTGAAGACCGTTGATGGTGAGGTTCTGGTGACCAGTGTCTACGACCTGATGGTCGCTCAGTACGGTATCGACCGTGGCCTTGGCGACAATATCGCTACCAGTTATGACGATGCTAGTGTGCCTTACACTCCGGCCTGGGCTGAGAAAGTGACCGGCGTGAAGCAGGCCGATCTTATCCTCACCGGTCGTGAATTTGCCGATAACGCCTCCAAGACCAAAGGTAAATCAATGGTCATCCTCGGTGCGGCGATCAACCACTGGTACCACAACGACATGAACTACCGCGGCATTATGAACCTGCTGCATATGTGTGGTTGTGTTGGCCAGTCGGGTGGTGGTTGGGCTCACTATGTGGGTCAGGAAAAACTACGTCCGCAGGCAGGCTGGGCACCCATCGCCTTTGCGTTGGATTGGATGCGTCCACCACGCCACATGGCCTCTACCACCTATTGGTACTTCCATACCGATCAGTGGCGCTATGAACGTGTAACTGCTGACTCACTGTTGGCACCTACCGCCAAGGGCAAGTATAAGGGCTACACGATGGCTGACTACAATGTCGTCGCTCAGCGCCTCGGCTGGATGCCTTCTGCACCGCACTTTAACCAGAACCCGATCGACATTGTCAAAGATGCTGAAGCGGCAGGTGCTACCGATGAGGCTGGCGTCGCCAAACACATGATTGGAAGGCTTAAGAGTGGTGATCTCGCCTTTGCATATGAAGATATCGATGCACCAGAGAACCATCCGCGTAATCTCTTTGTCTGGCGTTCCAACCTGATCGGTTGTTCGGCCAAGGGGCATGAGTACTTCCTGAAACATCTTCTGGGTGCGCAGAATGGCGTAATGTCAGAGGGTGTTGAAGGAGCAGCCTGTAAAGAAGTTAAGTGGCATGAGAAAGCGCCTACTGGCAAGCTTGATCTGATGGTTGACATCAACTTCCGCTTGAACTCTACCGGCGCCCACTCGGATATTATTCTGCCGACCGCTACCTGGTATGAGAAAAACGACCTTAACACAACCGATATGCACCCCTTCATTCACCCTCTATCCGAGGCGGTGGATCCGGCATGGGAGGCGAAGTCGGACTGGAATATCTTCAAGGAGCTGGCAGAGACCTTCTCAAAACTATCTGAGACGCATCTACCAGGCGTGACTAAGGATGTTGTTGCGTTGCCTATGCAGCACGATAGTGCACAGGCGATGGCGCAGCCTTTTGGCCAGGTTCACGACTGGAAGAAAGGTGACTGTGAGCCGATTCCTGGCAAGACCCTGCCGCTGCTCAAGGTGGTTGAACGCACCTATGCAGACACCTACAAGAAGTTCATCGCTCTCGGTCCGCTGTTAGAGAAGCTTGGCAACACCATCAAGGGTATTGAGTGGGATACCAAGGATGAGTATGAGCAGCTCAAGCACCACAATGGCACCATCAAGCTTGAGGGTGTCAGCCAAGGGATGCCTTCACTCGAGGATGTGGTTCACGCCTGTGATGCCGTCATGCGTCTCGCTCCAGAGACCTGTGGTGAAGTGGCGCACAAAGCGTGGAAGGCACAGGGTAAGAAGACTGGTATCGACCACAATCACCTGTGTGATTCACGTCGTGACGAGGTAATTACCTTCAAGGATATCCAGGTTCAGCCGCGTAAGATTATCACCGCACCTACTTGGTCCGGTATTGAGTCTCACCACGTGAGCTACAACGCTGGTTACACCAATATCCATGAGCACATCCCGTTCCGTACCCTGACCGGTCGTGCCCACTTCTACATGGATCACGAGTGGATGCTCGACTTCGGTGAAGGCTTCTGTGTCTACCGCCCAGGTCTTGACATGATGAACACCAACGTAGCGCAGGCTATAAAGAACAAGAAGCATGTCAAGCTCAACTGGATCACACCGCACTCCAAGTGGGGTATCCACTCTACCTACCAGGATACTGCGCGCATGCTCACCCTGTTCCGCGGAGGCCCATACATTTGGGTGTCTGAGACTGATGCTAAGACAGCGGGTCTGGTGGACAACGACTGGATCGAAGCGATTAACGAGAATGGTGCCACTATGGCTCGCTGCATCGTGAGTCAACGCATTCCAGAGGGTATGGCGATGATGTATCACGCTCAAGAGAAGAACGTGAATGTGCCTGGCTCTAACAGCACCGGTAAGCGCGGCGGCATCCTCAACTCGGTAACCCGAGTGGTGGTCAAGCCGACCCACATGATCGGTGGCTATGCTCAGTTCTCCTACGGCTTTAACTATTATGGCCCAGTAGGTTCGAATCGTGATGAGTTTGTCGTCATCCACAAGATTGAGGACAAGGATATTGATTGGCTCGAGCGTCCTCTGACACCAGAGCGTGAGAAGCAGTTGAATCCTCCAGGTATCAACAACTGAGTGTGAATGCTACCAAGGGATGCTGGGCTTCGGCCCAGCATCCACGGCAAATTCTTAGGAGAAATAGATGAAAATCCGTGCGCAAATAGCCATGGTGCTGAACCTAGACAAATGTATTGGTTGTCACACATGTTCAGTAACCTGTAAAAACGTTTGGACAAACCGTAAGGGTGTCGAGTACGCCTGGTTTAACAACGTAGAGAGTAAACCTGGTATCGGTTATCCCAAGATGTGGGAGAATCAGGATAAATGGAAAGGTGGTTGGGTAAAAAAGAATGGCAAGCTAGAGCTTAGGCAGGGTAATCGCTGGAATAAGCTGCTCACCATCTTTGCCAACCCCGACATGCTAGAGCTGGACGACTACTACGAGCCGTTTGAGATGGACTATCAGCATCTGCAGAACGCACCCCTCTCCGAGGCGGCACCTACTGCACGCCCCAAGTCAATGATCACTGGCGAGACCATGGAGAAGATCCATTGGGGTCCCAACTGGGAAGATGATCTCGCAGGGGAATTTTCCAAGCGTAGTGAGGACAAGAACTTCGATGGCATTCAGAAAAAGATATACGGTGAGTTTGAGAACACCTTCCACCTGTATCTGCCGAGGTTGTGTAACCATTGCCTCAACCCGGCCTGTGTTGCATCGTGCCCCTCCGGCTCGATCTACAAGCGTGAAGAGGATGGTATTGTACTGATAGATCAAGACAAATGCCGCAGCTGGCGTATGTGTATGACCGCTTGTCCTTACAAGAAGATCTACTACAACTGGGAATCTGGCAAGGGCGAGAAGTGTATCGGCTGCTACCCACGTATCGAGTCAGGTATGCCGACCCTCTGCTCCGAGTCATGTGTAGGCCGTATCCGTTACCAGGGTGTGGTTCTCTACGATGCAGACCGTATTGAAGAGGTAGCCAGCGTAGATGATAAGGATCTGTACGAGGCCCAGACGTCTTTGTTCCTCGATCCCAATGATCCGCAGGTTATTGAGCAGGCAGTTGCCGATGGTATCCCCCAGGCGTGGATCGAAGCGGCGCAGAAATCACCGGTCTACAAGATGGCAATTGATTGGAAGATCGCTTTCCCCATTCACCCCGAGTACCGCACCCTGCCGATGCACTGGTATGTTCCACCGCTCTCTCCAATACAGAGCCAGCTTGATGTCGGTAACCTGGAAACTGAGGCTGATGGTGTGATTCCGAAATCCGGGTCATTGCGCTTTCCGGCAGAGTACCTGGCTAACCTGCTGACCGCAGGCGACACCGCTCCGATCCTCTCCTCTATCAACCGCATGCTGGCAATGCGCAGCTATCAGCGTTCCAAGCATGTGGAGGGAGAGATTAATACCTCGTCACTGGAGCAGGCTGGTATCACTGTTGAGCAGGCTGAGGAGATGTATCGCTACCTCGCCTTGGCCCACTACGATGATCGTTTTGTCATCCCAACTACACAAGAGGTGTACCAACAGGAGGATATCTACGCCTACCAGGGTCAGATCGGCTTTACCCTCGGCAACAGCAGCTCCACCGGTGAAAGTGACAAATCGCTATTTCCACAGCGACGTACCACAAGCACGGTGCCGGTCTCCTTTGTTCCACCGCCCAAGCCACGCTCCAAGGTTTAGGGAGGGACTGACTATGATTCTTTACAAAGTTTTGTCCCATCTGCTTGACTATCCGAATCAAGGGCTCAAAGAGGGCATTGCGGAGATCCGCGAGGCGCTTAGCGAGCCGGAGATCAGCGGGGAGGAGCGCCAGGTGATCAATGAGTTTATTGACCACCTGGCGCAGACCGAGCTGCCTGAGCTGGAGAAGGCGTATGTGAAGACCTTCGACATGATTCCTGAGCATAGCTTGCACCTGACCCATCACCTGTTCGGCGATGACCGAGAGCGAGGACCGGCCCTGGTCGATCTTGGCGAGCATTACAAGGGGATGGGTCTGGAGCCACGCAAAGGGGAGTTGCCCGACTACCTGCCGCTGATCCTTGAGTATGTCAGTACACTCGATGATATTGCAGCACGGGTCTTTCTCTCTGATGCTCTCAAGGTGATTATTGTTATTGCAGCCAACCTTGAACAGTCGCAGAGCCCTTACGCACCACTGCTTCGAGTGGTCGAGGGGCGCGGTCAACTGCTGCGGGAGGCCTCATGAGCATGAGCAATCTACATACCTTCGTTCTTAACCATCTAACGACCGCCACAGAAGGCGATTTGAGGAGAGTATCGTGAATGACTTTTTATTTGGGGTTTATCCCTATATTGCACTGTCCGTCTTCTTTGTCGGAAGCTGGATTCGTTACGACCGTGAGCAGTACACATGGAAGGCTGATTCGAGCCAGTTGCTCTCCGGCAAGGACATGGTGCTGGCGAGCAATCTCTTCCATATCGGCATTATCGGTATCTTCTGTGGCCATTTTGTTGGTCTGCTGATGCCTCATGCCTTTTGGGAGGCGATTGAGCTGTCGAGTCTTGGTAAGCAGTACATCGCCATGATCGGTGGTGGCATTCTTGGCATAACCTGCCTGATTGGTGGCACTATGCTAATGAAGCGCCGTCTTACCAACCCGCGGGTACGCGCCGCCAGCCGCACCTCAGACATCTTTATCTTGGGTTTGTTGCTGGTAACATTGGTGTTCGGTCTGTTCACCACCTTTGTTTCTGCCGGTCATGCCGCAGAAGGTGATGCTGAGGTCATGATGACCCTCGCTGCTTGGGCGAAGAGCATAGTGCTGTTGTCGCCGCAGCCTGAGCTGGTCGCCAGTGTTGAGTTGGTGTTTGCTATACACCTCTTCTTTGGTATGACAATCTTCATTGTCTTCCCCTTCACCCGCTTGGTCCATGTCTGGAGCTTCCCGCTCACATACGTTGGTCGCGCCTACCAAATTGTGCGTAGCAAACGCCGTAAACCGGTAGATGTAGATATCTGAGTGTAATCACCCCGGCACCCTTCCTGGGTGCCGGGTTCAACAACTTCAACTTATGATAAAAGGTGGTTATAGTGGCGGCAGAGCGTTCATCGCATGCACTATATCGCGGTTTGGCTCTGGTGACTGGTATTATTATTCTTGTCGCCATTGGGCTCTATGTTTTGACTGATGGCAAGATCAACGAGGATCCATCGCTGCCAACCGCAGAGACCTATGCAGCGGTTGATCGGTTGATAGAGAACGATCCGGTGCGCGGCGCGCGTGCCACGGCAGGGCTGGAGATCTACCGCCATCGCTGTCGCCTTTGTCACCATCGCAGTGGCCGTGGTGGCAACAAATTCACACCCAGTCTGCAGAAACACAATGCGCAGTCGACGGTCGCAATGCTCAATATCTACCGCAAAGGCCAGGAGGTTGGCCCGATGACCAAGCTGATGGCACCGTGGGCAGAGGAATTGAGCGAAGAGGAGATGCAAAATCTTGGCGAATATATTGAGATACTCGCTACCCTGTCTGAATAGCTATCGATTATATGCTCTCCCTACAGAAAAATTACTGAGGGTGACCTAAAGCTGTTTCCAGCAGTTGGTTGTAGGGTGCTGCAGCGACGTTTTACTACAACATGAGTGGATCTTGAATTGGCTCAAGAGAGATAATAAAGGTTCGGAGATATCTTATGCGGCTGCAAAAATTGCCCAATTTAATAAAGAGATTTTTTCGACAAAAACCTGGAATATATTCATGCTGAGGCGTGAGTGTATTTTGTCGCAATGACAGTGCACTTCTTAGTAAAAAGAGGCCCTACTATTTGAGGTCACTCAACAGTAGAGTACGTTTCAATAGCTCCCTCATCGGCTAGTGTTGTATTCTCAGTCGATCTCTTGACAGACGTAGGTAGCCTGCTTACGCTTGGCTACATGAAGAATGTAACCCGATCCTTCCCACACTTTCGACTATGGTTATGGCGACTCTGAATCGTCCGTAGCTTGCGCTTACTATCTAAATTAGATTTTTTTGCAGCCACGGTTTCTATCGTGATTGCCACTCTTCTCTCGCTAATGAATCCGTTGCTGCTCTCATTCAGAGCACAATAAAATGAAAACAGATGCCCTGAACAACAGAGAGCCACTCATTGGTTTGTTGTTCGTTATTACAGCCGCTTTTGCCTTTTCGACCAAAGCGATCATTATTAAACTTGCTTATGGTTATGGCCCTCAGATTACGCCCATTAATTTGCTGTGCTTGCGTATGCTGATGTCGCTGCCATTTTTCCTTTTGGTACTCTTTTTTCTTGAGCGTAAAGGGCGGGCAGAGCCATTGGTGCGGTCAGATCAATATAAGTTACTTGGTTTGGGCGTGGTGGGTTTTTACTTTGCAGCTTATCTTGATTTTGTCGGCTTGAGCTACATCAGTGCCAGCCTTGAGCGTCTGATTTTGTTGCTCTATCCCACCCTTGTGGTTCTGCTTTCTGCACTCTTTTTACGGCGTACTATTAGTCGCAGGGAGGGGATTGCATTGTTAGTGAGTTATATGGGTATCATGATTGTCTTCTATGAGGAGCTGACATTAGATGGGACTAATGTTGTGCTTGGTTCGCTCGCGATATTGGCTAGTGCTACCGCTTTTGCTATCTACCTTATCGGCTGTGGTGAGATGGTAAAAAGGTTGGGTTCTATGCGTTTTACAGCCTATGCGATGACGATTGCCTGTTTGGCAACACTGCTTCATTTTATGCTCTCAACTAATGCAAATATTTTGGGTTTACCACCGCAGGTTTATGGGCTGGCAATGTTGATGGCGGTGCTTTCAACGGTGATTCCTACGTTTCTGATGAATGCAGGTATTCGGCGTATTGGTGCCAGTCCAGCGGCCATTATTAGCGCAATGGGGCCTATTACAACTATTTTCCTTGCCTACCTTATTTTAGGCGAGCAGTTGACACATATTCAATTTATGGGGGCAGGATTGGTCATTATTGGTGTATGGGTAGTGAGTGTTAAGTAACCTCTGAA
Organism: Sedimenticola sp.; assembly: GCA_027068675.1. Classification (GTDB taxonomy): domain Bacteria; phylum Pseudomonadota; class Gammaproteobacteria; order Chromatiales; family Chromatiaceae; genus JAKITT01. The sequence goes on from JAMOMH010000139.1 coordinate 23,856, forward strand.
TAAGTCAGGTTCTCTAAAGAGACTGAGCTAAGGGAGAGCTTTTTAAATATGATTTTCTATCTGTTGCTTGATGTTGCCTAACTATCTTCTAGTATTAGAGGGGATAACCGTAGGGAAATAATCTCCTTTTTACCGTTGAAATAGTGTTATGGCAGTTAATTTTTAGGGGGAATATAGGCAGAGGATTAAACTTTTTTAGAAAATCAGTTGTGATTTAACAAGGATAGAGGATAAGGGTATGGCTAGAGTTGTAATTGTGGGTGGTGGGATAGGTGGTGTTGCAATGGCCTATGACATGAAGGAGCTTGCTGGTAAGTCACATCAGGTAACATTGGTTTCAGATAGTGATACCTTCCATTTTGTCCCCTCAAACCCCTGGGTTGCTGTTAAGTGGCGTGAACCTGAGGATATTCAAATTAAACTGGAGCCACATCTCAGTAAAAAAGATATTGAGTTTATTCCCTCGGCGTTAAAAGAGTTGATTCCTGATGAGAACCGTATGGTGCTGGCTGACGGACAAGAGGTCAATTATGACTATTTGGTGATTGCCACAGGCCCACGGTTAGCATTTGATGAGATTACAGGGCTTGGCCCAGATGGTGGTTTTACCCATTCAGTCTGTCATGTTGATCATGCCCGTGAAGCGGCTAAAGCGTGGGAAAAATTTATTGAGGCACCTGGGCCGATTGTGATTGGTGCTGCCCAGCTCGCCTCCTGTTTTGGCCCCGCTTATGAATATGCTTTTATTGTAGATACAGAGCTACGCAAGCGATGTATTCGTGACCAAGTACCCATTACATTTGTTACGCCAGAACCCTATATTGGCCACCTTGGTTTAGGGGGGGTTGGTGACTCAAAAGGGATGATGGAAAGTGCGCTTCGTGAACGACATATCAATTGGATCACCAATGCTACAATTGATAGTGTTGAAGAGGGGATGATGCATGTTACCGAACATGATAAAGAGGGTAACAAAACGAAGCAGCATGACCTCCCATTTAACTACTCGATGGTTCTCCCCGCCTTTACCGGCATTACCCCACTTTTAGAGATTGAAGGGTTAGTCAATCCGCGTGGTTTTATCATGATTGATAAACACCAACGGAACCCAAAATATACCAATATCTATGCGATTGGTGTCTCTGTTGCTATCCCTCCTGTTGAACAGACACCTATTCCAACGGGTGCGCCAAAAACAGGTTTTATGATTGAATCGATGGCAATCAGTGCTGCAAAAAATATAGATGCAGAATTAGCGGGCAAACAGCCCACTTATGAGGCGACTTGGAATGCGATTTGTCTGGCTGATATGGGTGATACAGGCATCGCCTTTGTCGCCATACCGCAGATTCCACCGCGCAATGTCACCTGGATCAGATCGGGCAAATGGGTACACTACGCGAAAGTGGCGTTTGAAAAATATTTTCTACATAAAGTCAGAGCGGGGACAACAGAACCCTATCTTGAACGAGTGGCGTTGAAAACATTGGGAATTCTAAAATTAAAAGATAAATAGTTACCAGAGGTGATGGATAGAGTGGGCATATGATTGTGTCCACTCTACTTCAAGCAGGTATGTGCCAGCTCATCTAACTCTGTTTGATCCAATAACGCCTGAGCTACTTCAAAAAATACTCTCTCTTCAAAGCGAACATGTTGCTCAAGTAACGGGCCAAAACCCGCTAAAAAAGAGGCCGCGTCATGTTGATCATTTATCCAGCTGCGTAGTTGAGCATGTTCATCGTGGAACTGCTCCAAAATGACAGCTTTAGCCAAGTTCTTTAATGGCTCAGCAAGATAACGCTCCTCCAGCTTAAAGTGTGGCTCTAGCTCATCATGGAAGCGTTGAATAATATCGGCCTGCATCTTAGCCATTCTATTTTGATCACCGCAGATCAACGCTTTTTTTGCATCGCGGGCAATTCGTAGTGCAAGGTGGTGGTCTGAAGAGAGCTTGCGGAGTTGAGGTGATCGTTTCATAAGGCGTTATTGGTATGAGTGAGTCGGCGAGTGAAGCATACGTTTTTCCAGATCATAGGGTCAATTATTCAGATTTAGGCTTATCCACTCTCTGTGCGATAATTGCCCTTTATTTTTGCCAAACTGAGAGTGATTTTGAACCAAGTGACTGCCTCACTAGAGCCCAATTGGAGTAACTGGTCACGTCAACGCGTATCAGTTATTCCCGCCTTGGTGCTGGAGTGGTTAAAAGATGAAGGTTCATTAACAAAACGGCTGATTCAAGCCTCTCCTGGGCAATTTAATGTTCGGTTGCTGCAGCAAAATTGGGGTAAGGCACTCTATAGTGAGCAACAGCACCTTAGAATTCGTCGTGGTGAGGCCGCAATGGTGCGTGAGGTTGAACTCTGTAGTGATGAAACACCCTGGGTTTTTGCTCGCTCATTGATCCCTGCTAGCACGCTGCGTGGCTCTGCGCGTCGTTTGGCGCATCTGGGTGAAAAACCACTCGGTGCCGTGCTTTTTGCCGATCGAAATGTTCGTCGTGGTGAGATGCAGATTGCCCGTATTTTGCCACGCCACCCGCTCTTTTCAGCGGCAACCAGTCACCTTGAACAATTGCCGAAAGAGCTATGGGGACGCCGCACACTCTTCTATATTGCCGATAAACCTCTGCTGGTGAATGAGATTTTTCTACCCGCTATTCCAGCTTTTGCTATTCATGACTAATTCAGACAACTCTACAGCGAATGAAGCTATCTCTATCGGTGAACGTCTTTCGCTTTATGGAAAGTTGATTCGCATTGATCGTCCTATTGGTATCTTGCTGCTGCTGTGGCCCACATTATGGGCACTGTGGATCGCAGGCGAAGGGAACCCTGATTGGCATCTAGTGGTTATCTTTTCGCTGGGTGTCTTTTTGATGCGCTCAGCTGGCTGTGCCATCAATGACTATGCTGATCGTGATGTTGATGGTCATGTTGAACGTACCAAACAGCGCCCAATAGCTGCCGGTTTAATTAAGCCAAAAGAGGCGCTGTGGGTTTTTGCTGTACTCTCCCTAACGGCCTTTGCATTGGTCCTGTTTCTCGACTGGAAAACAGTTGCCATGTCGTTTGTAGCAGTCTTCCTAGCTGCAGCCTATCCCTTTATGAAGCGTTATACTCACCTACCTCAAGTGGTGTTGGGTGCCGCTTTTGGCTGGGCGGTGCCGATGGCGTTTATGGCACAGACTGGCAGCGTACCGCCAGTCGCTTGGTTGCTATTTGCCGCTACTGTTATTTGGGTAGTGATCTACGACACTCAATATGCGATGGTTGACCGTGAAGATGATCTGAAGGTTGGTGTTAAATCCACTGCCATTCTCTTTGGTCGCTTTGACCTGCTAATCATCTCTCTACTACAGGCGGTCATGCTCGGCATGCTGCTGGTAGTGGGTATCTGGATTGAGGCTAAAGGGGCTTACCTTTTAGGTTTGGTTGCAGCGATGGGACTTTTTATGTACCAGCAACGCATCATCCGTAATCGCAATCCAGCAGCCTGCTTTGCTGCCTTTCTTAATAATAACTACTTTGGTATGGCGATATTTATTGGCTTGATGTTGGATTATATGAGCCGTTAAAAGAGCACTATCAAGCCTCGGTCTCACCTGTAAAACCAAAGCCATCACAGTGGGCGCACTCGGTTTCTTCTTGTCTGCCAGTTCCTGAACAGTTGATGCAATCACCTCGGCTACCTACGCTATGACACGCTTGGCATGGTTCGTCTAGCCCGGTCATTCCCGTACCACTGCACACCTGGCAGTTGCCTAACCTGCCGCGGCCACGGCACCGTTCGCAATCAATGGTTGATGAATAGATACCACCCCCATAAAAGCGGGTGATGGTTCCTATGCCTGTGCACTCAGGGCAGTTTTCAGAGAACTTTTTAAAAAGGGCTGTCTGTTTTTGATTCATTAATCACTTCGCTAGTCTTAAAGGGTGGAATGCTTCTTGAGAGGATAGCCTATCTTGGTGGCCAACGGCTATTTCCCGTGAAAAGTGAGGCTGCCTCATATAAGCTTCCGGACTAATAGTGATCCCCACTCCCTTTGAGTATCTTTAATATGTCTGATCAACCCCCCTTTATTCTTGTTGATGGCTCCTCCTACCTATTTCGTGCTTTTCATGCATTGCCACCACTAACCAACTCACAAGGGCAGCCAACAGGTGCGGTGGTGGGGGTCATTAATATGCTGCGTAAGCTGGTTGATGAGTACAAGCCCGAGCATTTGGCAGTGGTTTTTGATGCGCCGGGAGGTAGTTTTCGCAATCAACTCTACAGTGAATATAAAGCACATCGCCCCCCGATGCCGGATGATCTACGTCTGCAGATTGAACCACTGCACACCATTATCAAGGCGATGGGTTTTCCACTGCTGATGATCGAGGGGGTTGAGGCTGATGATGTCATTGGTACGTTGTCGACGCAGGCGAGTGCATTGGGAATGGCAACGCTGATTTCGACGGGTGATAAGGATCTTGCACAACTGGTGGACTCAAATGTCACTCTGATTAACACCATGTCGGATCATAAAATGGATCGACGAGGTGTATTTGATAAATTTGCTGTCATGCCAGAACAGATTATCGACTTTTTGGCGCTGACAGGTGATAGCTCAGACAATATTCCAGGTGTACCAAAATGTGGCCCTAAGACAGCTGCAAAGTGGCTGGCTGCTTATGGTGATCTTGATACCTTAATGGCCAAGTCGGATGAGATAAAGGGCAAAATTGGTGAGAGTCTGCGTGCCTCTCTGGAGCTCTTGCCACTATCGCGCCAGCTCACAACGATCAAACGAGATGTAGAACTTGAAGAGAGCCCACAAACCTTAAGGCCGATAGCGGCTGATACTGAACAGTTGCGTAGTGAATATCAACGTTTGGAGTCACGTCGCTTGTTGGCGAGTTTAGAGGCTGCAACAGGGGAGGCATCTGAAGAAGTGGTTGAGGTTTCAGCGCCCATTGAGGTCAATTACGAAACAATCTTGGATATGGCCGCTTTTGACCGTTGGTTTGCACGACTGGAGCAGGCGGAGCTGTTTGCCTTTGATACAGAAACAACCAGCCTTGACTATATGCAGGCCGAGATTGTTGGTCTCTCTTTTGCCATTGAAGCAGGAGAGGCGGCCTATCTTCCTGTTGCCCATGACTACCCAGGGGCACCTGATCAACTGGATCGAGAGATGGTGTTACAGCGCTTTAAACCACTATTGGAGAACCCCAGTCGAGCCAAAGTGGGGCAAAACCTAAAATATGATATGAGCGTATTGGCACGCTATGGCATTGAGATGCAGGGTATTGCATTTGATACCATGTTGGAATCCTATATCTATAACAGTACAGGTAGTCGACATGATATGGATTCGCTATCACAAAACTACCTGGGCCTACCCACTATCAAATTTGAACAGGTAGCCGGAAAAGGGGCTAAACAACTCACTTTCAATCAAGTTGATCTGGAGCAAGCTGCACCTTATGCAGCAGAGGATGCAGATATCACCCTGCGTCTGCATCAGCATCTCTGGCCCAAACTTGAGAGTGAGCCAGCACTTGCCTCTCTACTTAAAGAGATTGAGATGCCACTGGTACCCCTGCTATCCCGTATTGAGCGTACAGGGGTGCTCATCGATAGCCAAATGTTAGCCAAGCAGGGGCAGGAGCAGGCGATTAAACTCCATGAGTTAGAACAGCGTGCCTATGAGATTGCAGGTCGCAACTTTAACCTCAATTCGCCCAAACAGATTGGCCAGATTTTTTTTGAGGAGCTGGAGCTGCCCGTTATCTCAAAAACACCCAAAGGAGCACCCTCTACTGCCGAGTCTGTGTTACAAGCGTTGGCGGATCAAGGACATGAGCTGCCACAGGTGATCTTGCAGCACCGTACGCTGAGTAAACTAAAATCGACCTATGTTGATAAGCTGCCCAAGATGATTGACCCCGATACTGGACGGGTACACACCTCTTACCATCAAGCAGTTGCCGCCACTGGGCGGCTATCCTCCTCCGACCCTAATCTGCAAAATATCCCTATACGTAGTGAAGAGGGACGCCGTATTCGTCAGGCTTTTATAGCTGAGCCAGGTTATAAAATTGTTGCGGCCGATTACTCTCAAATTGAGCTACGTATAATGGCTCATCTTTCTGGTGATCCTGGTCTGTTAGAGGCGTTTGCACAAGGAGCAGATGTCCATCGTGCAACTGCATCTGAAGTCTTCACAACACCGCTGGAGTCGGTAACAATGGAGCAACGACGTTCAGCGAAGGCGATCAACTTTGGTTTGATCTACGGTATGTCAGCTTTTGGCCTTGCCAAACAGCTTGATATTGGACGCAATGAGGCACAGGCTTACGTTGATCTCTATTTTGAAAGATACCCCGGTGTCAAAGCTTACATGGATCGTATTCGTCTGCAGGCGCACGATAATGGCTATGTCGAGACGCTCTATGGTCGCCGTCTCTATCTTCCAGAAATTAACTCCCGCAATGGTCAACGCCGTCAAGCAGCAGAGCGAACAGCGATCAATGCGCCAATGCAAGGTACCGCTGCAGATATTATAAAACGAGCCATGTTAGCGGTTGATCAATGGATTTGTCAGGAACAGCCACCTGTTCGAATGTTGATGCAGGTGCATGATGAACTGGTATTTGAAGTTAAAGAGGATGTACTGGGCCGAGTGACTAGGAAAATCAATGAGCTGATGTCATCCGCAGCGATATTGGATGTGCCGCTATTAGTCGATGTTGGTGTTGGTGATAATTGGGATGAGGCGCATTAAGGAATCCCTGAATAAGTCATGATGGCTTTAGAGTGATAAAACTGCTCCGGTTCGCTTCGAAGATCACAGCAATAGAAGTGGCTATTACAGCTCACTTGGAAATAGAACGGAACAGTTTTATTTCAGCCTAAATTTTAGCTGAGCTTTAGCGAACCTTATGCTTTAGTGCAGGCAAATTTAATCAGAGGGTTCTTAAGGAAACCCTTAAAAAGTCCTTTTTTTCCTAAAGGCGGCAGTAGAGTAGTTAGCGGCGCGATTATTTAACAAAAAGACTTCAGAAAATTAGTTGCTACTGGTAGACTTGCGTCCGCCGTAGTTACTCAACTGCGACACTGTTGGTTGGCGTGAGTTTCTTGGTTGATCAGCTTCTGGGATGGAAGTTGTGGTCACTGAAGAGAATTCACAATTTTACATTGCAGGGAGGTTAAATCATGTTGATTCTAACTCGACGTGTTGGTGAAACATTGATGATTGGTGATGAAGTCACCGTTACAGTCTTAGGCGTAAAGGGTAACCAAGTACGCATTGGTGTTGATGCACCACGCGATGTTACCGTGCATCGTGAAGAAATTTACGAACGTATTAAGCGCGAGCAGCAGCAACAGCAGCTCGAGGAATAATAAAGATTTGGAGAGATGGCCGAGCGGCTGAAGGCGCTCCCCTGCTAAGGGAGTATGGGGTTTATAGCTCCATCGAGGGTTCAAATCCCTCTCTCTCCGCCATAATTGAGGCTCCGTAGAGGGGCCTTTTTTTTATGCTTTATTGCTAGGAAAGCACTGGTCTATTCTTGAGAGGTTATATTGCTCCAGAGGGATACAACGTTTGCGTTGTTGCTGGTGCATGAGTGTATTTGAAAATCAAATCCTACCGTTACAGATAGAATCTACTCTTCTACTTCAGTCTGGCTATATTGTGCCTGCTGAATGGTCTATTTCTCATTGTTGTCGCTCTTTTAGTGTACACATTGATTTGTGCAGACCCCGATTTTTAGGAGCCGTAATGGGCGTTAAACTCCACCCTAAAACAAATCCCACTTGTTACCGTATCTATCGAGCTTGGGGAGGTAAGGAGTACCAGCGTTATGTGCCACTGAATGGCAACCCTAATCGAGCACTTAAAGAGGCAAAGGAGATTGATGCCAAATTTAAACAGAGCCAGGATGCCTATAAACTTCGCATGGCCTTGGCAAAAAACAGCCTATTTCATGAGAGTGGACAAGTGATTGGTTTAAGCCGAGTTGTCTGTCATCGTGAGGGGCGCTCAAGCAATGAGCAGTTTAAGCTGCGCATCAAAATTCCCGCTAAAGATTCACTGCATTTTACAACGATCAGTATCTCTCATCATGGCTTTAGTGAGGCTTATGCAATGGCTGTAGAGAAGATCTGTGAGTGGCGTGGGATTGGTCGTTATGCAGAAGAGCGACAGCGATTAATGGCCGCTAAATCTTTCTATGTAGATGAGACAGCACCCTAGTTGTGATGGCTCTTTATGAACCTCTTCTCTTTGATTTAGAAGAGAGCTTTGTCTTAATTTTAGAGACTATTGTTGGGTCAGTAATAACTTCGTAGAAGTGGCGTCCACTCGGGTCGGCCTCACCAAGTTGTTTGCCATCCCAAAGCCTGACGGGTGCCTCACGTATGATCACCCAATGGATAAGACCTTTTAGGTCTGGATAGCGGCCGATATGGTAATACTCTACTAACCGGCAATCCTCTACTCTTAATTTTATGCGGCGCAGTACTAACTCTTTCTTCAGCTTAAAGAAGGAGGGCGCATCAAGCTCAATGCCGTTCACATTGTAACGAATCAGTTTATTACTCTCATCTTCGTCTCTTGATGGGCCGCCACGTTTAGCAAGCATCACCTCAATGTGATTGTTCCTAAGGCTGCTTTTTTCAAGCGGTTGGCGAATACCTGATGAACATGAGGAGAGGCGATCAGCTTGATTGATCGCTGGTGAGATCATAATGCGCCTCTTTTCATCATAGAGGTATACGGGAGGCTCATTGCTAAAAGAGATGCCGATGCCTAACTCAAGAGAGGGGAGGCCATGAACTCTATTTTGTCTGTTTTTGGCATCCATAACAGTGAGTATTTTACGAGCTAGGCCACATGCGTGTGCAACGGTTAGCCAATGAAAAGAGATGCCATCTGACTCTAAAATGCTAAGAATGAGTGCATCACCCTCAACAAATACCTTTACTGCTCCAAAGTCCTCCAACATCTTGGTGATTGGCTGAAAAAAGTTTATGCCGAAATAGGTTGCGGGATTCAACTTTTTTGCCAGAAGTGTTCGCGTTATTTTTGTTGATCCGCGCACATCAGCCTTTAGCACCACATGACCACGAATTTTCTGCTCACTTTTTTTAACGGTCTGTCTCTCTTTGAACTCATAGAGAGAGCCATTGGTACGGGACATAGATAGATCATTTTTTGTCTGTAATAGTCGAAGATGATCCATTGTTCGGTAGGCGAAGTAGGCGTGTTTTAGATCTCTCCGTAGTAGCAAAAAACTGTTTATAAAACGGGTGAGATACTCCTGTTTCTTGGCGGCTGAGGTGCGCTTAATGTGGTTGGCGATTGAATCTAATGCACGAATGACCTCTGCTTGGTTTTTAATATGACTAAGTGCATTGAGGCGGTGTGATAGCTGTTTTTTGTTTAAGTCACCGGCAAGATAGTGAAAAATATCGCGGATCGGCACCTCTCTCTTGAGCTGCTGATAGAGCCGAGGTGTGCGGTCTGAAGCGATAATCTGTTTGCCAAGACTCCCTTTTGATAGCTGTTTATAGAGCTGTTTTGAGAAGCGTTGCTGGAAATCATGCCACTGTTTGTCTGGCCAAAGGTCATAAGGGTTTGTTACCTCATTCTCACTGCTAAAAGAGGGGTGCTTCTGATCTTGTTGCTGTAGCAGTAGTGCCATGTTGCTGGGCACATCGAGCCATGAGGTCTGAAAAGTAGCAAATTCACTTTGACCAAGAATCCTGTTGATAACCATTTTTAGTTCTAGAAAATTCTCTGAATGGCTTTGATTGTGGTAAGGCTGCTGCTCTGCTTGCTGTGGGGTGAGGCGCTCTTTTTTTACCACGCAATTGGGCAGAAAACTGGAAAATGTCTCTGTTATTAGATCATTTATCAGAATGAAATTATCGACACCATTCTCACCTAGACAAAGAAGAGGGTAGTGTTCAATTGTTAGCTCATCATGTTTGAGACTGCCTAACTGTAAGAGTGGATTGAATATGATCTCTTTGGGGATTGGCCATGATTTGCCAACTACTGATTTACGAATTTTTCGTAGCCCAGTAGATTCCATCCGTTGCACGATGCGAAATAGGCGCTGGCAAACACGGTAACGTAGAGCAGGCTCAATTTTTGCCAATGCAACCAGTCGGTCATGTATTTCAAGGCTTTTGCCGCGACTTTGGGTGGTTTCTGAACTTATGGCTGCTTGTAGTTGCTTGCGTATCTGTTCGATCTGTTTTGGAATGATGTTGAGCAGATACTTAGTCATTGCAAAGGTTAGCAATGATATGAGCACCAGCTGGCGCCCCTCTCTAGCTTGGTCGATGGTGACCTCAATGATGCTTTTATAGGCCAGACGGAATGCCTCTAAATCAGCATTGTTTGGCTCACGTCCCGCCGTTCCTAAACCATTTTTTGCAAGATCTTCATTGATCATGCGATAAACAAGCTCTTCGGCTTTTGTCGTGAAGTGGCTACAAAAAGCTATATCGATGTGTGTATTATCAATGCCGGTCTGTAGTTGCTTAAAATCAACGTCGGGATAGGGCGCAGTCTTAAGAGGTGCAGTAAATACCTCCTGGCTTGGTTCCCAATGAAATACGCTGTTAAGACCAAAAACCACGAACAATTCCACCTGCTATGAGGGTGTCTCTGACGCTGCTAAAAGCGCACAGCGCCGTTTTTTTACAGCACACACCTTTCCTTGTGTATAACAAAAATTAAAGTCTCTCTTCTCAATACCGCCCTACTTTAAGGGGATAAATTATTATTGTGTTTAAGCTTTTCTAGTGGTCAGTGTTGGGAAATGCTCTTTTGACTAGCGTGAGAGCATTGTTGCAAGCAGGTGATCTTCCAGATCGACCTGAATAGCAAGCTCTTCCCCCAATGTTGATAGATCAGTTGAGATGCTATCCATGACCAATTCATGGTCTGAATTGTCATACTTATCGTTGAACGCAACGATAACGTCGGTTGCATCAACGTAGCGAGGGTAGACCTCTTTGGC
>JAMOMH010000140.1 GCA_027068675.1 Sedimenticola sp.
TCATCTGCTGCGGCAATTACCTCAGCATCGCGCATTGAACCGCCGGGTTGAATGACGGCGCTGATGCCAACGGCAGCGGCATTGTCTAAACCATCGCGGAAGGGGAAGAAGGCATCAGAGGCCATGACGGCTCCTTTAACTTCCAGTCCAGCATGTTCTGCTTTGATGGTGGCAATACGGGCGCTGTTGACGCGACTCATCTGGCCGGCACCAACGCCGATGGTCATGCCATTTTTGCCGTAAACAATGGCGTTGGATTTGACGAACTTTGATACACGCCAGCTGAAGAGTAGATCCAACATCTCTTGCTCAGTGGGTTGGCGTTTAGTCACTACTTTCAGTTCATCGTGCAGCGCTAGGTCGAGATCTTGTACGAGAATTCCACCGTTGACGCGTTTGAGCTCAAGGCGTTTACCGGCTTCTGCGGGCCATTGGCCACACTCTAGAAGACGCAGGTTTTGCTTGCTGGTGATGATCTCTAAAGCGCCTGATGAGACTTTAGGGGCGATGATCACTTCGACAAACTGTCTATCAACGATGGCGCTGGCGGTTTGAGCATCCAGCTCGCCATTGAAGGCGATGATGCCGCCAAAGGCTGACTCTGGGTCGGTGCTAAAGGCGCGCTCATAGGCTTCAAGTAGTGTAGTGCCAGTGGCGACACCGCATGGATTGGCATGTTTGACGATGACGCAGGCAGGTGCCTCGCTAAAGCATTTTACACATTCGAGTGCTGCATCGGTGTCGGCGATGTTGTTGTAGGAGAGCTCCTTGCCTTGTAGTTGTGTGGCGGTTGAGATGCTGGCTTCGCTGATCTCGCTCTCGACATAGAAGGCGGCTTTCTGGTGTGGGTTTTCCCCGTAGCGCATCACCTGTTTCTGCTGGTATTGCAGGTTGATGGTGCGTGGGAAATTGGCTATTTCGTCACCGATTCGTCTGCCAAGATAGTTAGCGATGGCACCGTCGTAAGCTGAGGTGTGTTCAAAGGTCTTTACGGCGAGATCAAAGCGGGTTTTGTCGCTGATACTGCTGTTAGCCTTTAGCTCATCAAGGATTCGTTGATAGTCATTGGCATCGACAACGACAGTGACATCGGCATGGTTTTTGGCTGCGGCGCGTAACATGGTAGGGCCGCCGATATCGATGTTCTCAATAGCGGTAGGCAGGTCACAATCAGGATTGGCAACTGTCTTCTCGAAGGGGTAGAGGTTGACTACGACCATATCGATAGGGCCGATGTTGTTTTTGGCCATGATGGCATCATCAGTGCCACGACGACCTAGAATGCCACCGTGGATTTTAGGGTGTAGAGTCTTGACTCGGCCATCCATCATCTCGGGAAAACCGGTGTAGTCGGAGACCTCAATTACGGGGATTTTCTCTTTCATGAGTAGGCGAGCGGTGCCGCCTGTGGAGAGAATTTCCACTTTCATTTCGCTTAGTTGGCGGGCAAAATCGACAATGCCTGTTTTGTCGGAGACGCTGATTAAAGCGCGGGTTATTGATGACATGAGTTATGACTCTCTAAAAATTAAAATATGGGGAATGGGGCCGGCAGGCTCAGGCTCTATTTATCGAGACCGTAGAGAGCCAATTTTTTGCGTAGTGTGCTGCGGCTGATACCGAGGATGTTGGCGGCCCGAGTCTGGTTTCCGCCTGCATGGTTGAGTACTGACTCAAATAGCGGTGCCTCTACCTCGCTTATAACGAGTTTGTAGAGGTCGCTGGTATCATGGCCATCTAGCTGCTGAAAGTGATGTTCTAGGGCGCTTATCACGCAGAGACGAAGTGGTTCAGGTGTTGTTTTTGAGGGGGGGGTGACATGCCCTTCAAACTTGATGACCTCTGCAGTTGCTTCTTGATTCATGCTGCCAAACCTTTATTTTCTACTTGTTGGTTGAAAAAATGGTGAATCATTTCGCGCTGCTGGGTGATTGTCTCAGCACGATAGATGGCGGCCCGAAATATGGCGCCGTCACTTAGCCCTTTGCTGTACCAGGCGATATGTTTTCTGGCAACGCGAAGCCCTTGGTATTCGCCGTAAAATTGGTAGAGCTGGTCGATATGTTTTAACAGCAGCTGCATCACCCACTGACAAGAGGGAGGTGGTAGCAGCTCACCGTGTGTTAGGTAGTGGTTGACCTCTCGGAAAATCCACGGTTTTCCTTGTGCTGCTCGGCCGATCATCAGGCCATCCACGCCGGTAGCTTTGAGCACCTCAGCTGCCTTTTGCGGTGTGTTGATATCGCCATTGGCAATAATAGGGATGGTGATCGACTGTTTGATGGCACGAATAGTCTCGTACTCTGCTTCACCTGAGAAACCGCATGCACGGGTACGACCATGAATGGTGAGTGCCTGAACACCGCAATCTTCGGCGATTTTTGCTACCAGCAGGCCGTTGCGTCTCTCTG
>JAMOMH010000141.1 GCA_027068675.1 Sedimenticola sp.
ACTGTTGGTGCAGGCCAATCCACCTATTTTCATTACGGAGAATTAAACCATGAAAAAACTGAATTTAGTGTTGGGCATGATGCTGGCAGGCGCCACTGGAATGGCTGCTGCGGATAGCTTGTATATTGCAGCAGATGGAAATGTTGAAGTAGGTAAGTTTGAGGTTAAGCAACCAGTGGGGAGTCATGCAGCATTTAAGTTTACTGTTGGTGATAAGTATTGGGAAATTAAGCAGAATGCAGATACAGGCAGGTTGACTTTTTTCTATCCAGGAGGCGGAGCGACCACTGCTTCTTTCAAATTTGCTCCCCAAGCACAGGAAAATTTGTTTCGCGTAGGGATATTGGCTGGTGATACTGTTGATATCAATGGCAAGTTGGTCGTAAATAATGTTCAGATTGCTGACTATGTGTTCGCCGAAGATTACAATTTGCCTACCATTGAAGAGCAGGCAGAATTCATGTTTGAGAATCGCCACCTTCCTGCTGTGCAAAAAGGTGATAAGGATATGAAAGCCAACATTGATGTAATGGCTAACCAAATGGCCATGTTGGAAGAACTTGAGAAAGCGCATATCTATATTACTCAGCTGAACGATACCATCAAGGAAATGAAAGCGGAGTTGGCGGAGATCAAGGCCGCTAGTAAGTGATTTGATGTATTGATATCATATCTTGGAAAAGCTAAAAAAGCCCGCAAGTTTGCGGGCTTTTTTTATGCGTGTTTATTGTTATGTGGTTAACAATTGAGAAATTGTGCTGCTGTCATTTGGCGTCTGTCTGCAGTGAATTTGCAGTGCTAAATTAAATGAAAGTAATATTGTCGGTATATCCGATTAGAGAGCCGCTCACAGGAATTGGTCAATATACTTGGGAATTGGCAGCTGGGTTGAAGGTGCATGACGGTGTTTCTGATATCAAGTTTTTTGACTTAGGGTATTGGGTGGATGATCTGGATAAGTTATTGATATCGAGATCTGGGTCAGGATTAAGAATGGCCTTAACTGGATCGCTGATTGCAATATCAATATACGATAAGATTTCTCCGCTATTGCTTGGCTCAAGGTTAGATGGATATGACGACTATATCTATCATTCCCCAAACTTCATGCTTCCTCCTTTTTCAGGGCTAAAAATATCCACTTTTCATGATCTATCTGTATTCCGCTGTCCGGAATATCATAGGAATGCCCAGGTGAGGTTAATGGAAAAGGAGATTCACAAAGCACTAAATCAGGCAGATCGGCTGATTGCAATCAGTGAGTTTACTAAGAATGAAATAATCGAATTATTTGGGTATCCAGATGATAAGGTTGTAGTTGTTCCAAATGGCGTATCGCCTGATTTTTTCCCTCGCTGCACCAAAGAATTGGATGCGCCGCTGGCCGTCTTTGGCTTGATACCAGGGCGGTATTTTTTATCGGTTGCAACTATTGAACCACGAAAAAATATAGACTCAATATTGGATGCCTATGAAATGCTGCCAAAAATAATACGGATGGAGTACCCATTGGTTATATGTGGGGGGGCGGGATGGAAAAGTGAGGGCACTTTAGAGCGTATAAAGAATATGATGAAGGAAGGGGATGTTCGTTACCTTGGATATGTGAAAGAAGAAATGAAACCACTTCTCTATGCCGGTGCAACGGCGGTTGTCTTTGTCCCTTTTTATGAAGGGTTTGGCTTGCCTGTACTGGAGGCTATGGCTAGTGGGGTGCCTGTAGTTGCCAGTGATATTCCTCCGCTGAATGAGGTATCTGCTGGCTCTTCATACAAGGTTCTTCCTCAAGATGTTGAGGAGATAGCCAGATTGATGCAGAAAATGGTTGGCTCTGATGGGCGGCGTCAACAGAAAACTATTTTTGGCCTGAATGTGGCTCAAGAATTTTCCTGGAAAAATACGGTAGAAAAAACAGTTTTTCAATATCGAGGGCTAGTTGGTGAGCAATGAGGAAGCTAGAAAGTGCAAGTAACTAGTATTAGTATTTGTGTGCTGAATTGGGAAAACTATTCAGATACCCGCAGATGTGTTGTTGCGCTGTTAAACTTGCCTGAGCTGAATGATGATGATCTCAGTGTAGACATAATAGTAATTGACAATGGATCACAGGATGGGTCATTTTTCAAATTGAGAAAATTCACTGCTGAAGCATTGGATTCCGGAGCAGGGGTTTCCTTGATTGAGATGCCAGAGAATGGTGGATATGCAGCGGGGAATAATGCAGGGATTCGTTTTGCTATTGAGAACCAGAATCCTGCCTATGTGTGGGTGCTGAATAACGATACAATCCCCCAGCCTGGCAGTTTACGTGCATTGGTAGAGTGTGCGAAATCTGATTCGTCAGTAGGTGTTTGGGGGAGCACTATATTGAATGGTGATGGGTCTGTTCAGTGTGCGGGAGGCTACTATTACAATAGCTGGCTTGGAATTATGAAGCCGGCTCTGCCGAAAAAAGGGCTGGAAGAGGAGCTGCCTGGCCTGGATAGGCCATTGGATTATGTTTCTGGTGCATCAATGTTGATTTCGTCTGAGGTTATTCATGATGCCGGCATGCTGAGTGAAGATTATTTTCTATATTATGAGGAGCTCGATTATGCGCAGCGAATCAAAGACAAGAAAAC
>JAMOMH010000142.1 GCA_027068675.1 Sedimenticola sp.
TTTTGCCAAATGGCTGGCAGACGCTGTTTGAGCTGAGCCTGAAAAATCTTGAAGCCCATGATCCAAATTGGTTGTTGCTGAGTAGCGTGGGTTGGTCTGAGGATGGTGAAATTGTTGGCCACTGGAAAGACCCAAGGAATTTCCTCGACAGCTTTTCTGGCAATCGTGGGGGATATAAGGCGGTTGCATCCTGCGATGAGCAGATTCTTGTTATGCATAAAGACCGGTTGCCCAAGCTGGACCTGAATCTACCTGGCATTCACCATATTGGGAGAGATTTACCCATGAGTGTTGGGGGGCAGGGAGTGTATACAGTTGATGCCCCCACAATCCATAAATATGCCGATGCCCATGGAAATAGAATCGAGGCTGCTGCCGAATCGGAAAAAATCCAGGACAGATCCAGTTTGACCTACCTTGCGGATCGGGTAGTTTGCAATGACTACATAAAAAAGAAGTGGCCGGAGCTTGAAGTAAAAGATTACCAAACATTTGATTTCACCATTCCTTTTGATGAAAAGAAAAAACTGTTGCAATTGGACAGCCCTGTAATTTTGCTTGGCAGAGGAGGGGGGGGAACTCGTTTGCTGGGCTGTGTCGGTCAGGATGCGGGAATTTTCCTTGGAAATGCACTTAATGAATCCATGGACTCCGAAGAAATGGTTCTGCCCCTCTATGTGGGAATTGTAGAAAAATATCAATCTTTTACAGATTGGCAAAAGCAGCAGATCGTGCCCAGGATACGGTGTGCTGCGGCAAATATGATTCGGAACCTTGATGTTGATGGGGTATGGGGATTCAAGCTTCCCGAATCTATTTTGTTGCTACCTGAATTGAAGGAGGCTTTTCCAAATGCCAGATACATTTATATGGTTCGCGATCCACTAAAAACATGTCTGCGTCGTACCCATATGACAGCTAGGCTAGACAACCATATAGGTCGAATCACGTTACCACTGGCGTATGACTGGGCTGGGCGAAACAGGGCGTCCATATTGCAGGACGCGCCGGAAAAGCACATGGCGTATACCACACTGCATCAAATGTCTGTTGCTGAAGAATTTCTAGAGAACTTTGATGTACAACGAAAGTATGTGTTGCATTTTGAATCCCTGCTAGAAAATCCAGATGAGGCCATTGATGGTGTATGTGATTGGCTTGGGGTAGCGCCGTTGGGTAGTAGTGCCAAAGAGAGTGTTGATCTTTCCCGCACGAATGCAGAGAGCCTGCTGGAAAAACCATCATTTGTTATCGAGATTGAGACCATATTGCACCATCTGAGGGTGAGGCTGGGTTATGACAAGGATGCTGGTAAACCTGATGCTGGCACTTCCCCAAGTTCATGTCTGGAAGGGCAGAAGCTCGTTGTCGTGCTGGGGATGCATCGATCCGGAACCAGTGCTTTATCCGCATTCTTGCATGCCCATGGCGTTGATTTTGGCGACCGCCTGCTCGAGGCAAGAGAAGACAATCCAAAAGGTTTTTTTGAAGACCAGGATATCTATGAGTTTAATGAAGAGCTGCTGAATGCATTGGGGTATGAATGGCATTCGGCATCAACTGTCGATCTGAAGGAGTTGATGTCACCAAGATTGTCCCCCTTTCTCGAGCGGGCGCAAAGCTTGCTTGCCTCAAAACTGTCTGACAGCCTGGTGTATGGAATAAAAGACCCACGGCTGTGTCGGTTGCTGCCGTTCTGGAAAAAGGTGTTTTCCCGGCTGGGGTTGGATGTGCATTACTTTCTTTGTTTAAGAAACCCGTATGATGTATACCTTTCCCTAAAGCGAAGAGATAATTTTGATGCGGAGAAGTCGCTTAGAATATGGATTCGCTACTACCTTGATCTGATCAAGGAAGGAGATGTCATTTCGAATTCCACGATCATTGATTACGATGAACTTCTGGATTGTTCCGGCGCCCAGGGAAAAAAAGTAAGGATGCGACTGCAGACGATGGGCCTTGAAATAACAGATGAGGATGATGCATTTTGCTCCCTGGATCCGTCTCTCAGGCATGGGGCGCTGGGTGAAAAGACTAGCTCTGGTAATATTGCAGAACTGCAACTGGCTAATACTATTTTCAATATTTTAAAGAATGCTTCAATGACGGATTCTCCGCGAGCGACAGTGGTTTCCGGTATGAGGGGAATCAATTCCGAGGTAAATGAAATTGAATCCTTAATTAATCGTACTGAGCGTGAAAGCCAGCTGAAATCGCTATATACAAGCGCCAAAGGAATAGAAAATCTTACCCAAAGTATTGATGAATTCAGGATTCAATATAATAAACTAGGGGAGGAAAACAAGATCCTGAAATTGGATATAGTACAGCACAAGATATCTGCTGCGGAAGATGCAGTAAAGTTGTTGCAGAGCTATCAAAGAGATGTGCAGAAATCCATTAGCTGGAGACTTACCAGGCCGCTTCGGTTGATCAAGTCCGGGTACGATGGCCTTGTGGCTGGCCCCCCCCCGGTCTTGGCGGCGATTAAGCGAATAGGGCTGCGCCGGTCAATGAAGTATTCCATAAAAATCCTGGTTTCTGAGGGGCCATCTGGCCTATTGCACAGAATAAGGTTTGCAGAAAAAAACAATGCCAGGGAAATCGATTACCAGCGATGGATTGCTGATTTTGATTCCCTTACAGAAGAAAGTAAAAAAAAGTTTACTCGGGAGATTGGCAGGTTTTCATCCAGGCCCCTGATCAGCATTGTCATGCCAGTGTATGATCCGCCTGTTGATCTGTTGATAAAGGCAATTGAGTCAGTACGCAAGCAAGTCTATCCGGACTGGGAGCTTTGTATTGCTGATGATTGTTCTGCGAAAGAACAAACTAGGGAAGCCATCAAGTCTTTTGCCAAAAAGGATGGACGAATAAAATATGTATTCCGGAAGGAGAACGGGCATATTTCCAAAGCATCGAATTCAGCCTTGCAACTCGCAAAGGGGAATTTTGTTGCGCTCATGGATCATGATGACCTGCTTTCGGAACATGCGCTGTTTTGGGTTGCCCGCGCCATACAAGAGAACCCGGAAGGCAAGCTGTTTTATTCTGATGAGGATAAAATTGACCTGCAGGGCGCTCGCCATGATCCCTATTTCAAATGCGATTGGAACCCTGATCTGTTTTACTCCCACAATATGTTTAGTCATCTGGGCGTTTATGATACTACCTTGCTGAAAGAGGTTGGTGGTTTTCGAGTGGGATTCGAAGGTTCGCAGGATTATGATCTGGCGCTTCGCTGTATTGAAAAAATCAAGAGCAGCCAAATCATCCACATTCCACGAGTCCTGTATCACTGGAGAGTGTTGCCCGGCAGTACGGCGCTGGATGCATCAGAAAAGCCCTATGCGATGATTGCGGGGGAAAGGGCGATCAATGATCATTTTGCCAGAACCGGTGTTGAAGCAGAATGCAAGTTGCTTGGGTTTGGTTATAGAGTAAAGTACAGGATACAAGGCGCCCCTCTGGTTAGTGTCATCATCCCAACGCGGGATGAGGTAGATGTTCTGCGCACTTGTCTTGATGGCATTTATGAAAAAACCACCTACAAAAACTATGAAATCATTATTGTTGATAATGGGAGTAGACATAAGGAAACACAGGAGTATCTGCTGGAACTCCAGCAAACCCGCGGGGTAAAGATCATCCGTGATGATGGCGAATTCAACTTTTCCCGCCTGAATAACAAGGGGGTTGCCGCAGCTTCTGGTGAAATCGTTGCGCTGGTAAACAATGATGTCGAGGTTATTTCACCAGACTGGATGACAGAAATGGTTTCCCAGGCATGCAGGCCGGAGGTTGGCGCCGTGGGCTGCCGGTTAATCTATCCAGACAATACCTTGCAGCATGCAGGTATCATTCTGGGCCTTGGTGGCTTGGCGGCTTACTCTCATCGTTGCATTCCAAAGGAATCTCCTGGGTACTTTGGGAGAGCAATGCTGTTGCAATCTGTATCTGCGGTAACGGCAGCGTGCCTGTTTGTCAGGAAAAGCGTGTACATGGAAGTCGGCGGGCTGGATGCAGATAACCTGGCGGTTGCCTACAATGATGTGGATTTCTGTTTGCGCGTCAGAGAGTCTGGCTATCGCAATATCTTTACCCCTTATGCTGAACTCGCTCATTTTGAATCAAAGAGCAGGGGGGCAGAGGACACGCCTGAAAAGCAGGAGCGCTTGAGAAAAGAGTATGCGTATATGCGAGATAGATGGGGGGAATTACTAGATAGAGACCCGGCTTACAATCCTAATCTCACCTTGGATAAAGAAGACTTTTCATTGTCTTTGGCTCCCCGGGTGCCTCATGTTTTATAAATACCATTGCACAAGTTTTGTGCCAGGATATTTGGGAGTTAGACTGGGACTGCCATATTTATTATGGCTGAATATGGCCATGATTTTACAGGTATTGTTGTGCCGGGAAAAAGAGACCCATAAATGTTATTTAGTGTAAGGGAAGCAATAAAGAAATCCTACATCAGATTGATCAGGTTTATGCATAAGCCATTGATGAAGAAGGAGAAGGAAGACCCATATCATATGGTTATTCAGGAGTTCATTGGTTTAACCAGCAAAACTGACGGATCTTCGGTTCTTGAGATAGGGTCGAGAAATGTTACGGGCGTCACCAGAAGGAGCATGTTTCCCCATTGTGATCAGTATGTTGGGTTCGATATATTGGAGGGGGATGGCGTTGATGTAGTTGGAGATGTTCATGAACTATCTCAGAGCTTTTTGCCAGAATCTTTTGATTATGTGTATTCAATATCGGTGTTTGAGCATGTTTTATTTCCTTGGAAGGCGGTATTGGAAATAAATAAGGTTGTGAAGGTTGGTGGGTATGTTCTGCTTACATCCCACCCCGTATGGCCGCCGCATGAGCTGCCGTGGGATTTCTGGCGCTTTCCCAGTAGCGGCTTTCATGCATTGTTTAATGAATATACAGGCTTTGAAATAATTTCTGTTGCGGAGGGCTTGCCCTGTAGTATCTATTCCCTGGCGCAAGATGCACCGACATATGATAATTGCTTTCATACATTGAATCAGGGTGTATCTGTAATAGCCAGAAAAACAGGAAATTTCAGAGATGATTTATTGAACTGGGAAGTAAATGCAACAGATGTATTGAAAACGATGTACCCAGAGAGTGTAGTAACCCAATCTCACTAGTAAAGATAACTTATAATCATGTGCAGGATTATTTCTTGATATTAATCCGCTTCGATAAAATAGACTAATGGGCGCCTCGAATGATTCGGTTTTCGTCACACCGGCGCAGGCCGGTGTCTAAATTTTTCAAATACTTATGGATTCCGGCCCACCCCTGTGCCGGAATGACATTTATAGAGATGTTCTAATAACCTTCTGAATATTGTTTGGGTAATGTATAGCATGAATATATTAGATGAATATGTATTAAACAAGCCAAGTAGCCAGAATATCCTGGATATATTTGATGGAGAGTGGTCATCTAAATTGCCTGAAAGATATGGCCTCCATACCCGGCCAGGCAAAGCCTCTTTGTTTGAGGATGCACGCATTGTATGGCTTGAACAGATATTTGGCCCCGTATCAGGGTTGGATATTTTGGAGCTTGGGCCTCTGGAAGGTGGGCATTCGTATATGTTTCAGGAAAGAGGAGTAAATAGTGTTATCGCCATTGAAGCGAATACCAGGGCTTTCCTAAAGTGCTTGTGTGTTAAAGAAGTATTGGGCTTGAATAAAGTTAAATTTATGTTAGGAGATTTCTCCCCGTATTTGGAAAAGACAGACTCATTATTTGACTTGGTATTTGCAAGTGGTGTTTTATACCATATGCCTAACCCTGTATTGTTGTTAAAGAATATTTCAAGAGTGACAAATAAGTTGTTTTTATGGACCCACTATTATGATAAGAACATCATTGAGAGTGACGACGTTTTGGCTAACAAATTTTCAGGCTTAATCTCTATAGAGATTGATGGCAAAATCTATGATTGTGCAGAGCAGCATTACAATGAATCTCTTGGATGGGAAGGGTTTTGCGGTGGAGGTCAGCCCACAAGCATGTGGATGACAAAAGATAGTCTGATTGCAGCGCTGAAAGATTTTGGTTTTACGGAATTGACATTTGGTTTTGATGGGAAAGAGCATCCTAATGGCCCGGCTATGGCAATATGTGCATCAAAATAGCGAGAATTTATAGATGCCTGTAGGCCGTGCTGCTGGTAGGCCTATACTTGTTACCGGAGGGCATAGGTCTGGATCTACCTGGGTAGGGAAAATGATCTCCGCTTCTCCCACGGTAGGCTATATTCACGAGCCGTTCAATATAGGAGCGAACATAACTCCAAACCCTTGTCCATTTGATGCCTGGTTTCAGTATGTTCCCCCGGGCAACGCAGGGGACTATGAAGAGGTGTTGTGGAGGATACTCAACTACGACTATCCTCTGTGGCGGAATGCGGCCAGAATTCATAGCGGTTTTGATGCTATACGAGTAATACGAGATCAGGCCACATCGACATTTAACCAACTGGCAGGGAAAAGGCCTCTTGTTAAGGATCCAATTGCCATATTTTCTGCCGAGTGGCTATATAAAGCGTTTGGCATGGACGTAATCTGTATGGTTCGCCATCCTGCTGCTTTTTGCTCCAGCTTGAAGATTAAAAACTGGAAGTTTGATTTCAGGAATTTTTTGGGCCAGCCTTTATTGATGGAAGAATACCTAGAGCCCTTTCGTACGGAAATTGAAGAGCACTGCTCCTTTGAGAAAAGTATTGTAGAACAGGGCACGTTATTGTGGAACTGTATTTATCACACCATCCGAACCTACAGGCAGAACTATCCCGGTTGGTTGTATCTGAGGCATGAGGATTTATCCGCAGATCCAGTGAACGAGTTCCGGGCAATCTATGAAGCACTTGGTCTGTCTTTTACATATGGCGCTAGACGAATGATTGAAAAAAGCAGCAGTAGCCACAATCCGGTGGAAGCAACGGGAAGGGATAATTACAAGAGGAATAGTATCGCAAATATCAAGAGCTGGAAAAGGCGGTTGACTGTTGAAGAAGTGTTCCTGATCAAACAGAAAACAGAAGAAATAGCATGCTTTTTCTATGATGATGAGGATTGGTAGACACGGGACGGGATTTCCGCCAGTATTTATGGAGCCGATCTGTTTGGCTGGCAGTGAATGCATACCGCTGGGGAAAGAGTTTTGCTGCCGGTTTAAATGGACTGCTATTCGGAATTGTTAAGAACTTTGGATTGAAAGTAAAATATGTGCGAACATGCGCCGGCAATGCGGGAAGTGGCCCGCTATCTGCTTGGTGTGGGTGTGCTGAACTGACATGGAAAACTATCAAATGACAACAAATCCCCCTTTAATAATTGGTGTCGTTGGCCTGGGCTATGTAGGTCTGCCCCTGGCGATAGAATTTGGAAAAAAGTACAAAACCATAGGGCTGGATCTGAAAGAAGAGGTGATTGCCTGCTACCGGAATGGTTCTGATCCCACTGGTGAGG
>JAMOMH010000144.1 GCA_027068675.1 Sedimenticola sp.
TCTAAATTCTGTTTTGCCCGCCAACAGGACTTATCTTGCTTACGTCTCTCTTGTGCTTGCTTAGCTATTGAACGTGCCGGTTTTAAGGGCAGTTTTTTACTCGCCTTAGCACTCTTTTTTGATGCTTTTGGTGGCTGCCAGCCAACGCGGGTATCCACCACCTCAATAATACTCTGTTCACCCACAAGACAGGCTGTTTGCTGAAATATGCTATTTCCTACAGCATCAATACAGCGGTAAAGCTGAGGAGCCGCTGGCAGCGACAAACTGTAGAAGAGCAGCTGACAACAACAGAACCATCGAAAAATAACCATAACCAAACTCCATGTAAGATCACTATCCTTCGTGCAACCTAACGCAATCGCCGCATTGACTCAAGAAAGCCAAGCACACGCCGATATCAAAATAGGCCATAAAGATAGGTATCTGTGCGGGTAGATCATGCGAGACCTAGAGACTGAAAATAGAAAACTTCGACAAACCCTCACTGAGATCACCAACGATGCTAAGCATAATGATCTAGTGCTGCGACGTTTCCATGAGCGTGAGCTAGAGCTGCTCACCAGTGAGAGCCTTCCTGAGCTTTTGCACTGTCTCACGGAGGGGATGAAAAACTCATTCAATGTCGAAAGTGTCAGCCTTATTCTGCATGACCCAGACCATGAGTTACGCCACCTTCTACACAACACAGGCATCCCAGCAGAGGCCTTTCCTGATGTTCAATTTATTGATAATTATGAGAGCCAACACAGCATCTGTACTGCACTAACTCAACCCAGACTTGGCCCCTTTATTAGCCCAGAATATAATGTGCTATTTCCTGCCAACCCTTCACTAAAAAGTGTTGCTCTGGTGCCGATCATCCGGCATAAAAAACTCTATGGTGCGCTCAATTTTGGCAGCAATAGTAGTGATCGATTTACTCGCTACCATGCTTGTGATTTCCTACACCGCTTAGCCACTATTGGCGGTGTCTGTCTTGAAAATGCAACCAATCATGAGCGTCTACTGATCACTGGCATGACCGATGCACTCACCGGTCTACACAACCGCCGCTACCTTGATCGTCGTCTGAATGAGGAGATCTCACGTACACAGCGATACCATCAGCCACTCAGTTGCATCTTTGTCGATGCCGACCACTTCAAGCGGGTCAATGACCAATATGGGCATACCGCTGGTGATGCTGTGCTTAGAGAGATCTCAAACCGCATTCGTAGCTGTCTACGAGCCAGCGATATCGCTGTACGTTATGGTGGAGAGGAGTTCTGCCTCATCCTGCCACAAACCACTTTATTTGATGCAAAGAGGCTGGCTGAGCGTATCCGCCTAAAAATTGCTGCGGAAGCGATACCTACTGACAAGGGAGAGCCACTTGATATCACCATCTCACTCGGTGTAAGTGAGATACCCGATAAAATTATTACTGAGCAGGTTGATAAATTGGGTGAAATGCTTATC
>JAMOMH010000145.1 GCA_027068675.1 Sedimenticola sp.
TAGATAATTTAGTTGGTAGCGGGGGCAGGATTTGAACCTACGACCTTCGGGTTATGAGCCCGACGAGCTGCCAGACTGCTCCACCCCGCACCGGCGAAGCGGATACTACGCAAGTTTACCTAGTACCGCAACCCTGATTTGAAAGAAATTCTCCTCTTATCAAATAAAGCTTATAAAAACAGACCGCCGAACCTAGTTTTAATGGCTGCAAGAGGCCATTTTTTGGATTTAGCTACCTTAGCATCCCCAAATATGATGCCACTTCGTGCAGATCGGGCTTGCCCTCTTCATAGCCAAAATAGCAGATATTCTCATAGGATGAATGCCTCTCATCGTAGATGCCAACCACAAACTCCTGCTGCTCTGTTTTTGCCAGTTCATAGAGAAAATTGAGTGGCTTGGCTAAAATTGTTTTTTTACTGGTCTCAATGGTGAGGCCAATATCCCAATTGGTACGCCCCCTTTCTGTGCCATTCTCAACATTGGTATTGACCAGCTGAGCTGAACTTTTGCCCTCTTTTAGCCATTTGCTGATCGCTGAAATGGTGGCATCAGCCACCTCTTCAATCTCATCAGCCTCTAGGTGCAGATATATTTTCATCTGTTAATTCCGTTGTTCTAGGAGTTATCTCTTTAAATTAGCAAAGGCATTGGCCATTGCACTATTTTTTGGGGCGGCACTCTGCTGCTGTTTCTGCTGTCTGTTGCGGGTTGGTTGCTCTCGCTTCACTTCTGTAGTTTGGTTGCGTGAATCATCTGTTAAACGCATAGTGAGGCCGATTCGTTTACGTGGTAGATCAATCTGCATCACTTTGACTTTAACAAGGTCACCTGCTTTGACCACTTCATGTGGCTCTTTGACAAATTTATCAGACAGCGCAGAGATGTGTACTAAGCCATCTTGGTGTACGCCAATATCAACAAAAGCACCAAAATTGGTGACGTTGGTGATAACCCCTTCAAGCACCATATCAGGTTTTAGGTCGGAAATTTTTTCAATCCCCTCCTGAAAAGTGGCTGTTTTAAAGGCGGGACGGGGATCACGCCCAGGTTTCTCCAATTCAGCCAAAATATCTTTTACCGTAGGTAGACCAAACTGCTCATTGGTGTAATCAGCAGGATTGAGCTGGCGGAGGAACTTGGCATCACCGATCAAATTGCTGATATGCCGACTATTTTTACTCAAGATCTGTTTCACCATAGGATAAGCTTCCGGATGAACAGCAGAGGCATCAAGTGGGTTTTTGCCATCAATAATCCGCAAAAAACCGACCATCTGTTGATAGCTTTTAGCTCCCAGTCGTGGCACTTTTAGCAGCGTTTTCCGCTCATCAAAACGGCCATGCTCATCACGATAGGCGACAATATTCTCTGACATGGTGGGGGTGAGCCCCGAGACTCGAGCCAATAGTGGTGCTGAGGCGGTATTGACATCAACACCCACTGCATTTACACAATCCTCTACTACCGCATCCAGGCCTCTCGCCAGCTGGCTCTGATTAACATCATGCTGATACTGACCAACGCCAATCGCTTTGGGATCAATCTTAACCAATTCAGCTAGTGGGTCTTGCAGCCGGCGGGCAATGGAGACGGCACCTCGCAGAGTGACATCCACATCGGGAAACTCTTTGGCTGCCAGCTCAGAGGCGGAGTAGACGGAGGCTCCTGCTTCAGAGACCATGATTTTGCTCAACTTCAGCTCAGGGTGCTTACGCATCAGCTCGGCGGTCAATTTATCGGTCTCACGTGAGGCGGTGCCGTTGCCAATGCTAACCAGCTCAACATCATACTGTTGAGCCAATTTAGCTAGCTGAGAAATTGACTGATCCCACTGTTTTTTGGGTGGATGGGGATAGATGGTCTCAGTTGCCAGCAGTTTGCCAGTTTTATCAACCACGACCGCCTTCACGCCTGTACGCAGCCCAGGGTCAAGCCCGATACAGGTGCGAGCACCTGCTGGAGCGGCTAATAATAGATCATGCAGATTGCGGGCGAAGACCTTAATTGCCACCTCTTCCGCCGCCTCCCGTAGGCGACTTTTCAGATCAAGATCGAGCCGGGTGAAGATTTTTACTCGCCAGGCCCAACGTATTGAATCCAACAGCCAACTATCTGCAGGACGACCTTGATCACTCACGTTAAAGTAGTGAGCAATACGCAATTCACACGGGGTGCGTTGGCCTGACGGGGTATCCTCATCAATCAGTAGATCGAGGGTAAGAAAACCTTCACGACGACCACGGAGCAGTGCCAAGGAGCGGTGTGATGGAATAGAGCGGATCACCTCGCGATACTCAAAGTAGTCGGCAAATTTAGCCCCTTCACTCTCCTTGCCCTCAACCACACTGGATGAAAGCGTGCCGTTGTTCCAGAGATTATCACGCAGCTCACCAATCAATGTTGGTTCTTCAGCAAACAGCTCCATCAGAATTTGCCGTGCTCCATCCAGTGCCGCCTTGCTATCTGCAACACCTTTGTCACCATCTATATATTGTGTTGCTAACTGCTCTGGATATTGAGTTGGATCACTTAATAGCATTTGTGCCAGTGGCTCTAACCCCGCTTCGCGGGCGATCTGTGCCTTTGTTCGACGCTTCTGTTTATAGGGCAGATAGAGATCTTCCAATCGTCTCTTAGTGTCGGCAGTGAGAATCTCCTGCTTCAGCTGAGGTGTCAATTTGCCCTGCTCTTCTATGCTCTTTAGCACCGTACTACACCGCTCTTCCAATTCTCGCAGATAGGTCAGGCGCAGTTCAAGGTTGCGCAACTGCGTATCATCCAAACCACCCGTCACCTCTTTTCGATAACGGGCAATAAAGGGAACTGTCGAACCCTCATCTAAAAGTGCAACAGCAGAAGCTACCTGCTGATAATTAACAGATAGCTCTTGGGCAATACGTTGATTAATGTTGGTCATATGTAAGAGTATGATGATGGGAAAATGGCGCATTTTATCCTAACAGAGAGGTAACACCAGCGGTGTTTTTCGCCAAAATAGACTCCCCATCCTGCTCAAGTGGGTAAACAAAACCCATATAAAGCTAGTTAGCAAGCGGCCTGAACTTTTGTTGACAAATATTTTTAGGGGAATCACACTAACAAATTCAGCGTTGACAATGCGTACCCTAAAAAGCTTGTTGTATACTATGTAGCACATTGTAGTTTTGCTGGAAGCCATACCATGGCTGTTACTAATACTCACCTTCAGTCGGAAGTTAAAAGCCGCTATCTAATTTCTTAATAAAACAATAAACATATTTAATAATATGGCACCATAAATGAAAAAGGTAGGAATGGGCCGTACTACAATAAACAATCGCCGCCAGGAAAATATTGATTAGCTTGTTCTGCTTGAATAAAATTGTTCTGGCCCCTCAAATAAATAAAACAATAGGAATATGTTAAAGAATGTGCGGCATCGCAGGCTTTACCCAATTCAATCACCCTATGGGGGATACCGACACCCTAAAGAGCATGGGCAATGCCATCTATCATCGCGGCCCGGATGCAGGCGGTGAATACCTGGATGATTACGTCGGTCTAGCCCATCGCCGCTTGGCAATCATTGATCTATCTGAAGCGGGTAACCAACCCATGTTTTCGGTTGATGAGAAGTTGGTCATCGTCTTTAATGGTGAAATCTATAACTTTCTCGATTTAAGAGAAGAGCTAGAGAAAGATGGGTTTACTTTCAAAACCCATACAGATACCGAAGTCATCCTAGCCCTATACCAAAAAGAAGGTGAAGCCTGTCTGGAAAAACTCAACGGTATGTTTGCCTTCGCTCTTTGGGACAAGGTCAAGCAAAAAATCTTCATTGCCCGCGACCGTATTGGTAAAAAACCACTCTATTATTTCCAGCAAGATGGACGTTTTGCCTTTGCCTCTGAAATAAAATCGTTGTTGACACTCCCCGATATCCCACGCGAAATTCGTGTAGATGCAGTTTATGATTTTTTTGCCTACCAGTATGTACCAGACCCCAAGAGCATTTTTAAATATATCCACAAACTATCGCCTGGCCACTATATGACAGTGACTGCTCAAGGTATTGAAATTCAACAATATTGGGACGTTTCACTAAAAGATGTTAGCCATGAGAGTGAAAAACAACTAACTGAGCAGCTACTTGAGCTTGTTACACGCTGCACCAAGCGCCGTATGATCAGTGACGTACCCCTAGGTGCATTTCTCAGTGGTGGTATTGACTCCAGTGGTGTGGTTGCCATGATGGCAAAGAATAGTGATACACCCGTCAAAACCTGCTCCATCGGTTTTGATGAAAAGCGCTTTAATGAAACTGAGTTTGCCCAGATTGTCGCGGATCAGTACAAAACAGAACACTATGAACTAATAGTTCATCAAAATGTTAAAGACAATTTAGAAAAAATTGTTCGTTTTTTTGATGAGCCCTATGCAGACCCATCATTAGTCCCCACCTACTTTGTCTCAGAACTAGCACGCCAACAGGTAACAGTTGCGATTGCCGGTGATGGTGGTGATGAGGTTTTTGCCGGTTATGAAAAATATTCTATTGATGCGATTGAAAACCGCCTACGCAAAAAATTCCCGCACTGGGTGCGTAAAAAAATATTCCCAAAAGTGGCCAAGCTACTGGCGAGAAGTAATGTAACAGTATGCCGCAAAGGTAAATCACTGTTAACCAGCCTGAGCCTCGAACCGGCGATGGGTTTTTATCTGTCAAATGCAATGATTGAAGATCGACATTGGAATGCACTGATTAAACCAGAAATTAAAGATAAACTAGCTGGCTACCACCCTTCAAAAATAACCACCGATATCTATGAAAATGCTGATGGGCAAGATCACCTAGCGAAGATATTGTATACAGATATGAAAACCTACTTGCCCGGCGGTATTCTGGTAAAAGTAGATCGCATGAGTATGGCCAACTCACTTGAAGTGCGTGCCCCTATTCTTGATAAAGAGGTTATAGAGTTTGCAGCTATGGTGCCCTCTGGTATGAAATTTTGTAAGGGAGAGAAGAAACATATCCTCAAAGAGGCTTTTAAACCTCTGCTGCCGGATAATATTTTGTACCGTAATAAAATGGGCTTTTCTGTTCCCTTAGCCAATTGGCTAAGAGATGAGCTCAAAGAGCTTGCAGAAGAGTACCTATTTACTAAATCCAATGGCATTCAACAGTTTTTTGATATGCAGGTAGTACAAGAATTATGGCAACAACATCAAAGTTCAAAAGTGGATCACTCAACTCTATTGTGGAGCATGTTAATGTTTCAAATGTGGTGGTACAACTATATGCAGAATGACAGTGCTGAATCGGTGACTCAATAAATAATGGCGGTGATTAATCAGCATGCTCATACGTTGTCTCAAATTCAGGTTTGTGTGTGTGGGAAGAGGGCACATAAGGGTGTATGCAATCGATTGAATACGAAAATAAAAAATAGTTGAGATAAAAGATGAATAGGCTGAGTGATTTCAGATGGTAAAAATAAAGGTACTACACCTCACCTTTGATATGCGTATTGGTGGTACAGAGCAGGTGATTAGAAATCTAGTAGAAAATGCTGACAATGAGCATTTTGATAATTCAATTTTATGCATAGAATCACCTCTAGGCCCTTTTGCAGATGACCTGTTGGCTAAAGGCATTACCATCACTGCTCTTTCTCGCACCCCTGGTTTTGATTACAAACTGATTAATCAAATTCGTACCTATATCAAACAGCACAGCATAGATATACTCCATTGCCATCAATATACGCCCTGGGTATATGGAGTGTTGGCAGCTTTTGGTATAAAAACAAAGGTAGTTTTTACTGAGCATGGCCGCTTCTATCCCGACTCCAGCACTTGGAAGCGTAAGCTTATCAATCCCTGGTTGCACAAAATTACAGCAGCAACAACAGCTATCTCCAGTGCCACAAGGGATGCACTAGCCATCTATGAAAACTTACCTAAAAAAGATATCCAAGTAATTTATAATGGTATTTCGCCACTAAAAATTGATCCAGATAAAGT
>JAMOMH010000146.1 GCA_027068675.1 Sedimenticola sp.
CCGGCATCAGCGAAGGGGAGGCACTGAAGAGGCCACTGGTAGATTTAGGGGGACGAACGGATGGTGCCATCTCATTAGATCATCAGATCATCGGCACCTATCTGCACGGCCTATTCGAGTCCACCGAGAGCTGTAACAGCTTATTGCGCTGGGCTGGCCTGAGTAATCCTCAGACACCTAATTATCAGCTACTGCGCGAGCAGGGGATCAATCAAATGGCCGATGCCATAGCGGAGCATTTAGACCTTGGAGTAATTGATAAATTACTGGGAATTGTCAGATAAAATTGTTCCGGTTTGTTTCAAAGTGACGTCAGATGGGCATTGCCGATTTTGTTGCCCTGTATGCCATAGCTCTTGCCTGCTGACTCTGCTTTGTATTTAACCAGTCGAGCAAATGAGTATCAATAGCATGCACTCAGCGCCTTTTTGTAGGCAGCTAAGCTTTGGCGATATTACGAGTCACACCAGACGAGCTAAATCCTCTGGTCGATCAACATCCCACAACATGGGTAGCTCCCGCCAGTGCCTCTCGAACTGCTTTAGGCGCTGCCGAGTTATTGACAACACTTGATCTGCTCCCCAGGGCATCGCTGTAAATAGCTCAGGCTGCATATAGTGCAAAGCCAATAAGACATATCCACCATCTTCAGCGGGGCCAAGCACAGCATCAGCGCCACTCTCTAGCCAGCTTATAGCCTGTTGCAGGTGCGCTACCGTAAGAGAGGGAGCATCCCCGCCAATCAACACCACATACTCCGCTTCTTGCAGCGCTTGCTCTGCTGCAAAAGCCATCCGTTGACCGAGATCATCCCCCCGCTGGAGATGCAACGAGAGATTAGATTGAGTTGCGAACTGCTGGAAAATCTCATGTGTACAGTCGGGCGTACACCAACACTGCAACGGACAGAGTGAACTAGCGCCTATCTCCTGCACCTTTGTTTGCAACATATTTGCATAGAGTTGTGCGGCACCTTCTGCACCTAATGCGGGAATAAGGCGTGTCTTAGCTAAGCCAGGGATAGGGGCTTTAGCAAAAATCAGGATTCGGCTATTGGGGAACTGCATGGTTTATAGATCTTAGCTAAACGAGCTGGGTCTACACCCAACGAAAACAGGAGACGAAGCCACCACATCATTACGATAGTTTTAATGATCCCATTCCGCTCCCAACGCCGACTAGAGGTCACTAGCCGATCTGTTAGGTTGATGGGTTTGGCTATTTTTTTGAGACGACAACAGATTGCTACATCCTCCATGAGCACAATATTGGGAAAACCACCCACTCTCTCATAGAGAGTTCGGCTGATAAAAATACCTTGGTCACCCGTTGCAATAGCACTTGCTCGCGAACGCAGGTTGATCATTGTCTCTATCACTCGCAACATCTTATGGGAGCCACTCAGCTTAATATCAAAGCGTCCCCAACACCCTTTTCTCGCATGTTTATAGACCACATCGACTGCATTTTTCGGCAGCTGGCTATCGAGGTGTAGGAACCATAATCGATCACTTTTTGCAGCACACGCACCATAATTCAACTGCCATGCACGCCCTGCCCTTGTCACTAATATACGGTCACAAAGTGGTGCCAGCTGACTCTCTGGTAGATAGTTAGAGCCACCATCGACCAAAATCAATTCACACCCTTTATTTCGCATCCATTGAAAAGAGTGCAGCGTCGAGAGCAAGATCTCCCTCTCATTCAGAACAGGGATGATGATAGATATTATTGGCTGCAACTCTCTCACCATCTGCTAAAGCGCACCACCACAACTGCTGCCCTGCCCTGCGGTACAGCCATAGCAGTGTCCACCCACTTTAACATCTCGACCTAACCAACTGATATTATTAAGGTCACGCAGATGGAGCGGGCGCTCAGAACTGTCAGTCATTGGCATATCAAGCATCTGATTAAAGTCACAATCAAATAGGTAACCCTGCCAATCGACATTCAGAAGAGAGCGGCACATCACAGAGGGGAGATTTTCGCGCTTGTACGCCCCTTTCAACAGTAGCATGTAATCATTGAACTCATTTTTTGACAGTAGCATGCTACCAAAACGCTGAATAGGCATATTGGTGATGGTAAAAAGATGGTTGAAGTGGATATCAAACCGCTCTGCCAGCTCTGTTTTATAAGCCACTTCAAGTGTTTGTTGAGAGGGTGGCAAAGAGGCACCCGCTGGGTTGTAGACCAAATTCAATAGTAAATCGCTATCAGGCTTACCATATCCCAGCTTATTGAGCTGTTTTAGGCCCGCTATACTGCGCTCAAAAACACCATTGCCACGTTGAGCATCCACATTCTCTTCGAGATAACAGGGCAGTGAAGCCACCACCTCTACTCGGTTGTCCGCCAAAAATTGTGCTAAACCCTCATACCCCGGCTCACTTAAAATGGTTAAGTTGCAGCGATCCATTACATGAACACCCTTTGCCACAGCCGTTTCAACCAAGTAGCGGAACTCAGCATTCATCTCGGGTGCCCCTCCCGTCAAATCTAAAGCAGTGATTTGCTCTCCAAGGGCATTAAGCACCAAATCAATCACCTCTCGACTCATCATCTCATCACGTTTCGGCCCAGCATTAACATGACAGTGAATACAGACCTGATTACAACGCAGACCAAGGTTGACCTGTAGTGTTGTCAATTTATCCCGGCTAACAGAGGGGAAATCTGATGGTGTGAGGAGGTGAACAGTCTCTAGCATTGAGGCTCCAATCAAAATCTATTGGCTAAAAAAAGCCGTATGTTAGTCAGCCACATCAATGGCTGCAAGGTGAATAATAAGTCTGACCTAGA
>JAMOMH010000147.1 GCA_027068675.1 Sedimenticola sp.
TCTGATGGTGTGAGGAGGTGAACAGTCTCTAGCATTGAGGCTCCAATCAAAATCTATTGGCTAAAAAAAGCCGTATGTTAGTCAGCCACATCAATGGCTGCAAGGTGAATAATAAGTCTGACCTAGAAAGATAGGCCAGACTCAGCTGGGGTTACTGCGTTTGATACTCCTTTGATACATCAAAAAACCACAGCATATCCTGCATGTTGTTAAAAAGTTTGGAACCCAGTTGATTAAGATAGAGCAGGTGCCAAGAAGATAACCCCATAATAATGCCATGCTCGCCATTTGAACCATCCCAAGCGTTGAAGGCGATGGGGATGATACTGCCGGGGGAGAATTGCACATTTTGATTACCACCGCTGTTTAGTGGCCGAATCATCACCAGACTCCACCGCCCATTAGACCAACGCGCTTTAGTTTTCACCTGTTGTTCAGCGCCATCTTGTACTTGAATGGGCCGCCGAATACCCCGTAGAACCCCCTCTTCTGCACGACCTTGCTGCTCTGATCGCCACAACCACTGTTTCACAGGTATATTGGGGCTGCCAAGAAACGGGGGCATTGATCGGCCCATCATTGTATTAAGCGGGAATTGAAGGGCGATAGCATCACGAAAAACACCTGGCTCTCGGGGGATCTCTCCATGCACTTTCACATATTGATCTTGGAACTGTTTCACCTCACGACTAGCGTCATGCAGACGATCTTCAGCGTGATCATCCCACTCAATCAGAAAACCAATCTGATCACTATTGTAGAGCACACGCACCTCCAACATGCTGATCGCATTATTGATCCAGGCTGGTTGGAACATCGTCTGCCCCTGTAGGAAGATGGGTGTAGCCGCCACGGTACGCCACAGTTCAGCATCCAGATCGAGCGGGATAGTAGCCGTTGTTGGCTCAGCCTTGAAGATCATATCCTGCTTAAAATCATCCTTCGCGATAGAGACCAAATAGTTGGCCAGATGCCAACGATCTTCCCCTTTAATACTATCTTCATACGATGGCATCGCCGTGCCATTAAGACCCGTTGTAAATCGGTAGATCAGCTCCTCTGGTGTAGAGCCACCTTTATAATTCCAGCTATATCTCAAGTTAGGCACTCGTGTTGGGTGCCCCCAATCATTTTTTAGATTGGTACGGCCATCACCACGCAGCTCATTACCATGACACTCCCAACATTTGTTTTTCTGAAATAATTTCATCCCTTTGGCAATGCTCTCATCTGAACTCTCAATTTTATTTGAGAGAGTGAGCAGTGATTTTTCAGCTGCCAACTCAGGATCAGAAAAATCTTCTGCAAAGGTTTTGATGTAGTAGACCAACGCCCAACGTAGCTCTTCAGGCAACCCTTGCCAACTCGGCATTGCCGTGCCAGGAATACCACGCGTAATGGTATGAAAAAGGTCACCATCCGTCGGCAATGCACCCGTAACGGTAGTACGAAACTTGAACATACCTAGGGTAAAATCACGCGGTCGTGGATCAAGAAAGTCTGCCACTGGCCCATTCCCATCACCCTTCTCACCATGACATCGGGCACAACGCATTTGGTAGTGGTGCTCACCCTGGGCAATAACGCGCGGAGTAGCTGGGGGCTTCCCCCCCTTAGCCAACACTAGGATGGGGATATGTAATAGCAGTAATAACAACCCAACTCCCCATGAGTAGTTGGTCATTTTCATGGAGCTACTCTCTTCTCTCTATCACTCCAGTTAGAGTAGATATCTATCGGCCAAAGAGACTGAAACCAAGCGATAACAGCATCGATCTCCTCTGTGGATAACTGCCCTTCAAAAGGGGGCATCGTACCACCAAAAGATCGACCTCCCTCACGAATGATTTTTTGTAGCAGTGGAAACGAGCGGTGCCATGTATGACCACTGCCATCCAACGGTGGTGGTGGGTAGTTACCCTCTGTATTGGGTCTCCGCCATAAAACTTTTCCACCGGCACTTTTGCCATGACAGTCACGACAATATTGGCTATAGATAGCTTCACCTTGCACCACTTGGCTAGGGCTATACCAACGTTGC
This sequence comes from Sedimenticola sp., assembly GCA_027068675.1. Taxonomy (GTDB): domain Bacteria; phylum Pseudomonadota; class Gammaproteobacteria; order Chromatiales; family Chromatiaceae; genus JAKITT01. The sequence continues at coordinate 2,042 of JAMOMH010000147.1, forward strand.
TGAGCAGGTGACATCTCACCGATCGCAAACCAAACCACCACTATCAGCAGGCCACCAAAAAAAAGGGGCAATAGGGCTTTCTTCATACAAGTTCTCCATCAATTAAATCCGCACGCAGCTATTGCTGAAGGATCAATAGATCCCATTCTCTCGTTGTAACCAACGCACAAAGGCAATTATTTTTTCAACATCCTGGGGCATTACTCCCTCAACAGCAGGCATATTTCCAAATTCCCAATGATGCTGCTGTACCCCTTTAAGAGCTGCATTATAAAAAGCTCGATCACTATGGTGTGATGGCTTATAGAATAGGTGCATCAATGGTGGGCCTTGCTCACTTCCCCCACCCCATTGGCCATGACAACTGGCACACATCGTTTGGAACTTTTTCATCCCAATCCCATATTCAAATGGAACGTTTGGAGTTTTGACGGTCATTTTTACATCCGTATCACCCATTTTATGACCACTCATTGCAGTGGAAGTAGGCACTACGGCTTTACTACTGCTCACTTCATCCTTTTGGCTGCTGCATGCAGCAAGTAGAGTAGCTAACATCATGACGATTATGACTCTATACATTTTAGTTATTCCTATTGTTAGCTCCCTCCAATATCATGATGAGCCCCACTCATTATCTCTCAGTTACCCTTTAATTGAGCACATCGAAGCATTTGAAGCCATTCAATAGCAGTATTTTACTGTCAAGCAGACGCAGTGAGACAGACGAGCTGCTGCATCTAAACCTATTTCTAGCTTTGCTGGTTTTTATGGAGGTGTAACGAAGGGAGATCGGGCTACTATCAGTAGTGATGAGATGGTTCATCTCTTTCGTTAGCTAATCATTCTCTATCTGAGACAAGCACAGTAAAAAAGTTCAGCGACTGTGGTAGTAAAACAAGTGCTAACGTGCGCCATGCTGTTTGTAGTAATTTTCTACTTTGAAGATATGGTCATGCGCGGCCTGAAAATTGATACTCCCTTCTGAAGTCTCAACCTGAGCACCAAGCCCATACTGCATGGGTGTCTGCTGCCCAGTAATATAGGATGCTTTACGCGCATCAATCCAACTACCCGTTTTGTAGTCGTTGACCCATAACTCGGTCGTAGGGTCATCCTTCCAAGCTTTCTTCTCTAGCCAAATAACAGCACAGCCAATATCATCAAAAAGATACACTTCCGAGGGTGCATTGGCCGGTTTATAGCGTACCTGCGCGGCATGAAACTCATCACCTAAGAGCATATTGCAGCGTTTACAGTGATCATGTTGCCACTCTACTGTAATGGCACCGGTTCCTGGATCACCTGAGCAAGCAGAGAGCAACAGCAGGATGAGTGGCCATATTAGGTAGAGTCTGTTTTTCATATAAGCTTGATATTTAGTCGTTTTGATTCAGCTATCAATGATTATGGTGATCAGCCTCATGCTGAGTCGATACCCCTGTGCCAACTGCCTCTCTAAGCTGCTGCCTAATTCTCGCCTGATAGGCTTCAAATAGCTCTTCTGTGATCTCTGAGAAGGCGACGACTGAACCACCAAACTCTTTTGCAAAGGCATCAGCATCGGCCCGCTTACTGTAGCTGACCAATGTAGGCCCCATTGCGCCGAATTTCTTACTATCCATCACGTAGAAAGCGCTCTCAACATCGATCCAACGATCGTTGTAGCTTCCCCACTCCCGTTGGCCAAAATCTTGAACGAAAGCCTGCTTGATCTTCATCTTATAGTTTGGATCATATAACGAGGAGAAGAGACCTTTGGTATCACAAAAAAAATGGTGTTGGCCATCTTTGAAAATAGCTTGTCCCTTAGGGCCGGGGTGATCGGCCAAGATCATTCCATCAATCAGACAGACAGAACTTCTTGTCAGCTCTTCAGGTAAACCCGCACTCTCTTCTGTCGCATTATCACTACAACCACTTATCAAAATAAGTAGCAGCATTAACGCCAGTAGCGTTTTGAATGAGTAATTTGGCATCATTTACTCCTATTTACCAAGGCGACGAATACGCCAACCAGCAATCACTACTGGCACCACCGTCCAAGCAGCAAAAGCAGCAATAAGTGCAACTGTAGGGGGGATTTGTCCCGCCAGACCCAATTGCTGAATCATCGCTTGGTCCATAATCAGGTCAATAGAGAGCAGGCGATAGAGCGCAGTTGGGTTGAGATAAAAGAGTAGATTGACCAGATCCATTGGTACATTGCCCTCAGTGGAGACCAGCAGACCAATAACACCCAGATCAAACAGAACAACAAAAAGCAGCCAGATACCAATGGCAATGGCGATCAACCGGCTGCGCTCCAAAATAAGCACGGAGAACATCAAAGCGATTGAGTTGAAGACGATGCCAACCCAAACGGAGGTAACAAGAAGGACTGTCCATGCTTGTAGGGTGTGACCACTGACAATTGAGATGATAGCAGGTGCTGTTAATCCAACAATCAACGTACTGGCAAGAACCATAAATAGACCGAGCCATTTCCCGTAAAGTAATAACAGGGAGTTAAATGGATAGCTCCGCAGCAGGTCAAGCGTACCTCTCTCATGCTCGCCAGCAATACCGTCGTAACTAAGCAGCAGACCCAGCAAGGGCACGAGGTAGATGACCAGATTGATCAAGCTGAAGAGGGTGCTCTGCTCCTGACCAATGCCAACCGAGCCAGTGAAACCAAAACCAACAAAGGTGATAAGCAGTGAGAAGATAGCAAAGGCGAGTCCAACAGCGATGATCCAACCATTTCGTAAATGATCAACAAACTCTTTCCGAGCAATGGCAAACAGGATGGTAAATTTAGACATCATAAATAGGCTATTAAGTAATCTCTAGGCCGCTATTCAGCTGTAGGAACAGCTCTTCTAGGCCTGGGTCGTTTACAATTAGGTTGCTAATCAATTCATCAGCAGAGAGCAGTGATAGTAGCAGCGCTTGCTTGTGCGATGGATGACAAGTGAGAACAAATGAGTCGGTATGCTCATTGTAGGTTTTTTCTATCGTATGCTGCTGGAGCAGCTCATCAAGAAGGGTTTCATTAAAACCCGCCCCTTTGTGGAACTTGATGATGCTGGGTAGCTCGGCATCACATATCAATGATTCAACTGTTCCATTAGCACTGATCACACCATCTTTTAGCAGCACCAGTACATCTGACCGAGGCTGAATCTCTGCTAATAGATGGCTCGACATCAAGATAGCCACACCCTCATTTTTGAGCCTACCTAATATCTGGTAAAACTCATGAATGCCCGATGGATCAAGCCCATTAGTCGGCTCATCAAGCAGCAATAATTTAGGTTTCCCGAGAAGCGCTTGAGCAAGGCCAAGCCGCTGTTTCATCCCTTTGGAGTAGGTTTTAACTCGATACCGAGCGGCATGCGCCAAACCCACTATCCTCAGCACCTCTAGCACTTTTGAGCGGCTCTCCTGTTTGAGGTCAGCAAAGTAATATAAGGTCTCTAATCCCGTCAGGTTAGGATAAAAAGCCGTGGTCTCAGGGAGGTAACCAAAGATTGATTTTTGGGCAATAGAGCGGTTTGAAGTGGCACTCTCACCATTGATCAGGATCTCACCGCTATCGGAATTTAAGAGACCAAGAATCAACTTCATTAATGTTGTTTTGCCTTGACCGTTGTTGCCAACCAATGCCACCAACTCACCTGGTGCAATTTGCAGGTCAATCGACTTTAGGACTTTTTTTCCTGGGAAGTTTTTACTGACATTTGAGAGAGAGAGCACAGGCGTAATGCCTTCAGCCTCTCTATTCTGTTCAGAGTTTGATGCAGTTTGTGATAATGACATCTTTACAGGCACGCCTTTTCTGGTGCAGTGATTTGTGTGGGCGTTGCAGTGGTTGGGTGCATCGCTGGTTTTTTATCGATAACGCTGGCCGTACGTAACACGGGAAAACGCGTTTCAAGCGCCTGGAGCAGCTGTATGACAGGACTTAGAGCAAGAAGACGCATCTTAGGATGGCGATGCATTAAGCCATCAATTTGGTTTGAGGCGTAGTAGATCTTATCGCCAATGTTGTCTTCGTTATAGTCCCAACCAAGATAGTCACTCCAGTAGTTGCCCCTCTCTTCATTGTTCCAATAGAGCGAGAAGCGCCAAGTAAAAAGCACCTGTATCGCATTCGAGATAAAATTATTGTCCAATACGGTCGTATTTTCTGCTCCTGCCATGACGGCAATGCCGACATTGTTATTCTCAATCCAATTGTTACTAATCTCATTAAAGTCAGAGTCGTTGACGTAGATCCCTTTATCATTGCCGTAGGCGGTATTTCCTCTTATTTTTGAGTCAAAAATCGCACGTAGCATCATGCCATGATCACGGTTATTGATAACAGCATTGTTACTAATAACCAGCTTTTTTGAGTACATCATCGCCTGCCCCACATTAGAGTTACAGGTGACATTGCCAGAAATAGTATTCATGTGGTTATACATATAGTGAATACCGAAACGTGTTGAATCCATCACATTATCTTGGATGGTTGACTCATTGGTATTTGAGAGATATATACCGTCACGCCCGCCAAAGACGCGGTTGCCTTTAATCAGGGCACCAATAGCATTCCAGATATGGATACCGTTGCCACGATCAGAGACAAGCGTCTTCATATATCCTGAAACAGTGTTGTTAATCACCTGTGGACGAGGGCTACCATTGACCCATATACCAAAAGAGCACTGCTCCAAACGGTTATCCTCAATCTTCACATCAGCAGAGAGCATAGTGATGTAGATGCAGGCATCTGGGGTTTCAATAACATCACCACTGTGACGTACTTCTAAGCCTGACACTGTCACATCTCGGCTATCTACCGTGATAACCGTACCCTCACCAGAACCATCAATGACTGACCCTTTATTAGGGCTGCCAATAAGAGTAAGTGGTTTATCTAAAGTGATATTCTCTTTGTATAAACCTGGTGCAAGATGGATCACATCACCCGCTTTAGAACCCTCAATTGCCTCGCCAATGGTCGGGTAAGCCGCGCTGGGAACTTGCAAGTCAGCTGCCGATATAGATAGCGAAATGAGAGACAACACCGCAGCGCTGATCCAGCGCTGCGGGTGGATCTTTTTCAGTGGGATTATCTCAGCTTTTCCAGTTTTGCATGA
>JAMOMH010000148.1 GCA_027068675.1 Sedimenticola sp.
GCTACAAAGCCTGAGTCTGCCTCAACAACAGCCCGTTCTGCCAGCAACAATTCAACTTGGCTCTGGCTGAGTGATAACTCAATCCAAGGTCTCATCTGATCAATATGGTGTTGAACCTCTTCTGGCTGAGCACTCCCCTCTAATAATTTACGCCTCACCATTTGCCGCTTTGCAGTCAGTTCTTTGGGTGCCCCCGCCGCCAATTTATCCAAACCAGTGAGCGCTTCAACCATTTTCTCAGGCACCTGTAGCAGTCCCTTAATACGCATCTTCAGTATTAAACAGAGTCCCCATGTGAAAGCTATCAATAGGGAGAGACCAACAATACTGTAGATTACAGGTGATACATCAGTTGAATCCCAGCCGGGATATTGAGCAAGCAACTGAGCGGTCAGCGTTTCAGCCAGCCCGCTCCCTGGCACAATAATGATAGAGGCCGCCGCTAGCAAAAGATAAAGGGTATAGAGAATCATCACCCCCTGAAAGAGATGGCTCTGCTTCAAGCCACGTTTAGATTTTCTGATAGTACGCTGGCTCCCTTGAAAGAGAGCCATTCGATAGTTAAGAGAGGAGATCAGCTCCTGCTTCTCTTTCAGCTGGTGAGCTACGATGTTTCGCTGCTCTTTTAAGCTACTTTGCGATCGCCCATCACTATTTAGCAAAAATATATGTTCGATAAACATCTCAAAAGTGAAGTTTATCAGGCTATCAATAGTCTCTTGATCAACCTCTGCCAAACCGCCCTCTCCATCCAATTTCTGCAACTTAATACTCTGGAGACCTTGGCCGTTTAAACTCCGCACCAGCTCATACTGCTGGTCATCATCCAGTAAAAATTGCAGTTTTACTAAACCATCGCTCGCCCCTTCATGCAGGATAGGTTGTCCATAGCTACGCCCAAAGAGTGCAAAGCAGACTGACTCAGCAACACTCTCTCTAGCGGCTTGGCTCTCCCCACTCACCACAATGGTGCCATTTGCAGGCAGTTCGGTGATTCTCAGCGTGCGGTATTGGAAGAGATTATCGGCAACGATACTCTGAATAATCATCTACAAGCCTCTTCAATGGAGAGAAAACCTTGGATAGATGTCCCTTTTAAACAGCGATCGCTTAACAACATGAACCACTCCAACACACATAACGTCACAACGCGGCAGTATATGCGAGGAGCCTGCATAGGTCACACCATTTACAGCTGGTTCGGCAACCGTTACCCACAAAAAAGGGCGGGGAGAGCCCGCCCTTTTTCTAATCGCTATAACAACCCGAGAGGACTATTTTGGCTGATCGCCCCAAAATGCTGTTTGCCCTTGCTTCTTTAATATATGGCAGCGATTACAGTTCTTGAAGGTGCCCGGCGGAAACGAGACTTTGCCATGGCATTTTCCACAAAATTCACCCTGAATAATCTCTCCCATGGTGAAATTATTACTGCCGCGTTTCTTATCAAATGGCTTTGGGTGGCAACTCTCACAACTCAACCAATAGGTGTGCATACCATGTGGGAAAAGAACATTGGGGATTTCAGGCACTTTAGTATTAAAGACCATCATATTGGCAAAATAGCCCTCATTTGCCTTTTCTGGCTTCCCATCCAACCGACCAAGCGGCCGGATAATGCCATCAGTAACGGCCTTATTCCAATTAACAAAGCCGGCATGATCTTTTGGCAGTGCGGTAAAAGCTCTCGGTGCACCGGCAAAATCCTGCTGAAGTTTGTTTGACAGGCTCTGGATATCAATATTGCCTACATACTCCTGCAAAAGCCTTCGCTGCACATCATCACAGTCACGACCCAAAAATTCCATGCAGATATCTGAACTTCCATCTGTTATTTCGCTTTTAGATGCCGTTACTACACCGCTGAAACAGCTGAGCAGTAACACCAGCAGTAATAATTTTCTTTCCAAAATAACAGCTCCCATATTTTGTGATTTTCGGCTAACTCACCAACGATTGGATATCTGTAGCGTCTGATTATCACAATATCAACAACCCTCTTTGCACATACTGATAAACCAAAATAGATCTTAGCTTATGACTAACTTGCACAACATAACTTCCTAAGTCGGTATACTTTAATCTCAGTCACTACGAAAAAACATACGGAATAATACTATGCGACTCCTTCATACCATGCTGCGTGTTGGTGACCTTGACCGATCCATCAACTTCTACACTGAGGTTTTAGGCATGCGCCTACTCAGACAGAAGGACTATCCAGAGGGTGAATTTACCCTCGCCTTTCTCGGTTATGGTGATGAGTCTCAGCATACTGCACTAGAGCTAACCTACAACTGGGGCATTAACGAGTATGAGATGGGTAGCGGGTTTGGCCATTTAGCCATTGAGGTGGCTGATGTCTATGCCGCTTGTGATGTGATGCGAGAATCGGGTGGAGAGATTATTCGTGAGGCGGGGCCAATGAATGCAGGATCAACGATCATCGCATTCCTACAAGACCCCGATGGTTATCAAATTGAATTAATTGGGGAAAAGAGCAAAAAAGGGCGTTTAGCATCAAGCTAACCGCCCTCTCTTAATATTGAGCTAAACTGGATTAACTGATTTTTGGCTCTAATTCACCAGACTCATAGCGGCGGGTCATATCATCCAAACAGATCGCTTTGATCTTTGATGCATGACCTGCGGTACCAAATGCATCATAGCGAGCGATACAGATATCACGCATTGCCTCGGTAGCAGCTGCGAGGTATTTACGCGGATCAAACTCAGCATTGTGCTGGTGAAAGTAGCGACGTATGGCACCTGTTGAGGCTAAACGTAGATCAGTATCGATATTAACCTTGCGCACACCATGTTTGATCCCTTTAACGATCTCCTCAACGGGTACACCGTAGGTCTCACCCATTCCGCCACCAAACTCATTGATTGTAGCCAACCAATTTTGCGGCACAGAGGAGGAGCCGTGCATTACAAGATGCGTATCTGGAATACGCGCATTGATCGCTTTAATACGGTCAATGGCCAGCACATCCCCAGTCGGTGGCCGAGTAAACTTATAGGCACCATGAGAGGTGCCGATAGCAATCGCTAGGGCATCAACGCCGGTCGCTTTAACAAATTGAGCCGCCTCTTCAGGATCGGTCAACAACTGACTCTCATCCAGCTTACCTTCAGCGCCCACACCATCCTCTTCACCCGCCTCACCTGTCTCCAGTGAACCAAGGCAGCCCAACTCACCCTCAACAGAGACACCACAGGCGTGGGAGATCTCAACCACTCTGCGAGTTACATCGACATTGTAGTTATAGTCCGATGGAGTTTTACCATTCTCTAGCAGAGAGCCATCCATCATCACCGAGCTAAAGCCCAACTGGATTGAACGTTGGCAGATAGCCGGTGATGTTCCATGATCCTGGTGCATACAGACGGGGATATCTGGCCACTCCTCAATCGCAGCTAGGATTAGATGGCGCAAAAAGGGGGCGCCTGCATATTTTCGTGCACCTGCAGAGGCCTGCACAATAACAGGGGAGTTGGTCTTTTCTGCCGCCATCATAATGGCTCGCATCTGCTCCAGATTATTAACATTAAAGGCTGGAATGCCATAACCATACTCAGCGGCATGATCTAGCAACTGACGCATCGATATCAAAGCCATTTTTATCTCCTAATTACTCAATTAAATATTTGTGGCAACTACTCAGCATACTCATTTTTTACCTCAACGCTTCATTATTTTCGTACTCAATCGGCCACATATCCTCTACATGCTCTCTCTTTCCGTGCAAAATGCCTCGATTTACACATTTAAACTTAATTTTAACTTCTGCACCATACTGGTGAACTGCCTAAATGTTGGCTGACTTTTGTTTTTAGTGAACTGGTGGGCATAAACAACCTGCCCACTCTACATTTGATATCACTTAAAGTGGCTGCTATTGGCACGGAGTACTCATTCGCCATGTTAGTCAACCCTGTTGACACATAGCCTCCATTGGTTGCTCATCCTGCTACCAAACTCTTCATTGCCCCTTTTTTTTCAACAACAGATCTTTAGCCTGATTGATTTTGGCAGCCAGATAGGTTGAGCCGCCCCGGTCTGGGTGGAGCTTCTGTATTAGACGACGATGAGCATCAACAATCTGTTCATGAGTCGCATCCGCTTCGAGACCAAGAATCTCATACGCTTCCTTGTGGGTCAGGTGACTATCTTGTGTGCTGTGATCGCTCTTCTGTTTCGACGCTTGCTCCTCACTACGCCAATCATCACCATATTTCCGGTCGAGATAAGCCTCCAGCAATGCAGCAGATTCATCATCACAGCTAAGACACTCCTCAAAGAGCTGTGACAGCTGCTCTTGCTCCAACTCACCGAGCCGACACCCTACAAACTGACCTGCCAGTACCTCACCATCCATATCGCCACTATCATGATCCAGGGTCATGCGGAGAAAGTGGCTCTGCACAGTTGAGGTTTGACCGCTGTCTGACGCTTCGGGTGGTGGTTGTGTAAAGCGGTGGCGTTGATAGAACTGGTAGAGCGTAGGGGCAAATCGGAGCAACAGTGGCATCAGGCTACGGGCAACAGCCAGCAGTGCGCCCACAACTGAGGCAAACAGTGCAAAAAGCCAGTGCAGGCGACCGGTAGCCGCCAGAAAGATGAACAGAATGACAACAGCAGCAAGACCCATCTGGCGCAGTAGACGTGCCACTTTTTCAGGTGGTGACTTGACAAACCAATGCAGCACAAAATAGAGAATGATCAGCAGTGCCAGCAGGCTAAATATCCGCATCAGTTCAACCTTTTTCTAGCTGATGCACGAGCTGTTTTACAATAGTTCCACCACTACAATTACTGAAGTCGATAAGCGCTTTGTGTCCACCGGCTGCAAATATCGCCACAGCATGCAGTAACTCCCTAAGCTGTTCGGCACTCCCTTCATCAAAGCGGCTATAGGCTCCTTTGGTGAGGTGGGCGATCTGCCGGAACACGTTTTCAGCCGTTGCATCCCGCCCTTCGTGAAACAGAAAAACGGGTACCCCGAGAAGTCCCAGGCTTCCGGCAACCTGACAAACCCGATCAGGATTCTCTTCAAAACAGTCACCAATAAAGATAACAGCGTTGATCCGCCCATTTTTTCGTTCTGCCACGGCATGATTCAGCACCTTTTCGATCTGGGTATGACCGCCGAGACAACTGACGCCGCCCATTCGCTGCATCAGCGTATTGGCATCGGCCAGCCATGGTGTGGCACTAAACTCATTGAAGCCTCGGTAGTAACAGAGCTGGATATCGAGTCCGCCTAAGCTCTGAGTCACCTGAAACATTTCACCTTGAATTTGGCGGGCTTGGTTCCATGTGGGGCCACGACTGGCCGTGGCATCCATTGCAAAGATGAGGCGCCCTCGCTCTTTTCCTGGCTTCACTACGGGCATGGTGGCTGCCTTGTTGAGAAAGGCGTTGATCTCACTTCGTGAAGATGGCCTGGATAAACTCTTGTTGCCGCTCTCTTTGCTCATATGCTGTAAAACTGATTGGGGGGTGGCTAATAGATGCCATATTACCTTATCACTCTGTCCAATCGTATCACCTGCGTGAGAAACAAATCGTAGCCAAGGGTAGACAGTTTTTTTACCCACCCAGAACGCTATAAATCAATGCTACGACGTGAACTGGTGGGCATGTAGTTTATGCCCACCATCCCATCTTGTTCATGGGCATACAATACGGGCAACAGTAGAGTCGATTTTGCTTGATGGGATTTTTTAAATTAATACCCCTCCCATCAACTGGAGGGGGTTATATCGCAATCAATAAGCGATATCATCACTCTCATATCTCACACCTTTTTCGCGGGCCTGTTTGCGTACTGCACTATAGATTTTGTGATCAAGCGACTCTTTGCTACTACCCAGTTTTTCCACCTCATCCTTAAGGTAGGCTTTGCGCTTCTCTGTCAGTGCAATAATCTGCTTCTTCAGGGCTTGCCGCTCCTCGGCCCTCTCTTCAATGAGAGCAACTCGCTCCATTGGGGCCATCGATTGAATGGTCGTGGGTAGATCAGCAATCACAATATCTTTCAATTCAACACGGCCACTGGCAATATCCTCAATCAGCTCATTTTCACCCATTAAGTTGGCCTCACCACTTTTTGATAGGTTAAACGATGCACGACGTGCCAGTGATGCCGCTGTCGCCTCTCGGTTGAGCTTTTCAGTCGCCCTCTCTTTATGCCTCTTATCCGCCTTCACCTGCTTATTACCGTAATAGAGACGAGTGCTGTCGAGCCTGCTGGATAACTCAGCAATTGATTGGTCAAAGGGGGTGTTAATCGCGATAGCACTGCCAGCTTGATCTAGCTGAAAGTAGTCACCCGCGCCCAATGAGGCAATCTTCTGCCAGGGGTTCATCGTCCACTCATTATCTCCACACTGGATGGTGTTTATGATGATCCCTTTCTGCTGGGCCACTTGCAGTGTTGCGGGGTATTGAACCTCATCTTGGTAATCCATGTGTGGTGGGGCATCGCCAATCAGGAAGATCGTTTTATAGGTGCCACTATCTTGGCTCCAGGAGATTCTATTTACTGCATCATAGAGCGCCTTGTTGACGCTCTCAGGGCCATCACCTCCACCATTAGCTTGGAAGTCAAGCAGTGTGGCGTACATACTGTCTAAATCACTTGAGAGATCAGTCATTTGGGTGACATAAGCATCCCCCCGATCACGAAAAGCGACCAGACCAATCTTGATTTCAGGCGCATCATTACTACTCGCCATCGTATTGGCAATTGACCAGATCTTCTCTTTTGCCGCCTCAATAAGGCCGCTCATGCTGCCGGTGGTGTCGATAACAAAAACAACTTCAATCTTGGGCCGTTCATGGCTCATTGCGGGGACAGAGTTAACGATCACCCTAGGCTGCGTAATTGCCCCAACACTCTTTTGTGCGGGATAGAATGCAACCAGCGTAGCGGTTGATGCGAAAAGAGCTAAAGCGAGAATTTTATGTTTCATAGCAAATCTCCAGATTTGGATTAGTTAGATAACTGGCGCAGTGCCATTTGTGCTGAGTGGTAAGCTGCTGTGAAGCGGTCATTAACCGGCTCATCGACAGCTTTTTCTGAGTGAGCCAAGCGCGGCGTGATGAGACAAAAGAGTGCCTGCAGCAAAAAATAGGACCAGAAGGAGATAGGCAAGCTATCGGTGACACTAAAGGCCCAGATGGCAGCGCCCATGCCCAACCCATTGAGCAGGCCATCAGCAACCACAGCGATCACTGTTTGGTGGTAAGCAAAGGAGCGTACAAGGGTAATTAGAAGGGCATGTGCCGCTAGCAGAGAGGGAAAAGCGGGCTCCAACAGCCAAATGATCACCAGGCTAACGATAGAGAAGAGCATCGCACTAACCGCTCCACCCTCTCTTGGGCTGCGCCACAGGAGATACGCAATATAGCTAATCGTTAGAAGAGTTAGGGTTAAGTGCGCTGTAAAGAGGGCATTAAAAAATGATATCAGCAGCATGAAGAGGGCCATACCACCCACACTTGCTGCCGCAGCAAAAATGACTCCATCAATAAAATTGGGCCGTTTCATGATGCACTCCGTCTCGCTTTCTCATGCAGCAGAGCAACCTCTACATCGGCATCACTTACCGCTGTTTGAAACCCATTCTCTCCACTCTCTGAAACCGTTGCTGAGTGGGGTCTCTCTAAATTCAAAAGCGCCAACTCCTGCTGCATCGCCTCCAGTTTTGGCTGTTGCTGATTGATGCGCTGTTGTACCTCTCCAGCCATCTGAGCAATATTCACCTGCCTCTCTTTGAGCCTGCTGAGTTGCTGCTCTGCCTCAAGTTTTCGTCTGATAAGTACCCTAGCCAACTCCTCATTGTTGGCATCAAAACAGGTCTCAAGTTTGCCACTACTCTCCGAGATAACAGTTTTAAGGCGCACAATATGTGCATCTGTTTGGTTCTGCTGTTGCTGGTATTGTTTAAGCTGCCGTTGCTCTTGTTGAATCACCTCTTCCATCTCACGGAGTGACTGTTTAAGTAGCATCATCGGCTCTTCAAACTGCTCAATAACGGTGTGTAGATCAGCTTTTAAAAGTCGGGTAAAACGGTTAATAAGTGCCATAATCTCTCTCCTCTCAGTTGATGCTTAAAGTCTATGCCGAGAGGTGACTCGTTCTAAGACATCTGTTGGTAAACTCTTATGCAAAAGGTTTACAAACTCTTTACATACTTAAGGCACCTGAGCCTGCTAATCTTCAATAATGAGTAGAAAAAAGAGATTATTAATTGTTGAAGATGAAGCGGCCATCCGCACTGGATTGGTCGATCTCTTCATCTATCATGGCTTTGAGGTGGAGTGGGCCGACGAGGGGCCACAAGGCTTAGAGAAGGCACTGCGTGGCACCTTTGACCTGATCTTGCTTGATGTGATGCTACCAGGCATGGATGGCTTTGAGATCTGCAACCAAATTCGCACACAGGATGTTGATCAACCCATCATTATGCTCACGGCAAAAAGCAGCGATGAAGATATCATCCAAGGGCTCACACTGGGTGCTGATGATTATGTGGCAAAACCCTTCTCGGTAACTCAACTGGTACTGCGGGTGCAGGCTGTCCTACGACGCACCACGATGGATAGCAGTAAGAGTATTCATATCCAGTTGGATGACCAAAAGAGGATCGATGTCCTCAACCTAAGCGCCACTATTGATGGCCAGAGACACACCTTTACCAAACGTGAGATGGAGATATTACAGTATCTACATGCCCACGCTGATCGCCCAGTCTCCCGTGATGAGCTACTAAATAAGGTGTGGGGGTACGCTAAGAAGATGAACATTGAGACACGCACAGTCGATATCCACATCGCAAAACTACGCCGAAAAATCGAGAGTGACCCAGCTCACCCATGCTGTTTAGTCACCGTGCGTGGTGCAGGCTATCGGCTGATAGTGCTCTAGCGCCATGCAGAGCGGCCTAACAAAAAAGCGACTGCGCCTCTGGCTCTCTCTTTTTCTACTGCTCTTAATAGCACTCACCACACTGCTCGGTTACCAAGCCTTGAGCCAGATGAAGTGGGAGGCGTTTCGCCAATATCAGATGTTGGCTGAAGAGTTGGCGGGGCGTATTGATGATCACCTCTCAACACTGATTGAGCGTGAGGAGCAACGATCGCTCTCTGAGTACAACTTCCTTAATATTCTAGGTGATGAAGAGAGCAATTTTATTCAGCGTTCGCCCCTCTCAAAGTTCCCTGTTACCGCCAACATCCCGGGGCTGATTGGCTATTTTCAAGTTGATCATCAGGGCCGCTTCAGCTCCCCTCTACTGCCCATTGGCCCTGCAAAAGAGGCTTACGGTATTCCTCAACGTGAGTATGCAGAGCGGTTAAAACTGCAACAGCAGATTCAACAGCTACTGAGCCAGAATGAGCTGGTCAAAACGACCATAAAAGAGCAGATAGCCAGACCTGATCAGAGCATTTCAGAAGCACCTGATGCCCCATTCATCAATCTCACTAAAACTGAGGCTCTCCAGTACGAAGACAACTTCTCCAAAAAGAGCTTTGATCGGCTAGAGAGAAGGGCAATATCCAGCAAACCCACACCAGCCACCCATAGCCCTAGCGCAGCACTTGGCCAAGCAGCAGAGTTAGAGCTAACGGCTCAATTCCAAGATAAACAGCTCATGGCGGCACCCCAAGAGAAGATAGCCCGCATAAAAGCACCAGCCAAAAGGGAGAGACGCAAAGAGAAAACCGTCGTTGCGGCACCCTTAGCCATAGCCGATGAGGCGGTACGTGTCACCACCTTTGAGAGTGAGATCGACCCCTTCTATTTTGCTCAGCTCAACAGCGGCCACTTTGTGCTCTTCCGAAAAGTCTGGCACAACGGCCAACGCACAACGCAGGGCATACTCTTTGAGCAGCAAGCTCTCCTGAATGGCGTCATCAAAAGGCTCTTCGAAACCACTGCACTCTCTAAAATGAGCAGCCTGACGGTTGCCTTTCAAGGCAATCTGCTCGCCCATTT
>JAMOMH010000149.1 GCA_027068675.1 Sedimenticola sp.
AACCTGCCCCGAATTGACAAAAGCGCCCAAGGCACACCGCTGTGCGGCATACGCCAGATCGGCACTGCGCTCTACAAAGGTTGCCGCATTACCGCCGAGTTCCAGACTCACCTTTTTAATGCCGGCATTTTTAGTAATAATCTCACCCACAGGTACGGAACCCGTAAAGCTAATCACCCGCGGAATATCGCTGGTAATGAGTGCCTCACCTACCTCGGCATCACCATAGACTACACTGAGTGCATCGGGCACGGCATATTCGCTCTCAATAAAAAGTTTGGCAAACCTGTACGCTGTCAGCGGTGCTTCGGGCGTGGGTTTAAGCACTACGGCATTGCCGGCAACCAGTGCGGGTGCGAGCTTATGCGCAACAAGGTTAAGCGGAAAATTAAACGGCGTAATGGCGACCACGACACCAACAGGCTCACGACGAAAAAATGCCACGGTTTTTCGCCCGCTTGGCATGGCATCGGTATTGATGGTCTCTCCGTGCATGGTGCGCATGGTCTCAGCAGAGAGGCGTACCGTCTCAATACAGCGATCAACCTCAATGCGTGCAAAGGTGATGGGCTTACCGACTTCATCGGTAATGGTACGTGCCATTGTCTCACGATTCTCTTGAAGTCGGCGCGCCACATCAAGCAACCAGTCACATCGCTGCGACAGGGTAGAGTGTTTACATGTAAGCGCCGCCTTTTTGGCAATGTCAAGCGCTTGATGTGCATCTTCGGCACGACATACCGGAGCACGACTGACAACCTCACCGCTATACGGACTGAGACGTTCACTAAAGTGTTCTTTCACCGCTTCGGTTGAACCGAACAATATTTTTGCATCCATAATCTGGCTCCTTTGGTGCTATTCTAGCAAAATTTGGATAACCTCATAACCGGTTCATTCTCTCCTACAGAGAAACTCTGAGTCCATAGGTCTAACTCCGAATAATACGCACTACCTGTGTCAACATAAACACCCCGCCCATCACCAACAAGGCACTGCCTATTTGAAATAGCAGCGCATTGACTACCAGAAGTGCAAGTGTTGTCAGCAGTAAGCCTAAGGTGCTAAAAATAAACTGTACCCGTGCCATGCGTTGGTTTACCAGCTCATGCAGCATAGGCACCTGCTGCTCTTCTACCAAAGGAGCATATCGCTGAAACCAGACAAGAAACGGCAAAATCTTATAAAAGTTTCCAAAGATCATAAACCCGATAAATCCAACCAACAACAGCCACAATCCCGGTCGTAACAGCTCGGGAACGCCGAAAAAGCTCAGCGCAATAAAAAGCCATGACAACGCCAACGAGATGCCTGCGACATAGAGTGACTGCGCCCAGATATCATGTTCCACTCGCGCACGTGATACAAACATGCCAAAGAGCTGATAGCCGTAGTGTCCTACGGAGAACATCATGAGCAGCAGTGCCATGTGACGCGCAGCTTCTAGAGCAAAAAGTGAGCCGACCATCATCAGAACAACGCCGCTAAACATCGTATGAAAACTCAGTGCAAAGTCATTATCACTGACCCGTTTGGATGAGCCAAACATCGGAACCAATACCGTAGAGATGCCCATAATGAGCATCAGTACAAAGCCTCCGATCAGTGCAAACACATGGGTGTTATACCACGGTGTCACATCAATAGCCGCACCGCTGTATGCCAATGCCATAACAACGCCGCTCACCACGCCAAAGAGCAAAAAGAAGTTACTCGCCTTCATCGACGCGGTCACACTGGTATGGCGCTTCCCCTGCTGGAGTGTCAGCCAAAAGTCTACCGCAAACAGCAGCATAGAAAAGAGTACCAATACCCCGCCAAATGGTAACCATGACGGTGATAGAAAAAATCCTACAAGCATCAGCACCAACCCCACAACCAAAGCAATCCAGATAAGATGAAAAAAGCTTACAAAACGGTGATCGGCTTCGACCACTACCGGTCCAAGCTGTGCCATGGCGGCAAAAATACTCATCATCACAAAACCGAGCATATACAGATGTACCCACCCTACTACCGACATATTACGCAGCGGCGCGTCAATATCAAGAAACAACA
>JAMOMH010000150.1 GCA_027068675.1 Sedimenticola sp.
CTTGACTGGCATCAGGCGTAATCGGAAGACTAAAACGGAGGAAACCATAACCACCGATTTTTAGCATGATCGCAGCAAGAATGACCGAGCCACCTGTTGGTGCTTCTACATGGGCGTCTGGTAGCCAAGTGTGAACAGGCCACATTGGGACTTTTACTGCAAAGGCCATCAGAAAAGCGATAAATATTAAAATCTGTTCATTAAGCGTCAACTTGAGATTATGGAATGCCAAAATATCAAAGCTGCCTGCCTGGAAATACATGTAGATTAAGGCTACCAACATAAATACGGAGCCAAAAAATGTATAGAGGAAGAACTTAATGGTGGCATAGACGCGATTAGGCCCACCCCAAACACCAATGATTAGAAACATCGGTATCAGCATCGCTTCCCAAAATACATAGAAGAGCATGGCATCAAGCGCTGAAAAGACACCAACCATGACACCTTCCATTATTAGGAATGCTGCCATGTAATAGGAGACCTTATATTGAATCACTTCCCAAGCAGCCACAATGACGAAGATGCTGATAAAAGTAGTCAATATAATAAGCGGCATTGAGATGCCATCAACGCCTAAATAGTACTCAATATTAAAATATGAGACCCAAGGTGCCCGCTCAACAAATTGCATCTCGGCACTATTTGGATTGAAACCACTGTATAGCGGCAAACTGACGAGGAATGTCATCACAGCGACTGCAAGCGACATCCAACGTGCGTTATTTGAGTTTTTATCACCGATTGCGATAACCATCAAGCCACCAATAATTGGAAGCCAGATGGTCGCGCTTAGGATGGGCCAGTCTGCACTCATGCTTATCATCCTACCTTTCTTAAAAATCTACAAACAGAGTCAGCATTACAAGCAGACCCACAATCATCGCAAAAGCATAATGGTATAGATAACCCGTCTGGACACGCCTAACAACACCCGAGAAGAGACCTACAGCTTTTGCAGAGCCATTAACGATCATTCCATCGATAATAGTCTTATCACCTAAATTCCAGAAGAGTTTACCAATAGCTCGGCTTCCATCAGCAAAGATGTATTGATAGAGCTCATCAATGCCATATTTTCTATCTAATATTTGATAAATCACATTAAATCGATTCTTGATAGTGTCGGCAATTGATGGGTTTTTCACGTAGATAAACCACGCTACAAACAGCCCACTCATAGCTAGTACAAAAGGGAGCGCCATCATTCCATGAAGGATAAAGCCGAATGGACCATGAAAGTTCTCACCAATCCTTGCTACTGTGTCATGTTCCGGTAAGACAAAGATCACACCATCAAACCAATCGCCAAACAACATCGGGCCAATGGTCATGTAGCCAATTACCACAGAAGGGATAGCCAAGAGTATCAACGGCCATACTACGACTTTGGGTGATTCGCGGAGGTGTGCAATGGCGTGCTTATCACGAGGCCCCTCACCATGAAAGACTAGGAAGAACATACGAAAACTGTAGAGTGCTGTGACGAAGACACCGCCCACCACCATAAAATAGGCGTAACCAGATCCAGCCAGATTAGAGTAATGCACGGCTTCAATAATGGCGTCTTTTGAGAAAAAACCGGAGAAGCCAGGGAAGCCAATCAGCGCCAGTGTCCCTAGCAGTGATGTCCAATATGTGATCGGCATATATTTCTTCAGCCCACCCATATTACGAATATCTTGATCATGGTGCATTCCCATGATGACAGAACCAGCCGCAAGAAATAGCAGCGCTTTAAAGAAAGCGTGTGTCATCAAGTGGAAAATACCCGCTGAGTAGGCTGATACACCGAGTGCTACCGTCATATAACCAAGCTGTGAAAGCGTTGAGTAAGCAACCACGCGTTTGATATCATTTTGAACGATACCGATCAAACCAGTAAAAAAGGCGGTCGTTGCACCAATGATTAAGATGAAACTCAACGCAGTCTCTGAAAATTCGAACAGGGGTGACATCCGTGCAACCATAAAGATACCAGCAGTAACCATGGTAGCGGCATGAATCAATGC
>JAMOMH010000151.1 GCA_027068675.1 Sedimenticola sp.
AACTGCGGCTTGGCAAGTGGCTTCAGTTGAGCCAGCCGATCAATCGCACTATTCAGCTTAGATAGATTCAGTTCACTCTTTGGTAATAGCGATAGGTTATCTTGCTGCATAATCAGCTTTGCCGCATCAAATGCCTCACCAGCCTCTGTTTTCTTCCCTGCATAAGCCAGCAGTGAGAAGAGCAGTTCACACTCCTCTTTTAGCAAATTCAATGAGCCATATTTAGCTCTGGGTGGTGGTCGTTGATTAAATGCTGCCTCTAAATGGTGCCGTAGAATACGTTGCAACGCCCACTCAAAGAGGCTGATCCGATTATCGGCCTTGATCAATGCATCAAGATTCTGTTTAAAGAGTTGATATTGGTGATTTGAGAGCTGCCGCAATGAAGCGATTGCAAGATCAATCAATGGTAAGCGCATGCTGACATCTAGCACTTTAACCACAGGCAGAAGTTTTAGGGTTAATCGGTAGACACCCTCATCACCATATTGGTGTAGATGGGACAACTGAATCTTTCTAATATCGTCAGCAGGACTGATCAACAGAAGGTAGATCACTACTCTTGCGCTGTATGGCTCACGCACTGCGGCCAGAATCTCCTCTGGCACCCCATCCATCAGCTCTCTAGCATAACCAATATTGACATCACTCACCTGTCCGATCGTACCCAGTGCCTGCATCGCTTCAGCCGCCACTGTGACCACGGCAACATTCATGGCGGCTTTTTTGGTGTTAGAGGTTTCTACTTCAGCCGTCTGTTTTGTCTCTATAATGCGCTTATCAAACTTGCCGTCCCAATTTGGTTGAATGCTGTGAATCCGTTTTTCCAACGGGGGATGAGTGGCAAACAAGGAGCCAAAAAAGGAGTGTACAGCAGTGCCAAAAAACAGATGGCTACTCTCTTGAGCGGCTGAACTCTCCACATAGGCATGGGACTTAAAACCACCAATACGTTTTAAAGCACCCGCAATACCATCGGGGTTGCGCGTAAACTGTACCGCAGAGGCATCAGCAAGGTATTCACGTTGACGACTCACTGAGGCCTTAATCAGATTGCCGAAGAGAGTGCCAACATAACCAATCACCATCAATCCACCACCCAAGGCCAACGGTATAACGGCACTATTTCCACTATTTCTGCTGCCACCTCTGTAGCGTGAGCGGCCCATTGAGCGCAGAATGTAGTAACCGATGATGCCGATAATCAGAATGCCATGCAGCACCCCCATCAAACGGATATTAAGGCGCATATCACCATTTAAAATATGGCTAAATTCATGCGCGATCACCCCTTGCAGTTGGTCACGGCTCAACTGCTCAACACAACCTCGGGTGACCCCAATGACGGCATCACTTGGGCTAAAACCGGCCGCAAAGGCGTTGATTCCCTCTTCATCTTGCATGATGTAGACCGGCGGTACGGGTGTGCCTGCGGCAATCGCCATCTCCTCAACCACATTCAATAGTTTGCGCTGTAGTGGATCTTGGCTATTTTGGCTAACCAGTTTGCCCCCCAATGACTCAGCAACGACCTTACCACCACTGTTGAGCTGAGCCATTTTATAGAGGCTACCCACCAGCACCACCGTGGCAACCCCAGCGCCAACTAGGCCGAAAGTCTGCCAATCAAATGCAGATTTGATACGCTCAACGGTGAGCACATCATATGTACCCATGCCCATCCAGGTGATCACACCAGTTATCAGCACATTGGTCAGGAGAATAAGTGAGATGACGGCAAAGATGAAATAGAGCACCAGTAAACTGGTACTTTTACGAGCCTGATCTTGGGCGGTAAAAAAATCCATTAAAAAGAGATTTTAGGTGCAGCCTGTATCGCTTGGCTATCTTCAAACTCTAACAGCTCAGCATCAACCGCATGACCAAAGGGGCCAGCCAACATATTCTGTGGGAAGGACTGTTTGTAGGTGTTATAGGCCATCACCTGATCATTAAAGGCTTGGCGAGCAAAGGCTACCTTATTTTCTGTGGTGGTCAGCTCTTCACTCAGCTGCTGCATATTTTGACTGGCTTTCAAGTCAGGGTAGGCCTCCATCACAATATTGAGCTTACCCATCGCGCCGGCAAGTCCACCCTCTGCACTGGCTAATTGGCGCATCGCATCTGCATTGCCTGGATTAGCGGCGGCTTGTGCTAAACCTTCTGCTGCTGAGTTTCTGGCCGCTATCACCGCCTCTAGCGTCTCACGTTCATGTTTGAGATAACCTTTTGCCGACTCTACCAAGTTGGGTATCAAGTCATAACGTCGCTTCAGTTGAATCTCAATCTGTGAGAAACCATTTTCATAGCGATTTTTCAGTGCTACCAACTGGTTGAAGATGGCCACCACATAGATCACCAAAACGGCAATAACCACCAGCACTACAATTGTCGATATCTCCACAAAACTCTCCTAATAGCTCTAAATATCAAGTCGAAGCGTGCCAACTGGCGCCTCTCTTCTCTTTTTTGCCTATTTTCTCAGTGTAATAAAACTGGATCGTAGACCATAAAACCGCCCAATCCGACAAATATCACACCGACGATCAAGATCACTATTTCCATAACAGCTCTTCAACTCAGAAAGAGATAGGTTTTAAGTATAGTGAATGAACAACGCAACAGATTGTGTTCCGAAAAGCGATTACTGAACGTCAGACAATCCACCCTCATTTATAACATTGGTATAACCCATCTTTTCCAGTCTCCTTTTTGCAATGCCAGCCCTAACGCCTGCTGCACAATAGAGGTGGATCTCCGCATCTTTATCTGTGGTTAATTCAGCAATCCTATGGCCAATGATGGTGTGGGGTATGTTAATAGCATCGACCTTATGGCCACGCTGATATTCACCCACAGTACGTACATCAACCCAGATAGCTTCACCTGTTGAGCTAACCGCCTGAGCAGCATTAAAAAACAGAAAAAAGGCAAATAGTGCCATGACAATTTTTTTCATATCAATCTCCCTAAACGGTGCGCTCAGAGTAGTTCACACCCAATGCCATACAGAGGTATGACATAAACAGGCTAGCCTGAGCAAAATGTTTAGCAACATATTGGCAAAAACCAGGCTTCATAATCTCTGCTTGATCAAAATAGGCACAGGCGATGAAATCCTTCCATTTTAGATCATCCAGCAGAGGATGATCTGCGGGATAACCACGAGGCGCTCTTTTAAGACGATCCCCTTCAAGCTGAAAATTGGTTTTAAACGGTTGATGGTTTTTAGCCCGTCCCCATGCCACAGGGTTATCGACAATAAAGTCTCTAATTTTGTTCAACGATAGACTATCAGGCCGCCAAATACCCACACCAATGAAACAGCCCCCCTCCTCAATATGCAGATAGAAACCAGGCGCATGCACATCTTTACCCAGCTCATGCCGAAATTGAATACCAATATTGGTTTTATAGGGTGTTTTATCTTTAGCAAAGCGCGTATCACGATAGACACGCATCAATGAACCACCCACTTTTTTGGGGAGCGCTCTAAAATGCGGTGAAATTTTCTCAAGTTCAGGTGCCATCGCCTCAATAAAATTCAACGCGGGTTCACGAATCACTAACTCATAATTGGCTTTATTCTCATGGAACCACTCCCGATTATTGTTCTTTACCAACATTTTCAGGAAAGGGATCGTCCCCTCAGGGAAACAGACAGGTCGAGACATTATTACTCCTTTAAGCAGTATGAAATTGCTGCAATATCACCTGGATATATTCTCAATAATGGCTAAGAGAGTCCACACACACACCCTAATTTGTGGTCACACACAATCTAATTCCTAAACATTGCTAAGAAGCAGCCGATAGAGCGTTTAACATGGAAAACAGCTTCATACATTGCGCGTGTTTAAGCACAAACTCGAATGGGTTCTAACTCAACAACAGCCCAATCGTATCGTAGTAGAACAGATGCTTGTTAATTGATAAACAATCACAGCTAGGTGACTCAAATGGGACAATCTCCTTCCAGTTCAAACATTGCGACACAACTCTTACTCAATCTACCTGTTGGCAAAAAGCTAGCGGCTGGTTTTGGCATTGTGCTTCTCATTTTAGTGATGCTCGTGGCATTCGTTGAAATTAAATTAACGGCACAAGGCACACTGCAAGACCGTGTGATTGAGCTACGTTTCCCCACAAATGTGGCTGGCCACGATCTCGTTAATGGCATCAACTACTCACTCGCAGCTTTACGTGGCTACATGATTCTTGGCAAGGATAGGTTCAAACAGCAGCGCCAAGAGGCGTGGCAGCAGATTGACCATAACCTTGAAACCATGACCAAGATGTCAAAAAAATGGACGGTTGCTAAAAATTTAGAGATGTTAGCAGAGTTAAAATCAGTTCTAGCTGCCTTTAAAATAGCACAACAGCGGGTCGAAAATATCAGCCACACCATCGATGAGCAACCTGCCATGAAGCTGTTGCTAACAGAGGCCGCGCCACGTGCTACAAAAATTGTTGGCGCAATTACTGGGATGATTAATGAAGAGAAAAAGCAGGATGCCACTGCCGACAGAAAAGCACTGTTAGCAACCTTTGCTGACTCACGTGGCTCTTTTGCAATGGGTTTAGCCGCCATACGGGGTTACTTAATCAGTGGCGAGCAGAAGTGGGCCGATGATTTTAATCAGCGCTGGGCAGTCAATACTGCACGCCTAAAAACCATTCAAGAGAAAAGTTATCTTTTAACAGCGGCCCAGCAAGCGCATTTTAAGATCTACATTGAGATGCGTAAAGAGTTTACCCCACTACCTCCTCGAATGTTCCAAATTAGAGGGTCAAATAAGTGGAACATGGCTAACTACCTTCTCGGCAAAGAGGCGGCACCACAGGCCAGCAAGGCATTAGAATTACTCACCACTATGGTCGATAACCAAAACAGATTGGTCAAAACCGATGCTCAGTTACTAAAAGAGGGGAGTGCTAACCTAAAAATAATCTCTATGGGTGCCGCACTGATCGCCTTAATCATTGGTGTATTGGTTGCTTGGTTAATCACTAAAATGATTGTCACCCCATTAACTGAGGCATTGGCTATTTCAAAACGCATCTCTGCGGGTGATCTATCAAGTGACATTAGGGTCATATCAAAAGATGAAACAGGGCAGCTTCTACAGGGCATGAAAGAGATGCAAGAGCGGCTCACACAGGTGATTGAGGTCGATGTACAGAGCTTAGTTGATAGTAGTCGTAAAGGTGATCTAAGCCAACGCATTGAGCTATCGGGTAAACAGGGGTTCTACAAGAGGCTCAGCACCGGTGTCAACGATCTTGTTGAGGTGAGTGATAGCGTGGTCAATGACACAGTGCGCGTCTTTGGTGCACTTGCCAAAGGTGACCTTAGTGAGACCATCAGCAAACCGTATGAGGGTGCATTTAATCAGCTTAAGCAGGATGCAAATGGCACCAACCAGAAGATCAAGCAGGTTATCGAAGGGGATATCCAAGCCATCATCGATGCTGCACAGGTTGGAGATCTAAGCCGTAGGATAGATCTGCAAGGTAAGGAGGGCTTCTTTCGGGAGCTAAGTAGCGGTATTAATGAGCTACTCAACACCTTAGGTCAAGTGTTTGAAGAGGTCGCTGATGTCATGGGGACGATCGCCAAGGGTGATATGACAAAAGCGATGACCGGCGATTATAAAGGTCAGTTCACCGTGGTGAAAAATGATATCAATGCAACTAGAGACAATCTAGAGGAGATCATTTTCAAGCTACGGGACTCTGCGGTACAGATAAACAGCTCATCAGAAGAGATTACCGCAGGCAATACCAGCCTATCCAACCGTACAGAGCAACAAGCAAGTGCATTAGAAGAGACCGCTTCAAGCATGGAGGAGCTGACCAGCACAGTAAGAAATAACTCCGATAATGCCCAACTCGCTAACAAACTGGCCACCACCGCAAGGGAGACTGCAGAGCATGGTGGTGAAGTGGTTGGCAATGCCATCAAAGCGATGGATGAGATCAACACCGCCAGCAGTAAAATTGCTGAGATCATTGGCGTCATTGATGAGATCGCCTTCCAAACCAATCTCCTGGCATTAAACGCCTCAGTTGAAGCCGCTCGTGCCGGTGAACAGGGCCGAGGTTTTGCTGTAGTAGCAACTGAGGTGCGTAATCTGGCTGGTCGCAGTGCAACAGCAGCTAAAGAGATCAAGAGTCTTATTCAAGATAGTGTAGAGAAGGTCAAAGCAGGTGCCGATCTTGTCAATGAGTCTGGTGAGACTCTCAGCGAGATCGTCATCGGTGTTAAAAAGGTGGGTGATATTGTTTCTGAGATCGCAGCCGCTAGCCTGGAGCAGTCATCAGGGATTGATCAAGTCAACCAAGCAGTAACCAGCATGGATGAATTAACTCAACAAAACGCCGCACTGGCAGAAGAGACCTCTGCTGCATCAGCTTCAATGACCGATAAAGCAAGTGAGATGAATAACATGATGAACTTCTTCACTATCACCAGCCACAAATAGGGCACTGAACAACGGTAACCAACAGGCACAAAAAAACCGGCTAGTAGCCGGTTTGATTATTTGTTTCATTGGAGCGGGAAACGAGATTCGAACTCGCGACCCCAACCTTGGCAAGGTTGTGCTCTACCAACTGAGCTATTCCCGCATACCGTTGAAACGCCGGCTATTGTAGCTTCAGGAGCTTTTCTGTCAAGCCTATTTTTCGTTACCCCGCTCTTTATTTTCATTATGTTGTCCACTCAGTGTTGGCCATGCGGCACGAAGATAGACCACCATTGACCAGAGAGTCAAAATGGCGGCAACATAAAGTAGCACATAGCCGATAATGGTCACGGGAATACCCCAGATATCCTCTTTAAAGATTAGAAAACCAATGGCTGCCATCTGCATAGCTGTCTTTAGCTTTCCGATAATGGAGACAGCAACTTGAGCGCGTGAACCAATTTCAGCCATCCACTCTCGCAGGGCTGAAATGGTAATTTCACGCCCAATAATGATCGCACAAGGTAACGCAAGTATCGGAGTAGGGTCAGCTTCGATCAGTAGTATGAGGGCAACGGCCACCATCAACTTATCTGCCACGGGATCAAGGAAGGCGCCCAATGGGGATGATTGCTGCCAACGTCGAGCAAGATAACCATCTAACCAATCAGTAAAACCCGCTAAAGCAAAGACAACTGTGCAGGCGATACGTGCCCACTCAAAAGGCAAGTAGAAGACAACGACAAAAACAGGAATCAACACAATACGCAGCATTGTGAGGAGGTTTGGGATGGTCCAGAGACCGTGATCGTTACTCTTGTTCATGAAATGTATGGTAAATCTGTTGGGCCAATGTTCGGCTGATGCCATCTACCCGAGCGATATCTTCCACTCCGGCCTCGGAGAGCGCTTGCAGACCACCAAACTGCTTTAGCAGCCGCTGGCGGCGTTTTGGCCCGATACCTGCAATCTGTTCAAGGCCGGACTCCCTTCTACTCTTAGCGCGTCGTTTTCGGTGCCCAGTAATCGCAAAGCGGTGCGCCTCATCCCTAATCTGTTGGATAAGGAGCAATGCGGGCGAGTTGGGCGGAATCATTATAGGGGCATCTTGGCCATACAAAAAGAGCTGTTCCTTCCCGGGTATGCGATCAGGCCCTTTAGCGATACCCACCAGCAGCGGCACAATGCCCACCTCTTGTAGCGCTCCATGCACCGTATTGATCTGCCCTTTACCACCGTCAATAAAGAGAATATCGGGCACACACCCTTCCCCTTTTTGGATGCGGGTGTAGCGACGTGTGAGCGCTTGATGCAAGGCCGCATAATCATCTCCTGGCGTGATGCCCTCTATATTAAAACGGCGATAGTCTGAAACCAATGCTCCAGCAGCATTAAAGACAACGCATGAGGCAACCGTTAATTCACCACTGGTATGGCTGATGTCAAAACACTCGATGCGGTTAGGAATCTCATCCAAATTCAATAGATCACGCAGTGACTCAATTCGACACTGATGGTCGGCATTGCTAGCCAACCGCGCCTTCAAGGAGAACTCTGCATTATTTATTGCCAGCTGCAACCAACGTGCCCGCTCTGAACGAACTTGACTGCGAATGGCAACTCGATGTGATGTTTGACTAGAAAGCGCCTCTTGTAATAGCACCTGATCCTCCGGCATGTGGCTAACAATAATCTCAGATGGCACCGCTTTGCCAAGGTAGTGTTGGGCGACAAATGCAGAGAGAATCTCTTCACAACTCGCCCCTGGAGGGATCTTGGGGAAAAGGACTTTATTACCAAGATTACGGCCATTTCGGATAAAAAACAGCTGTACACAGGCGGTGCCGGCGGTGAGTGCAACAGCGATCAGATCAAGATCACCCCGTTCACCGCTAACATACTGTCGCTCCTGAACCTTTTGCAGGCTGCTGATCTGATCACGGAAAAGCGCCGCTTGCTCAAATTCCAACTCACTGGAGGCCTGCTCCATTCGAGCCACTAGGCCATCCACCACTTGGTTACCTTTGCCCTCTAGAAAGAGAATGACATTATCAACATCCTTGGTGTACTCCTCTGCACTAATCAAATCAACACAAGGGGCGGTGCAGCGTTTAATTTGGTACTGCAAACAGGCGCGTGAGCGATTGCGATAGAAGCTCTCTTCACACTGCCGAACGGGGAAAAGTTTCTGCAAAATATGCAGTGTCTCGCGCATAGAGCTGGCGCTGGGATAGGGGCCAAAATAACGCCCTTTCGCCCTCTTTTTGCCACGAAATGAGCTGATACGGGGAAAAGTCTGCTCCGTTGAGAGGTGGATATAGGGGTAACCTTTATCATCACGCAACAGAATGTTGTAGCGAGGTTTTAGCGATTTGATCAGGTTATTTTCAAGGATCAGCGCCTCCGCTTCGGTGTGGGTAACAATCACCTCGATCGAGACAATTTGTGACACCATCACCTGTAACCGGCGATTCAGGCCTCGTTTAAAGTAGCTACTAACCCTTTTTTTAAGGTTTTTTGCCTTGCCAACATAGAGGATTTTCTCCTCAGCACCCACCATGCGGTAGACACCAGGGCGACCGGTTAGGCTCTTTAGGAAAGCATCGGCATCAAATGGCTGATCGGCTGTTTGCTCGCTCATGGCGATGGTTAGCTAATGAGGTCTCGCGCTTGGGCAAACACCTGTTGGAACATCTCCGGCGTAAGCCGACGGGTTTGTGTGTTGTAGCGACTACAGTGGTAGGAGTCGAGCAGCTGTAGGCCATTATTGAGCGGGTGAAGTGCCGCATGGGCAAATTTATAGGCACTCAATTTCTCACCACACGCCTTCAACACTGCTCGGTGAGCTATGCCACCTAAAGCGAGTACTACGGCATTTTCTGGCAGCACTTCTAGCTCTTGTTTGAGGAAGAGATTGCAGAGGTTAATCTCATCACCGGTCGGCTTATTTTGTGGTGGCAGGCACTTTACCGCATTGGTAATACGACAGTTGAAGAGCTGTAGGCCATCATCAACCGAGGTGGCTTCTGGCTGGTTACTGAAACCATATTGATGCAGTGTCTCATAGAGCAAAATACCCGCATGATCACCTGTAAACGGGCGTCCTGTCGCATTTGCACCATGCATACCGGGCGCTAGACCAACAATCAGCAGACGTGCCGCTGGATCACCAAACGGCGCAACAGGCCGTGCATGGTAGGTGGGATGGTCAATTATCACCTGGTCGAGAAAGGTGGCTAAACGGGGGCAGAGTCGGCAAGCAGGGTCAAACAGCGTCATTCAATAATTCCAAAACGATAGGCTAATCGGGTCAACTCAACATCATTGGTCACATTTAGCTTCTCATAAACACGCTGACGATAGGTGCTAATTGTTTTTGGACTGAGGTTGAGAGTATCGGAGACATCTTGGTTTTTTTTGCCTTGAAGAATCAGCATCGCCACCTGCATCTCACGATGAGAGAGTACCACAAAGGGTGAGGTCACTTGGCCCTGACCACCCCACTCAGCCAGAGTGTGTTTTTTGGCCACCTCAGATGAGATGTAAGGGATGCCTTTAGCCACCAAGTGAATGGCACTCAACATCTCATCGGCAGGTGACCCTTTGGTCAGATAACCCATCGCTCCCGCCTCATGCAAACGTGCCGGAAAGGGGTCATCATCATGCGCCGACAATGCAATCACTTTGAGTGTTGGGATGCTACAGAGAATACGGCGAGTCGCTTCAATACCACCCATGCCGGGCATGCTGACATCCATCAATACAACATCTGGCTCAAGCCGGCGAACCTGTTTCAGCGCCTCCTCCCCTGAGGAGACCGCACCAACTACATCAATCCCCCCCGCCTCCATTAAAATTTGTTGGATGCCCGTTCGTACCAATTCATGATCATCGACGAGAAGAACTTTTATCACCTCGGCCTCGCTTCACTTATGCTGAGTCAAAATTTCTGATGGATAAAGCACCACGATCCTGTAGGCACTCTTAGTAGGATGGTCGAACATAACCATACTATCAAGCGTCATTGATCAAAGCTTTCATCTCACGTACGGCCTCATACAATCCAGTAAAGACCGCACGACTAATAATGGAGTGGCCAATATTTAGCTCACAAATTCCCGCTATCGCCGTAATGTTGGCGACATTATGGTAATCAAGGCCATGTCCAGCATTGACCTGTAAACCTAAACCCAAACCATGTTCAGTCGCTTGAATGATACGTTGTAGCTCCCTATCTCGATCAGCACCCGATGGCAGCTCAGCGTAGTGGCCTGTGTGCAGCTCAATGACGGGGACACCACACTCTGCTGCCGCATCCAACTGGCGTAGATCGGCATCAATGAAGAGTGAGACACGGATATTAGTGGCCGCAAGTTCCGCACAGTAATCTTTTAAGTAGGCAAGATTACTCAACACATCGAGACCACCTTCCGTAGTCAACTCCGCTCGCTTCTCAGGCACTAGACAGCAGTCATGCGGCTGGATACGGCAAGCGATGGCTTTCATCTCTTCGGTCGCTGCCATCTCTAAATTCATCCGTGTCTGGAGGATATCAGCCAACATATCAACATCACGATCTTGTATATGTCGGCGATCTTCACGTAGATGCAGAGTAATCACATCAGCACCCGCCTGTTCGGCCACCAGTGCCGCCTGAATCGGCTCAGGATAACGTGTTCCACGCTGCTGACGCAGAGTCGCAACATGGTCGATATTAACACCCAACAGGCGCTTTTTAGTGATCTCTTGGTGGCTCATACTCTTCTACTAATGGTTGGATTTAAAAGATGGGTTTATAGGCCGAAATAGCTCTCGGCTCTTCAACGGTTTAGCACCCAAGTAGTACGCCAGAACTAGGCGCATCAATCGCTTAGCCTCTTGTGCTGCTATGCGCGACAGTGGCTCACCACCACTTAACGCCAACAGTGTGCTACCACGGATAGTCATCTCTCCCATACTACACGCTGATATTGGTTCAGGGCCATATTCAATTCGGTAGTAGTAGTGCTGATCTGGCTCTAGAGCTTCACCGGTTGCCTGGCAATTAAGCAGTAGGCCATAACCTAGCGTTTTTAGCATATTAATCTCAAAATAGCGCAGGGTATGATCCAACAATTCACCTTGAGCCAGTGCTGATAAAGCCTGTTCATACTGCTCAAACAGAGCTGGGTGCGGGTCATTTCTCGCCGTCATCCGCATCAGTAGTTCACTAAGATAGAGACCACAGTAGAGCGCTTCTCCCGTCAAAAGATGGGGGCGCTGCTCTGAGTCAATAGTGGTAATGGTGCGTATCTCACCTCGACCAACCAAACCCAGCTGCAATGGATAAAAAGATTGCAACTCACCCTGTTTTTTTGATCGGGCCGACTTCACCCCTTTGGCAATGGCTGGCAGACGGCCCAGTTCCCGACTAAAAAGCTCTAGCAGCAGACTGCTATTTTGGTAGTCTCGCCGATGCAGGATATAACATTCGTACAGTTGCATGCTATTGAGACCAGGGAACCTCTGAATAAGTCTGGTTGAATTTCAGCCCGTATAAAACAATCATGACTTATTCAGAGGCTCCCTAGGCGACTCAAAAACGGGCGCTATTCGCCATAACCCAGACGGGTCAGGGAGGACTCATCACTAGACCAGCTCTTTTTCACCTTGACCCAAACCTGTAGAAAAACCTTTTTATCAAAAAACTTCTCCATACCGATACGAGCATGTTTGGAGACCTCTTTCAACGCAGCACCATTTTTACCAATGATGATCGCTTTTTGGCTCGATTTCTCTACCCAAACAATGGCAGCAATGCGATAAAGATTGCCCTCCTCTTTGAACTGCTCAATCTCAACGGAGAGGGCATAGGGCAACTCTTGAGCATAACGTCGAGTCAACTGTTCACGAATCAATTCAGCGGCAAAAAACCGATCTGAACGATCACTCAATTGATCCTCAGGGAAGATGTTAACCCCTTCAGGCATACGTGTCAGAACCTGCTCTTCCAACATCTCAACATAACTCCCCTTACTCGCCGAAATAGGAATCACCTCATCAAATGCATAGCGTT
The DNA here is from genome assembly GCA_027068675.1 of Sedimenticola sp. Classification (GTDB taxonomy): domain Bacteria; phylum Pseudomonadota; class Gammaproteobacteria; order Chromatiales; family Chromatiaceae; genus JAKITT01. The sequence continues at coordinate 12,523 of JAMOMH010000151.1, forward strand.
GTGACATCTCTTGTAGATAGGGCAACAGTCGCTCTTTTGACTTCACCTGATCACATTTATTTACCGCTAAAATGACTGGGGATTCCTGCTTGAGCAGAAAGTTAAGCACCTTCTCATCTTCACGTGTCCACTTGAGCGCTTCAACCACAAAGATAATCAGATCCACCTCAAACAGCGATGCCTTAGCGGTTCGATTGAGGTAACGGTTCATAGCATGGTCAGCACGATCATGGATTCCAGGCGTGTCAACGTAGATGATTTGGCCTGTCTCGGTCGTTTTAATACCGAGAATACTGTGCCGTGTAGTCTGTGCCTTGTGTGAAGTAATCGCCACCTTTTGACCAATAACACGGTTAAGGAGTGTCGATTTACCAACATTTGGTCGCCCAACTATCGCAACATAACCACAATGGTTACTCATGCCCAATCTCCTTCAGCATCACTTCAGCGGCTGCCTGCTCCGCTTTTCGGCGACTGGTGCCAGTTGCAACGACCTGGCGTTTTATCTGTTTCTGCTGACAACTCACTTCAAATGTCATCTCATGTTGGCTGCCGGTTGTAGCGATAACATCGTAAATTGGCAGCTCATACTGTTTAGATTGGAGATACTCTTGCAGACGCGTTTTGGGATCTTTCTGCTGAGTATCAAGGCTGATCGCATCAAGGCGACTCTGAAAGAGCTGACAAATCACTTTGCGTATCGCTTGATAACCTGCATCAAGATAGATTGAGGCAAAAATAGCTTCCAGCGTATCGGAAAGAATCGAGTCTCGCGTCTGGCCGCCGCTCCGCAGCTCCCCTGCCCCTAGATTAAGAGATGGGCCAAGTTTAAGCTCACGAGCGATATCGGCCAGTGTTTCACGCTTTACCAGTCCTGCCCGCAACCGGCTTAACTGCCCCTCATCAGCCGACTCAAAGAGCCTGTAGAGTTCATCAGCGATAACAAAACCGAGTATTGAATCACCCAAAAATTCAAAGCGTTCGTTATTGATGCCACTGGCGCTTCGGTGTGTCAAAGCTCGTTCTAACAACCCTTTGTCGGCAAACGTGTGGCCAACAGCACGGATAAGCGGTTCAATTGGTGCTCTCAAGGCCCCAACTCAATCTCATCACTAAAGGTCATCAACACTTCCATATTATGAATTACTGGCTGTTTTACTTGGTAATTCAGCTCTATAAACATCCGGCGATCCTTTCGATTGATCGTGATATCTTGGCCTGAAACACCAGTAATCATATTCATATTAAAGCGTTTTGCTAATAATTTACGGATCTCAGCTCGCGATTTTCGGCCAATATCAGGTTCTGTCTGGAGCGACTCAATAATGGTAATCACCGTGGCATGTTGCAAATAGACGGGGACGATTCTAAAAGCCATCACAGAGATGACGGCAACAATTGCGATAGCCAATAGCCAACCGGTGTAGCTTAAACCACGCTGTTTATAACAACTTTTTCTCATTTGTCATCCAACCTTAGTTGATACCACTGCCAAGACGCTCCCATGCAATTGGGATTGCACCCGCGCGACCTGAGTCCCAGTGCATCCATATCGCAAAGGCTTTTCCAACCAAATTTTCTTCTGGTACAAAACCCCAACAGCGACTATCGTTGCTATTATCTCGATTGTCACCCATTACAAAGTAGTGCCCCTCAGGCACAGTAATGGTACCAGGGCGTAACACCTGACAACCTGCTGGCATGTTGGGCGCTCTCGGATTACGCAAAATAGCATACTCCTTCTCACCATTGCTCTCTATCGATGTTGTCCAACCCGTCTGACCAATGCCGGAACCCACACCTAAATAACGCCCTACCTGAACCTGCGGCAATATCTCACCATTAACTTTCAATATTTTATTATGATAGGAGATGGTATCTCCTGGAATACCAATCGTGCGTTTAATATAGTCAACGCTTGGCTCTTTTGGATAACGAAAAACTATCACATCACCCCGCTCAGGCAGGCTGATATCGACCACTTTTTTGTTGATTGATGGCAACCTGAGTCCGTAGGCAAATTTATTAACTAAAATAAAATCGCCCACTAACAGTGTCGGCATCATGGAACCTGATGGAATACGGAAAGGCTCTGCAATAAAGGAGCGCAGAATTAAAACGGCAAAGATAACAGGGAAGAAAGAGCGCGCATATTCAACAATTAACGGCTCTTTGACATGGATTTCAGCAATGGGCTCTGTTATCTCATCCTTTGCTGCCCCTTCAGCACTTAACTTCGACTGCGCTTTTGCTTCATTCTCTGCATCAATGCGTCTCTGTGAGGCAAATAGCAGTGTATCAAGTAACCAAATCATGCCAGATACAAAGCTGGCAACAACAAGCACGGTTGGAAAATCAATATTCATAGAGATTAATCCTCCCTACCAATTTTCAATACGGCTAAAAATGCCTCTTGTGGGATCTCTACACTACCTACCTGTTTCATTCGTTTTTTACCCGCTTTCTGTTTCTCTAGCAGTTTGCGTTTACGTGATGCATCACCACCGTAACACTTAGCAGTTACATTTTTACGCAGTGCTTTTACAGTAGTTCGGGCGATGATGTGGCCACCAATGGCCGCCTGAATAGCCACTTCAAACATCTGGCGTGGAATCAGATCTTTCATCTTAACAGTCAGCTCGCGCCCACGATATTGGGCCTGATCTTTGTGTACAATAATCGATAGCGCATCAACCTTTTCTGCATTAATCAACACATCAAGTTTGATGAGAGGGGCCGCTTGGAAACGGTTAAAGTTGTACTCAAAAGAGGCGTAACCACGACTAACTGATTTCAGCCGATCAAAAAAGTCGAGTACCACCTCATTCAGAGGCAGCTCGAAATGGATTTGCACCTGACCTGCTAAATACTGCATATCTTTCTGTACACCACGTTTTTCAATACAGAGCCCCATCACGGAGCCAAGGTACTCCTGTGGCACGAGGATATGTGCATCGATAATCGGTTCACGCACCTCTTCCATCTTATTCGGTTCTGGCAGATCGGCTGGGTTATCGACCATGATCAAATCACCGTTAATACAGAGCACTTCATAGATAACCGTGGGTGCAGTGGTGATTAGGTCTTGATCATACTCGCGTTCCAGCCGCTCTTGGATGATCTCCATGTGCAGCATACCGAGGAAACCACAGCGAAAACCAAAACCAAGCGCCTGCGAAGTCTCTGGTTCATAAAAGAGCGAAGCATCATTGAGACGCAGTTTGGCAAGGGCGCCACGTAGATCTTCATAGTTATCTGAGGAGACAGGATAGAGGCCTGCAAAAACACGCGGCATGATCTGCTCAAAACCAGGCAACTCCTCCTCAGCCGGCCTATCTGCGTGAGTGATGGTATCACCGACGGGCGCACCATCAATCTCTTTAATTCCGGCAATAACATAACCCACTTCACCACACTTAATCTCAGGGAGGTCGTGACGTTTTGGAGTAAAAACGCCCACTTTATCGACCTGAAAGATACGCCCTGAGGAGAACATCTTCATCTTCTCTTTCGGTTTTAGCGTTCCAGCCATCACGCGAATAAGCGAGATCACACCGACATAACTATCGAACCATGAGTCGATGATAAGTGCCTGTAGCGGCGCATCTACATCACCAACCGGTGGTGGGATTTTGGCCACTAGCTCCTCTAATAACTCAGGAATACCAAGGCCCGTTTTGGCGCTAACGCGTAACGCATCATCCGCATCAATGCCGATGATCTCTTCAATCTCATTGATCACCCGTTCAGGCTCAGCTGATGGCAGGTCAATTTTATTGAGTACAGGCATCACCTCTAACCCCTGTTCAATCGCGGTGTAACAGTTGGCTACACTCTGCGCCTCAACACCTTGTGCTGCATCAACAACCAACAGTGCGCCTTCACAGGCTGCAAGCGAGCGGGAGACTTCGTAGGAGAAATCAACATGCCCTGGAGTATCAATGAAATTGAGTTGGTAGGTCTCGCCGTTATTCGCTTTGTAGTGCAGGGTGACACTCTGTGCCTTAATCGTAATGCCTCGCTCACGCTCAAGATCCATTGAGTCGAGCACTTGGCTATCCATTTCGCGTTCTGACAGGCCACCACAGAGCTGGATAAAACGATCGGCAATGGTCGATTTGCCGTGATCAATATGGGCAATAATTGAGAAATTTCGTATGTGTTGGAGGTCGGTCATCTATGCGTCTACAGTGCGTTGGCTGCCATTTAGCTCGCTGTTTTTATGGAGTGAGCAGACAACAAAATTTAATGCGTAGCACCAACCCATTGAAAAACGGAACATCCAATTCAGGAGGTTCCGTTTTTCAATGGGTTGGTGCTGCTGCTATCGAATAGAGGAATGATAGCAGATCAAAGGCCTTGCAAGTAACTGTGTAGGCGCTTTTCGTCAAAATGGTAGTGGAAAATCTCTGTCGTGCCATCCATCAAAACAGGAACCAATTCGCCATACTGCTCATCCAAAGCGGGGTCCATATCAACATCAACCACAGTGATCTCAAATGGGAGAGTCTTTTGCTGTTTTTCAAGCGCCTCCAGCATCACATCACAAAGCGAACAGTAGACACGGGAGTAGAGTGTAAACTGCCTCATTATTCAGGTACTTTAATCGCTAGAAAGGTTGGCCCACTACGACGTTGGAGTAATACAGCAACAGATTTACCGGCAGGTAGATTTTCAACCATGCTAGTAAACTGCTCAACACTGGTAACCTGCTGGCTATCAACCATCAAAATAATATCACCCACTTCAATACCCGCCTTTGCCGCAGCACCCTCTTTGAGAGCCTCAACTAACACGCCATACCCGCTCTCTATCTGGACCTGTTCACGCTGCTGATCAGTCAATGCAGTTACGACAATCCCTAAACGCCCACTTTTTGGCTCTTTTTTACCGCCTTGCGCCAACACTTGGTCATCCTCTTGTGGTAACTCTCCAACCGTCACTTGCATCTTCATCTCAACGCCATTGCGCAAAATGACCATCTCCGCAGGCCGATCAATCTGAGCAATACCGACCAATGGAGGAAGTGCCGAGGAGTCGGGGATATTTTTCCCATCAAAGCTCAATACCACATCGCCCGGCAACAATTTAGCTGCAGCAGCAGGACTCTCTGGCAGTACACGTGCCACCAAGGCACCGCGTGGATGTGACATGCCAAAGCTATCGGCCAGCTCACGTGTAACATCTTGAATCAACACGCCTAACCAACCTCGGGTTACACGGCCTTTGCTTCTCAACTGATCCACTACATCTTTGGCCACATTGATTGGAATGGCAAAAGAGAGTCCCATAAAGCCACCAGTGCGGCTGTAGATTTGTGAGTTAATGCCCACCACTTTTCCCGCTAAATTAAACAGCGGACCGCCAGAGTTGCCGGGGTTGATTGCCACATCAGTCTGAATAAAGGGCACATAGTTTTCACGTGGCAGTGCACGCCGTTTGGCACTAACGATCCCGGCTGTAGCACTTTGTTCAAAGCCAAATGGTGAGCCAATAGCCAGCACCCACTCACCCACCTTGAGTGCATCGGCATCACCAAATTCAACCACTGGTAGCTGCTCTGCATCTATCTTGATCAGTGCCACATCTGAACGTTTATCACTACCAATCACGGTTGCAAGATATTCACGTCGATCACTGGTACGGACGATAATCTCATCAGCCTCAGCAACGACATGATGATTCGTCATGATGTAACCATCACTTGAGACAATAAAACCTGAACCGAGTGAAGTACTCTCAAACTCTTGATCAGGCATTGAGCCAGGCGCACCAAAGAAGTGACGGAATAGCTCACCAAAGGGGCTATTTTCTGGAATTTCTGGCAGATTAAACTGCTTCAGTTGACGATTAACAACATGCTGTTTAGTACTGATATTGACGACAGCTTTACCCTGCTCTTCAACTAATACCGTAAAATCGGGTAGCGAATTAGCCGAGACTGACGGTATCGCCAGAGCAAAAAGAGCAAACAACAGAAGAGAGAAACTACCAACGGTGAGTTGTGTCAACTTCATAAAAAAACACTCCGGAAAACAGGGTAGACTAGCGAGGAAACACTTTTATTAGAACTGGCTAGAACTCAGCCAATATAGGCATATAAAACTTAAGAGAGTTCAGAATGGACTGGATTAAAATCAACCACTTGTGAACTCACATCGTGACGCAATAGCACCGCTTGATAGCGTGAATCAAGCTCCAATTTTATCGACAACCATTTTACAAAAGCCAAACCAGAAAGAAGGCCAACAAGAGAAAACGAGATGGTTGCAACTTCACCAACACCATCGTCGATAAAACGCCCCAAAAGCGCAAAGAGGAAACAGCTAAAGAGCGGTGTTAAGTAGAAGAGAAATGAGGTCTGTAGCAGCGCTCGCTCATGTAGACCAAGAATAATAGTATCTCCCACCTGCGCATGGATGGTGTTACGTAAACGCATACGATTCGCGCGATTGCCAACTACTTTAGAGAGCACTGCGGTGCCACAGCTTGTTTTAGCTTCGCAGCTACCACAGGTCGATTTGCGGATCGTCTCAACCACCGCATACTGACCATCAAGCTCAACAACAGTTGCACTCTCTTCAATCACTTTTTATATCCACCAATCAGAAACATCACCATTTACAACCAAAACGCCACTAACGGTCGCCTCATAGCGATATTATTGAGTTTTTCGTGTCTCAGTACCATAGCTGACAACTGAGGTATAAGGCAACATGCCCTGCATACTCGACATTGGAGCAAACTCTTTTTGATTCACAAAAAAGCTATTCATCGTGCCATCAAGACCTGGTTTACCTAAGTTCCAATGAGTGACGGGCTGATTAACCACATAACTCTGTTCGGAATAGTAGGGTTCAGCAGGTCTGTTCAAAATAGATGTTGCTGTAGGGGCTGTGTGTTTTGCAATCTGAGCAGAACCACTCTGTTCAGGTGCAATAAAATTGGGGGCAACCATAACGGCCATCATCGTGACCGATGCGGCAATAGCGGCGCCTGTTGCATATTGCATCCACTGTGAACGCCATGTCGGCTTATTAGTTCGACTCGCTGCTGGTGAAAAAACTGTCGGTTCATCGGCAATCTGTTCACGCACGCGATCAGCAATTGAGATCGCACCTAGAGTGGCTGATTCACCGCGAATAGCATCGCCAATTAGGTGGTAACGGTTCCAGCATTGTCGTAGTGCCTCATCATTTGTAAGTGATGAGAGTGTTGTAGATAGTTCATCTACAAGCATTTCGCCATCAACCATTGCAGAGAGTTTTTCGCTTCTATTGTTAGTCATCAGTACACCTGATTCAGTCTTGATCCAGTAACGGCCTTAGCCGGTTGTCTATCGCTTCACGTGCCCGAAAAATACGTGACCTTACGGTACCTACTGGGCATGACATCGCACTGGCGATCTCCTCATAGCTCAAACCTTCAAGCTCACGTAGTGTGATTGCTGTCCGCAGATCTTCAGGCAGTTCATCAATCGCTTGATGCACGGTATTCGCAATCTCAGCCTCCAGCAGTCTGTTTTCAGGTGTTGCGTACTCTTTGAGTCGTACACCCACATCAAGCTGTTCGGCCATTTCGGCATCGACATCACCTGCTGGTGGTCGACGCCCCTGTGCAACGAGGTAATTTTTTGCCGTGTTGATTGCAATTCTATACAACCAAGTATAGAAGGCACTCTCACCTCGAAAATTGGGTAGCGCTCGATAGGCTTTGATAAAAGCCTCCTGAGTCACATCCAGAGTTTCGGAGTGATCGCGGATGTAGCGTGAGACCAGATTGGCAATTTTCTGTTGGTATTTGAGTACCAACAGGTCAAATGCTTTTTTGTCACCCGCCTGCACTCTGGCGACTAACTCCTGATCGATTTGTTTCTCGCCCATCCGGGCATTCCCCTCGTTTTACAGCTGCACGCATCGCTGCGTTCTAACTGAATTGACAACCGTTAATTGGATAAGTTCTAAAATAACCCTAAAAAACAACAGCTATTATAATTAGGACATTTTTGATGTGTGCTTCTGTTAACCAAGAGGTCTCTTGAATAACAGAACTTTTCTACATTATACGATTTCAGTGTAGGATTAAGAACCTTTGAATAAATTTGCCTATTATCTCTGTAAACATAATCACCAGCAAATATGAGTTGTAACCATACACACGACGTTCTTATCATAGGCAGCGGAGCCGCAGGGCTCAGTCTCGCACTACGCCTAAGCACTCATCTCAACATCGCAATTATAGCCAAGCGTTCAATTGATGAGGGTAGCACCTACTACGCGCAGGGCGGTATCTCAGCGGTATTGGATGCTCATGACTCTGTCGCCTCACATATCGATGACACACTCATTGCAGGTGCAGGGCTTTGTAACGAAGAGACCGTTCGCATGGTTGTGGAGCATGGCCCCGAAAATATCACCCAACTGCTCAATCTTGGCGTCAAGTTCACACGTAGTAAAGAGAGTGATGACCCAAATCAGCTACACCTCACCCGCGAAGGGGGGCACTCACATCGACGTATTATTCATGCTGCCGATGCCACCGGCCGAGCCGTTCAAGTGTCATTGCAGGATCAGGTTAAGAGACGCTCAAACATTACACTTTACGAAAACCACAACGCCATTGATCTCATCTTAGATAAGCAGAAAAAACAGAGCAAAAAGCGTTGTGTCGGTGCCTATATTCTTAACACTGAGAGAGATTGCGTTGAGACATTTAGCGCCCGCACCGTCACCTTGGCAACCGGCGGGGCCAGCAAAGTTTATCTCTATACAAGTAACCCCGATGTCTCTACCGGTGATGGTATCGCAATGGCTTGGCGTGCAGGCTGTCGAATAGCCAACATGGAGTTCATTCAGTTCCACCCTACCTGCCTCTACCACCCCGATGCCAGAAACTTTCTGATTACCGAAGCGGTACGTGGTGAAGGGGGCAAGTTGCTACTGCCAGATGGCACGCGATTTATGGATAAGTTTGATGAGCGAGCTGAACTAGCACCCCGCGATATTGTTGCTCGCGCCATCGACCATGAGATGAAACGAATGGGTGCCGACTGTCTATTTCTCGATATCAGCCACAAGCCAAAAGCCTTCATTATCGAGCACTTCCCAACCATCTATGAGCGCTGTCTCGATTTTGGCATCGACATCACCAAAGAGCCAATCCCAGTGGTACCGGCTGCCCACTACACCTGCGGTGGCATTACAACAAACCAACACGCTAAAACTGACATAGCCAACCTCTACGCCATTGGAGAGTCAGCCTACACTGGCTTACATGGTGCCAACCGTATGGCTAGTAACTCCATCTTAGAGTGCCTGGTTTACGCACAAATGGCCGCTGAAGATATCGAAGCAAATATCGACACTATTGAGATCAGTGATAAGCTTTCACCCTGGGATGAGAGTCGAGTTACCAACTCAGATGAGCGGGTTATTGTCTCTCACAATTGGAATGAACTACGCCACTTCATGTGGGACTATGTCGGCATTGTACGCAGCAACAAACGGCTACAACGTGCCAAGCGGCGCGTCAATCTACTGCGACATGAGATTGGTGAGTACTACGGCAATTTCCGTGTCTACAATGACCTGTTGGAGCTACGCAACTTGGTTGATGTTGCAGATCTAATCATCCAATCCGCCCAGCGACGCCGAGAGAGCCGAGGCCTGCACTACAACCTGGATTTCCCCAAAAAAGATGATCTGCACCAACGCAAACCGACCATTCTTATCCCCGACAATTACTTTCCCAGTTAACATCGCCTATCCATTTAAGACGGGCAGCTCACTACCCACAAGTTAATTGCCCAGCAGCTGCCACAGTGCATAACAGCCAAAAAGAGTTACCATCGCCCCGGCCAATCGACGAATACGGATATCTCGGCTCCAACGAGATAAGGCAGTTGCCGCCACGCCCATTGCAATCAAGTTTGGCAGTGTGCCCAAACCAAAAGCGAGCATTAAAGCTGCTCCCTCTAATACACCACCCGATGAGATACTCCAGATCAGCACACTGTAAACCAATCCACAAGGAACCCAGCCCCATGCTAAACCCAACACCAACGCCTGCCCAGGGTGGCTGATCGGCAGTAGCCGTTTAGCCAACGGTTCAATAGCACGCCAGACCGGCCCACCTATCTTTTCGATACGGATGAACCCACTCCACCAGCCACCAAGATAGAGACCAAGCAGAATCATAAAAACACCTGCAAAGCCGTAGAGTATCTGCTGAAACTGGTAGATGGGTATCAACTGACCCAGCATCATACCCAGCCCACCCATGATGGCTCCAGCAATAGCGTAACTGGTCAGACGTCCTACGTTATAGGCCATCTGAAAAGGGAGAATAGTTGAAAAAGAGCTTCGTTTATTTTCCGGCAAGCCAAAGGTGAGCACACCTACAATACCGCCACACATGCCAACACAGTGCACACCACCCAGCAGCCCGACAATAAACGCCCCAAGATAACCCACCTCAATCATTTTTTACCTCTCTCCTGCTGCATCAAACCACGATCACGCAGCCACCAGAGTAGCGCCAACCCTGGTAGAGCAATCAAGGCACAAAAACTGAAGAAACTGACCCACCCCATCGCCTCTGCCATATAACCTGTAGGGGCGGCAACCAACACACGCGGGATGCCCATAAAACTGCTTAATAGGGCATATTGAGTAGCGGTAAAGCGTCGATTCGTTAGGCTGGCCATGAAGGCTACAAAAGCGGCAGTACCCATTCCGGCAGTCAGATTTTCAAAGGCGATCACCCCAGTCAGACCCGCTAAGCTATAACCCATCATCGCAAGTAGTGCAAAACCGGCCGTAGATAACCCCTGAAAAATACCAAAGACCCAGAGCGCTCGATAGATACCGATGCGGAGAATTAACAGACCACCCAGCAGACCACCCAGGATAGTCGCCCAGAAACCAAACAGCTTTACTACCGAGCCAATCTCACTGGTTGAGAAGCCAATATCGAGGTAGAAGGGGATGCTCATGTGGCTGGCCATGGTGTCACCCACTTTATAGAGCAGAATAAAAAAGAGAATGAGCAGTGCATCTTTCCGGCTGAAATACTCTATGAAGGGGTCAATAACCGCTTCACGCAACCGCTTTGGTTGGCCCTCTGGAATCTCTGGCTCTGGTGCAAAGAGGGTGGTGGCAACGCCGATCAACATAAAAGCGGCCATCAGCAAATAGACTTGGGTAAAGCTGATGAAATCAGCCAAAATCAGCCCACCACCAGAGGCGAGCAGCATGCCGATTCTATAGCCATTAACATAGAGTGATGAACCAAAACCCAACTCCTCATCACTCAACGCCTCACGCCGATAGGCATCAATAACAATATCCTGACTGGCAGAAAAGAAGGTGAGCAGCAGTGCAGCAAAAGCAACACTAAGTGGGCTATCGGCAGGTGAGGTGAAGGCGAGTAGCACGATGGAGAGCATCAGGCCAAGCTGTGCCAACAACAGCCAACCACGTCGTCGCCCCAATAGGCTGGGTGTATAGCGGTCTAGCAATGGTGCCCAGAGAAATTTAAGAGTGTAGGGCACACCAACCAGTGCAAAGAGGCCGATAGTTTTCAGATCAACCCCCTCTAGCTTCATCCACGCCTGTAGCACTGACATAGTCAACAGCAGAGGTAGACCACTGGAAAAACCCATCATCAAGGTGATCAGCATTCGCCCACTGAAGATAGTTTTTATAAGTGAGGAGGAGGGAGTGGGCATTAATAATCCAGAATGATTTTTGTGGATCAAAGTATAACGAAACCAGAGTGCCAATGTTTAGTGCTGCCCCCGCTTCCGGTTACAATAAGGTCAACTATTTTCGACAGCAGGAAAACCCCATGCACAAGTATCAACACGATTTTCTAGATTTCGCTCTCAGCGTCGATGTACTGCGTTTTGGCGAGTTCACGCTAAAATCAGGCCGTATCAGCCCTTACTTCTTCAATGCTGGGTTATTTAACACAGGGGCCAGTTTGGCTCGTCTTGGTCAAAATTTTGCTCAAGCCATTGTCGATTCTGGCATTGAGTTTGATCTGCTCTACGGCCCTGCTTATAAAGGTATTCCACTGGCAGCTGTCACCTGTGCAGCATTGGCTGAGCACCACAACATTGATATCCCTTACTCCTTTAACCGCAAAGAGGCAAAGGATCATGGTGAGGGGGGCAACATCGTGGGTAGCCCACTAAAAGGCAAGGTGTTGATTATTGATGATGTGATCTCTGCGGGCACATCGGTACGTGAGTCTGTCGAAATCATCCATCAGCATGGTGCAACACCAGCGGGTGTGATCATTGCGCTGGATCGCCAAGAGCGTGGCACAGGTAAAACCTCCGCCATCCAGGAGGTGGAGGAGAGTTTTGGCATACCTGTTGCCGCTATCGTGCGTTTGGAGCATCTCATTGAGTTTCTGCAAGAGAAGGGGGAGACCACATCTCTCACCGCTATTGAGGCCTATCGAGAGCAGTACGGGGTAAGCTAAATAATCTGGGCAGGAGTTGCACCCTGCCCTATTTTTTTACCACCTCATTAAGTGACCAATCATATTGATAGCCGCTAATCTCCTTAATATTTCGTAACTTAGCAGCTAAATCAGGATTTGCAAAATGTTTAAGATGGTTAATAACAGCCTGGTCGCTCCCACCAAAATCCTCTTTAAACCAGCGATAGATACTGGAGACATCCAGCTCTCCATTCACCACATCGACACCCCTTTTGTGGTTAATAAATGAGGTGGCTGCTTGCTCCAGCAGTGCTTCATTATTCTCTACAGTAAAAACTTGCTGTTGCAAATTTGGGCAACCAAGGGAGGCACAATTCAAGGCATAATGTAGACGAGGATCTTTCCAAATTGGCCTTAAAATTCGATGCTCAATATCATCCAGGCTAACCATCTGCCCCTCAATCTTGAACAGTTTTTTGCCCCATGGGCCATCTGAAAACCAACCCGGTGAGATATCAATATCTCGAATTGAGGCGACAGGATAGTATTTAAGTATCACCCATACCGTGCCTGCGTTATAGAGGTTGATCCAATAAGCACGCTGCTGATCTCGGCTCAGTGAGGAGACTGGGCTGCGCTGCAACTGGGCCAAATAGTGGTCCAATAGGTTTTTGTCACCCTCGCTAACACCCGCATAATTCAGTCGAGTGATCTCATCATCACCACGCTGAAGGTGGTTATCTAGAAAATTCTGCCAATTTAAATGGTCTATTGGCTCCCCACCCTGCCGATCATTTTTTTGCCAAATTGACCATAGGTCAGCCTTTGGTGCAGCTATTGACGATTGGCTCACCAATAACAGAATAGTCACTAAACCCAATCGTATGTGTGGCATCACGGTTACCCCAGACTAATGGAATGGTAGAGCGTTTCAATGGTCGTATTTCAGAAGTCGTTAAACAGACACGCTTTGAATCAATCGCTGAACTGAAAGAGACCTTATTGAGATACATGGCGATCTATAACCATCATATCCCTTAGAAAGCACTGGATCATAAATCACCCATTGAGGCTATGAAGGCGTGGCAAAAAAAGGAACCGAAGCGATTTAAAAAACAAATATATAAACAGGCGGGACTTGACACTTAGTGAACAAGCACCTTGAAAAATACCAGAGTTTGATGCTGTCTAGAAAACTATCCCTCATCAATCTTGGCATGTGCACCTTTAACTTTTTTACGAATCAGACGCACACCGAAAATCAGCACGCCTGCAATCACTGGAATTGCAATCCCCATTACCAGGTCAGGCTTAATCGGCAAACCGGCCTCCTTACCCGCTTTGGCTAGATAACCCACCAGACTTACGCTGTAGTAGGTAATGGCTGCAACAGATAGCCCTTCTACCGTCTCTTGTAACCGCAACTGTAGTTGAGCACGCTTATCCATCGACTCCAGCAGGCTTTGATTTTGGCGTCCTAGTTCAACATCAACGCGTGTGCGCAACAACTGTCCCGCTTGGGCGATCCGCTTTGAGAGTGATTTTTGTCGAAGGTTGACTGAACGACAGGTGTTCATTGCAGGAGCTAAACGCCGATCCATGAACTCACGAAAAGTCTGCAGGCCAGGAGTACGCACTTCACGCAGATCCTCAATACGCTTATTGACCAGTTCAATGTAGGCCTGAGCAGCCCCTAAGCGGAAGTGACTTGATGAGAGGCTATTCTCAACCTCTGTAGCCAACTCTGTTAGCTCATCCAGCAGTGCGGCAGAGCAGCGAGTGGGATCTTTTTCATCACCCTTCGACATCAAGGTTGTAATATCAACCAGACGTTTATCTCTGATATTCAACTCTGGCAGCATCTTACGCGCCACTGGAAAGGCGAGCAGGGCCATCATGCGATAGACCTCAATCTCAAACAGGCGATGCAGCAGACGGCCCGCCTGACGGCTGCTATGAAAATTGTGGTCAATAACCAAGAAACGACTGAAACCATCGGCATGAATGCGGAAATCAGTGAATGCGCTGGCATCCCCCCCCGCCACACCCGAACCGATCAGCGTATTGCCCTCAAACATCGGGCTGATGACATCTAAATTAACCGGCTGACGTGTCTCTGCTTTGCCTTTATATTTACAGCACATCATGCCGGCATGAATCGCTACAATAAGCTGCCCAGGCAGACTCTTCAGCCATGCATCAGGCACGCTACGCAGGGCGGTTTCAGCAAAGGGATCACTGCAGTTCCCCTCGGTGTAGAAGGTGTAGGTTGCAAACTCACTATGCTGCTCCCAACGTAGCTGAAATGCGCCAAATTCACCATTGAAATGGTCGGTATCGGCTGCAGGTGGTGGGATCAAATAGCGTTCACACAAGGCATTCAATGCGGCACGATCATCCTCCTTCTGTTCCGGCGTCAGCAGTATCGCAAGATGGCTGGCTCGTGCAGGGACATAGATATTCGCGTAGGGACGAGCATGTACCTCATTGGTGAGCTGGAATCGTTGCGGATGATTGACTGGGATGGGCATAAATCTCTCTACGTTCTATTTTCTAATTGAGGGTATTGTAGAGCATATCTAACAAATAATTACCCTTTGATTACAGCAGGTAACAGCTGATTATTAATCAGGCCATCACGCCGAGCTCTTGTAGTTTTTTAATCTGATCACGCATCTTGGCCGCCTCTTCAAACTCAAGATCCCGAGCGTGTTTGTACATCTTATCCTCTAGCTGTTTGATCCGTTTGGTCATCTGTTTTGGTGTCATGCTGGCATATTCTGCCTGCTCTTCAGCTACTTTTGCGTACTCTTTGGCACTCTTTGGCGACCCAGGATAGGCCCCTTCTAGAATATCAGCCACCGATTTTTTGATAGTCGTTGGGGTGATGCCATGTTTTTTATTGAAGGCGTTCTGCTTTTTGCGGCGACGATCAGTCTCATCAATAGCACGCTGCATGGAGCCGGTAATTTTATCAGCATAAAGGATCGCTTTGCCGCTGGCATTGCGTGCTGCACGACCAATGGTCTGAATTAGCGACCCCTCTGATCGCAGAAAGCCCTCTTTATCTGCATCCAGAATGGCGACCAGTGTCACCTCGGGTATATCAAGCCCCTCACGTAGCAGGTTGATACCAATCAAGACATCATACTCACCAAGGCGTAGATCACGGATAATCTCAACCCGCTCAACCGTATCAATATCTGAGTGCAAATAGCGTACTCGTACACCGTGCTCGTGCAGGTATTCTGTCAGATCTTCTGCCATACGTTTGGTCAATGTGGTGACCAGTACCCGCTCTTTTCGCTCGGCACGAACGGTGATCTCTGACAACAGATCATCCACCTGATTTGTGGCAGGGCGCACCTCCAATTCAGGGTCAAGCAGTCCAGTTGGACGTACCACCTGCTCAATCACTGCACCGGAGTGTTCAATCTCATACGCCTTTGGTGTGGCGGAGACATAGATAGTCTGCGGTGAACGCACTTCAAACTCATCAAAGCGCATCGGGCGATTATCCAACGCAGATGGCAGGCGGAAACCAAACTCCACAAGGGTTGTTTTGCGTGAGCGGTCACCTTTATACATAGCACCAATTTGCGGGATGGTGACATGCGATTCATCAAGAACCAACAGCGCCTCATCAGGTAGATAGTCAAATAGCGTGGGGGGTGAGTCACCCGAGTCTCGGCCCGAGAGATAGCGGGAGTAGTTCTCAATGCCGGAGCAGTAGCCCAGCTCCATAATCATCTCAATATCAAAGCGGCAGCGCTGCTCCAGACGTTGCGCCTCAACCAATTTATTCAAATCACGCAGCTGCTCCAGCCGCTCTTGCAGCTCCACTTTGATCAGCTCCACCGCCTCCAGCAGCTTCTCACGCGGTGTTACGTAGTGGCTCTTGGGGTAGATAGTAAAACGCGGTACTCGGCGCAGCACTTCACCCGTCAGTGGGTCAAACAGAGAGATCTGCTCAATCTCATCATCAAACAGCTCAATCCGCACCGCTTGGTCATTCGACTCAGCAGGGAAGATATCAATCACCTCACCTCGCACCCGATAGGTGGCACGATGCAGTTCGATATCATTGCGTTTGTACTGCAACTCGGCCAAGCGACGCAGGATAAAGCGCTGATCAACCCGATCACCCCGATCCAGATGCAGCACCATACTAAGGTAGGAGCGTGGATCACCTAAACCATAGATCGCCGATACTGTCGCCACAATGATTGTATCGGGCCGTTCCAGCAGCGCTTTGGTGGCTGAGAGCCGCATCTGCTCAATATGTTCGTTGATTGAGGCATCCTTCTCAATAAAGGTATCGGAAGCAGGAACATAAGCCTCTGGCTGGTAGTAGTCGTAGTAGGAGACAAAATACTCCACCGCATTATTAGGGAAAAAAGCCTTCATCTCACCATAGAGCTGTGCTGCCAAGGTTTTATTGTGCGCCATAATCAAGGTTGGCCGCTGAATCGACTGAATCACATTGGCGATAGAGAATGTCTTTCCTGAGCCTGTCACACCCAATAGGGTCTGACCCGCCTCGCCATTATTCAAACCCTCAATCATACGGGCGATAGCAGCGGGTTGATCACCTGCTGGGGCAAACTCACTAACCAGTTGAAATTCTTTACTCATAGGGATTCTGTAATGCCAGCGAATTCGATATTATACTTAGTTCTAAATTTTTAAAGCTTTTGGATTAACACTAGATGAGCACAAAACTCTCACACCGCGTAGAGGCGGTAAAACCTTCCCCTACCCTAGCAATTACCGCTCGTGCTGCTGAGATGCGCGCTGCAGGTAAAGATGTTATTGGCCTTGGCGCTGGCGAACCTGACTTTGATACCCCAAACCACATCAAAGCGGCTGCTATTCAAGCGATCAACGATGGTTATACCAAATACACCCCCGTTGATGGCACTGCCTCACTGAAGCAGGCGATCATTGAGAAGTTTAAAAGAGATAACAAGCTCAACTACAAACCTGAGCAGATCCTGGTCTCCTGTGGTGGTAAACAGAGCTTCTTCAACCTCGCTCAAGCGCTAATCAACCCAGGTGATGAGGTGATCATCCCTGCCCCATACTGGGTTTCATACCCCGATATGGTGCTGCTGGCCGAAGGTAAACCTGTCATCGTTGAAGCGGGAGCCGAGCAGAATTTTAAAATCCTGCCGGCACAGCTTGAAGCTGCAATTACCGACAAAACGCGTCTCTTCGTCATCAACAGCCCATCCAACCCAACCGGCATGGCCTATTCACACGATGAACTGGCCGCACTGGGCAATGTACTAAAAAAGCACCCACAAGTGATCATCGCCACCGATGACATGTATGAGCATATCCGCTGGTCTGATAAGCCATTCGTCAACATCCTCAACGCCTGCCCTGAACTCAATGATCGCACCCTAGTACTCAACGGCGTATCAAAAGCCTACTCAATGACCGGTTGGCGCATCGGTTATGCCGGTGGTCCAGCTGACATCATCAAGGCGATGAAGAAAATTCAGTCACAGAGTACCTCCAACCCTGCATCAATCTCACAATACGCCACTGAAGCAGCCCTCAGCGGCTCACAAAGCTGTATTGCAGAGATGTTGGTTCACTTCAAACAGCGTCATGACTACGTATTAGAGCGGCTCAATGCGATGCCCGGTATCACCTGCCTGCCATCTGACGGCACCTTCTACCTCTTCCCCAATGTCAGCAAAGCAATCAAAGCAATTGACGGCATCAACACCGATAGTGAATTGGCTGAATATCTCATCGAAAAAGCAAGTGTAGCTATCGTACCTGGTAGCGCCTTCGGCCTAGATGGCCACGCCCGTCTCTCCATCGCCACCAGCATGGAGAACTTAACCAAAGCACTGGACAGAATTGAAGCTGCACTAAGCAACTAAAACAGCCATCTGCAGGGTGGGTATACCGTTATGCCCACCCACTCATACCATGACATTCGCAGATAGCACTCACTAGAGTTTTTCAGTTCAGAGAGAAAATAATATTTGCCCCCAAAAGCGCTAGGAAGCCACTGAGTAAATCGTAATTGCTCAAGGGAGCTTTGGGTCTCACAATATAAAATTGGGCATCCCAGCCGCTCTAAAATAGATGCTATTGATCCAGTAAATAAAGGATGGGAGTTTAGGCACTAAATCAGAACGATGCGGCTAAAAAACAAAAGGGTTACAAGAAACCTTGTAACCCTTTGTTTTAGATGGTGGGTCGTACAGGAGTCGAACCTGTGACCACCTGATTAAAAGTCAGATGCTCTACCAACTGAGCTAACGACCCCGATTTGAGGCGCGAACTATACCCTACGATTTTCAATATGGGAAGCGATAGTTCTATTTATTTTTTATCACTGCCATGAACCTTGCCCCGAAAAAGTTGACACCTTTGATCCAGCAATGGCTTCAGAGTTAAAGCGGGAGAGTTTGGCACTACCCAGGTGATAAAGACAATGCATCTGTGCAGAAATATTCTCAACAATATCCGCAGTGCCAAGTGCCAGAATTGCTGTAGCTATTACACTAATACTCAATTTACCTTTTTCATCAAGAATGAAAGGCATTATGAATAGTTGTAATTCATTACGGTGATAATAAGGAGCAACGTACCAAGAACAGGTATTCTTGGAAAATCAAATTTTACTGTTTTTGAAAACTCCATACGGCTTGATTCATTTTTATGCTAACTCTTTTCCTCAATCACTCTTTCGAGCGGTGCGCTCGATCACTGACACGCATCACTTTCATTAAATTGGTCTGCCCCTCGACACCTGACCGATCCCCTTTTGTGATGATAACCAGCTCATCTTTAGAGACCGCTTTGCGTGCTAACAGCTCATTAATCAGGTCACGGTTAACATCTTCTGGGTGTGAATCACCCATATCAAAACTAACAGGATAGACCCCTCTGAATAGGGTAACGCGGCGGCAGGTGGTGGTGTGGCGGGTCATCGCATAGATGGGTATACCTGAGCTAATACGGGACATCCATCTTACTGTTAAGCCTGACTCAGTCAGTGCTGCAATGGCATTGACCCCAAGATGGTTAGCGGTATACATCGTAGCCATTGCAATCGACTCATCAACACGGCCAAAAACAGTATTTAATCGATGAGAGGATTGGCGAACAGTGGTATGTTTTTCAGCCTCAAGGCAGATATTGGCCATCGAGTAGACCGCCTTAACAGGGTAACTACCTGCGGCTGTCTCGGCAGAGAGCATCACCGCATCGGTGCCATCAATCACCGCATTGGCCACATCAAACACCTCAGCTCGTGTTGGGGTCGGTTTTTCAATCATCGACTCCATCATCTGAGTCGCTGTGATAACGGCCTTATTCAGCTCAATCGCCTGCTTGATCAGACGCTTTTGTACCTCTGGCAGTTTTGCATCACCAATCTCTACGCCAAGGTCACCACGGGCCACCATAATGGCATCCGCTGCTTCAATAATCTCTTCAACCACATCCAGCGCATCCGCTCGTTCAATTTTTGCGACAATACCCGCATCGCTTCCCGCTTCAAGCAGCAGGCTGCGTGCTTCATGAATATCAGCTGCATTACGTACAAAAGAGACCGCCAGATAGTCCACTCCAAGCTCTGCCGCCAGCTTAATATCATGGTGATCTTTCTCCGTCAGAGCGGGCGCTGAGAGCCCTCCTCCCTGCCGGTTGATCCCTTTGTTATCGGATAGCTTGCCAGCCACATGCACTCGACAGTGGATTTTCGCCCCCTCAACACGACAGACCCGTAGAGAGATTGCACCATCATCAAGCAGCAGGATATCATTAACCGCCACATCACCTGGCAGCTCTCGATAGGTGATACCTACGCGGTCAATATCACCACCCTCTAACGAGTGATCAGCATCCAAAATAAAGCGTTCGCCTTTGACCAGCTCAACATGACCATCGATAAATTTACCCGTGCGGATTTTTGGCCCCTGTAGATCACCCAGGATACCAATCTCTTTGTTATTGGTTTCTGCCCACCGCCGAACTCGCTCTACACGACGTTTATGCTCACCCGCTTTTCCATGGGAGAAATTGATACGCACCAAGTCTGCGCCCGTTTTTAGCAGCGCCTCAAGCACACTGGGTTGATCGGTAGCTGGGCCCAATGTCGCCACAATTTTAGTTCGCCTTGGCATGGTTCCTCACTTAATATTTAAAAATAATTTTTAAGACAACTATTTAGTCTATCTATACTGTTGTCTCAAATTGTGGTGATTTCACAAGGAAGCATATATGACGTATGTGACCAGATGATTACACTACTTATTGCGCGGCCTAACAAAAAACGCGGGCTTCATGGCCCGCGTTTCTCAGATCCAACATGGCGGTTTAGGCTATCCAGCTGCACGCTCTTCCAATATAGCGACAGCAGGCAATTTCTTACCTTCAAGAAATTCAAGGAAGGCTCCACCACCGGTTGAGATGTAGGAGATTCGTTCGCCAATGCCATATTTATCCACTGCAGCGAGGGTGTCTCCACCGCCCGCAATTGAGAAGGCATTTGAATCAGCAATAGCATTACCAAGAATTTTAGTCCCTTCTCCGAATTGGTCAAACTCAAATACACCGACAGGGCCATTCCAGACGATAGTGCCGGCCTGCTGCATCATCTCGGCAAAACGGGCGGCGGTCTCTGGGCCAATATCGAAGATCATATCGTCATCAGCGACATCCTCAACTTGTTTAATGGTCGCTTCGGCAGACTCATGGAACTCCTTGCCTACCACCACATCAGTCGGTACAGGAATCTCATTGCCTTTCGCCTTGGCCTGCTCCATCAGGCGTTTCGCCTCTGGAACCAGATCAATTTCATAGAGTGATTTGCCCACGTTGTGACCCGCCGCAGCGATAAAGGTATTAGCAATCCCCCCCCCTGGAATGAGCTGATCAACAATATGAGAGAGTGCTTCCAATACCGTTAATTTGGTTGAGACCTTAGAGCCTCCAACAATAGCAGCCATTGGTCGTGTTGGATTATCCAGGCCATTGGCCAACGCCTCCAACTCACCCGCCAATAGCGGCCCAGCGCAAGCAACAGGGGCAAATTGTGCCACACCATAGGTGGAGGCTTGTGCACGATGGGCAGTGCCAAAGGCATCCATCACAAAGATGTCACAGAGTGCCGCATATTGACGCGCTAACGCCTCTTCATTCTTCTTCTCACCTTTGTTGAAACGGCAGTTCTCTAGCAGTACCACTTCACCATTTTTTAGCTGTGGCACACTCCCCAGGTAATCGGTCACCAAGCGCACCTCTTGACCCAATAAACCGGAAAGGTGTTTGGCGACAGGCTGTAGGGAGTATTTATCCTCTGGATCATCTTCAGTTGGGCGACCTAGATGAGAGATCAACATCACCTGGGCACCCGATGCTACGGCCTGTTTGATGGTGGGTAGTGAAGCGATAATACGTGCATCTGAAGTGACACTATCCTGTGCAATCGGCACGTTGAGATCTTGCCTGATCAGCAGTCGTTTTCCAGTCAGATCAAGATCGGTCATTTTTATCACAGACATGCCATGTACCTCATAACACTCTTGTAAGTGCCCATACTGCTTTGATGCTAGATGAATTTAGGTGAACAGCAACGGTGCTGTCCACCCTATATGCAGTTAGGCATTTATCAGTGCAACAGTCGTATCTAACATACGGTTGGAGAAACCCCACTCATTGTCATACCAAGAGCAGACTTTGACTAGCGTACCGCAAGGTGAAACGCGCGTCAGCGTGGCGTCAAAGTTTGAGGTGGCGCTGGTGTGATTGAAGTCAATCGATACCAGTGGGGCATCATGGTAAGCCAACACAGTGCCATCAGCTGCCTTCTGCATGATCTCATTCACCTCGGCTACCGTAGTCGCACGACCAGCAGAGAAGCTAAGATCAACCAGTGATACATTGATGGTCGGTACGCGGATCGCAAAACCATCCAGCTTACCTTTCAGTTCGGGCAGCACTAAACCTACCGCAGCAGCAGCGCCAGTACTGGTTGGGATCATCGACATGGTGGCAGAGCGTGCACGACGCAGGTCTGAGTGGTAGCTATCCGTCAACACCTGATCGTTGGTGTAGGCATGAATGGTGGTCATCAGACCGGAGTTAATACCAATTTGCTCATTCAATGGCTTGACCATCGGTGCCAAACAGTTGGTGGTACAGGAGGCGTTGGAGATGACAACATCAGAGGGTTTCAGAATACCCTCGTTAACACCATAAACCACCGTGGCATCTACCTGTT
>JAMOMH010000152.1 GCA_027068675.1 Sedimenticola sp.
TGGCCCTCAAGATGAATGTCTCACAAGATAATCTGAACAGACTGGTTGAGATGCTGCCATCGCTACACGCCCCAACCATCAGCCATCTCTACGGTAAAGATTGGTTGGCGGTAGAAACCATCGTTGATTCCGCAGATGTTCGAGAGCTTATGCCTGCACTGCGTCAAGCGGGTGCTGAAGGCATTATTGAGTATGAGTTGAGGAAGGTTATCTAGGTAGGGAATATAAAAGCCCGCCACAAATGGGTAGGATTAAGAGGTAGGAGATAGCTAAGAAGAATAACAACAATATATAGACCTGTTGCTCCTCTTAGCTTCTTATCGATGGCTCAACTCAGAAGAAGCTGAAGCCATATAGTGAGCCGTTTTTTAACTAGTTGAATGCCACTTTTAATATCTGCCTCAAGATCATCAATGAGACTAGCATGACTAATGTTGGTGGCAGAGAATTAAGATGGTCAGATAACAAAATGGCAGGTATTTATTTAGCATGGCTTTAACTTTTGTGACTCTATCTAATGAAGGTATAGCGTCTGGTTCTTTGAGAGGAGAAAGAGGAATAAGAACTAAGAGTTTGTTTGGACACAGCTGAAGAGCATCAAACATTATAATGGTACCGAGGGCCGGACTCGAACCGGCAAGGCCGTGAAGCCGGTGGATTTTGAATCCACTGTGTTTACCAATTTCACCACCCCGGCAATTGGAGCGGGGATTATAAACAGATGGTGTCAACTTCGAAAGGCTCTTTTTACACTATTTTCAAGTAACTCTATTATTCCATCCAAATATTTCCTACCGTTGCATAAAATACAAATGAGAAGCAGTTGCATTACATAATGAGAATGTATATCATTTGCCGATCGAATATTTCAAGAAGAGAGATTGGACTTATGATACGAGTAAAATTCAGTTTGGTAGCCGTCGCGATTGTATCACTGTTAGGTTCGATAGCAGCGCAGAGTGCTATAGCTGCAGATGAGGTCAATCTCTATTCGGCGCGTAAAGAGAAGCTGATTAAACCACTGCTGGATCAGTTCACCAATGAGACTGGTATTAAGGTCAACCTTGTTACTGGTAAGGCAGATGCGCTACTAAAACGTCTACAGATGGAGGGAAAAAACTCTCCTGCTGATCTACTGATCACAACTGACGCAGGGCGTCTGTATCGTGCAAAGGCTGCAGGTGTGACTCAGGGGTTTAAATCAACGCTATTAGAGAGTGAAATTCCTGCCAGCTTTCGTGATCCTGAAGGGCACTGGTATGGCTTGACTCTGCGCTCTCGTCCGATCCTCTATGTGAAGGGCAAGGTCAACCCTGCTGAGTTGTCGACTTATGAGGCGTTGGCAGACCCAAAATGGAAGCACCGTATTTGCATCCGTTCATCCAGTAATATCTATAATCAGTCACTCATTGCATCAATGATTCTCTCTTCTGATGTGGCAACAACTGAGAAGTGGGCGACTGCGTTTGTAAAAAACTTTGCACGTCCACCAAAGGGTGGCGATCGTGATCAGATTAAGGCAGCGGCAGCGGGACAGTGCGATATCGCTATTGCTAACACCTATTATCTGGCAGGTATGTTGACCTCTAAAGATGCTGGGCAGCGTGCAGCGGCAGAGAAGATGGCGGTCTTTTGGCCTAACCAAAATAGTCGGGGTGCTCATGTCAATGTGAGTGGTATTGCATTGACTAAAGCTGCAAAAAATAGAGCTAATGCCATTAAACTTGCTGAGTATCTGATTGGAGAAGATGCACAGAGATGGTATGCCGAGAAGAATGGTGAGTACCCCGTGCGTGCAGGTGTTGCTCAGAGTGGTGTACTTAAAAGTTGGGGTAAATTTAAGATGGATAGCCTCAATTTAAGCAAATTGGGTGAGTTAAACCCTGAAGCGGTAAAGCTGATGGATCGCGCACGCTGGAAATAGTTTAAACTCCCCCTTCCAGCCTCCTATGGGCTGGAGGGGAATAAGCAGGAACATGCATGCAGACCGGCTCGTCTGACGTTCAAAA
>JAMOMH010000153.1 GCA_027068675.1 Sedimenticola sp.
TTGAAATGGTTATGCCTGGCGATAACGTCAAGATGACTGTCAAGCTCATCGCACCGATTGCGATGGAAGAGGGTCTGCGTTTTGCGATCCGCGAAGGTGGCCGCACCGTTGGTGCTGGCGTCGTTGCCAAGATTATTGAGTAATTAAGAACATGGCTAATCAGAGAATTCGAATTCGGCTGAAAGCATTTGATCATCGTCTGATCGATCAGTCAGCCCGTGAGATCGTCGAAACTGCCAAGCGCACGGGTGCGCAAGTGCTAGGGCCGATCCCACTACCGACAAAGAAAGAGCGTTTCACTATCCTGATTTCACCGCATGTCAATAAAGATGCGCGCGATCAGTATGAGATTCGCACACATAAACGCCTGATGGATATCGTAGATCCTACCGACAAAACAGTGGATGCACTGATGAAGTTGGATCTTGCCGCTGGCGTAGATGTTCAGATTAAGCTCAACTGAGGTAAGGTCGATGACGATTGGAATCGTTGGGCGTAAGGCCGGAATGACACGAATCTTCACTGAAGATGGTGTATCGGTGCCCGTAACAGTAATTGAAGCTGCTCCAAACCGAGTAACTCAGCTGAAGAGTATTGAGAGTGATGGTTACTCCTCAATTCAGGTGACTACTGGAGCTAAGAAAGCATCAAGAGTAAATAAGGCGGCTGCTGGAAACTTTGCCAAAGCAGGGACAGAAGCTGGTCGTGGACTTTGGGAGTTTCGTGTAGAAGGTTCTGAAGCAGATGGCATTGAAGTTGGTGGCGAAATTAAAGTCGACATCTTCACCGAAGGTCAGATTGTGGATGTTCGTGGTCGCAGCATTGGTAAAGGGTTTCAAGGCGGTATTAAACGTCATAACTTCACTATGCAAGATGCTACTCATGGTAACTCGATCTCTCACCGTTCAAATGGTTCAATCGGTCAGTGTCAAACGCCAGGTCGCGTCTTCAAAGGTAAGAAGATGTCTGGCCACATGGGTAATGTAAACCGCTGCCAGCAAAATCTAGAGATTGTCCGTGTAGATGCCGAGCGAAACCTGATCCTGGTTAAAGGTGCGGTCCCTGGAGCAACGGGTGGGGATGTGATCATTGTCCCTGCTATCAAGCAGAAGAATAAAGGGTAAGGCTGTGATGGATCTTAATGTACAATCAGTCGCCGGTGGGGCAGCTCAGACCATTCAGGTCTCAGATCTTGTCTTCGGAGCAGACTATAAAGAGTCACTTATTCATCAGGTCGTTACTGCTTATCAAGCGGCAGCTCGTTCTGGTACACGTGCACAGAAGACTCGTTCAGAAGTAAGAGGTGGTGGTGCTAAACCATGGCGTCAGAAAGGAACGGGGCGTGCTCGCGCAGGTACTATCAGAAGCCCAATCTGGCGTTCAGGTGGACAGACTTTTGCAGCGAAACCGCAAAATTATGAGCAGAAAGTAAACCGTAAGATGTACCGCGGTGCTATTCGCTCGATTTTGTCAGAGCTTCTGCGCAAAGAGCGTTTAACCGTTGTTGACGCTATTAATATTGAGCAGCCAAAGACAAAAGAGTTGTTGGTTTGTCTAAATACTCTAAATGTTAAAGATGTCCTGATCATCGTTGATGGCGCAGATGAAAATATCTTCTTGGCGAGTCGTAATCTCTACCACGTCGGTGTTTGCGATGTATTGGATGTAGATCCAGTAAGCCTTATCGGTTTCAAAAATGTAGTGATCACTGCTGATGCTCTGAAGCGTCTAGAGGAGCGCCTGTCATGAACAACGAACGTATAATGCAGGTACTTCTGAGTCCGCTGATCTCAGAAAAAACAAGCATCGCTGCTGATGCGAATCGCCAATACACTTTTCGTGTGGCGGTGGATGCGAACAAACATGAAGTCGCACGTGCAGTTGAGAATCTTTTTGATGTTAAAGTTGATCGAGTACAGGTCTTAAACGTAAAGGGAAAAACCAAGCGTTCAGGCCGTATCTTGGGTAAACGTTCAGATTGGCGCAAAGCTATCGTTCGTCTCCAAGAGGGTAGCGAGATCGATTTTGCAGCTGGCGCCTGAAGCGATTAGATCGGAAACAGAATCATGGCAATTGTAAAGAGTAAACCAACATCACCCGGTCGCCGATTTGTAGTAAAGGTTGTAACACCTGATCTGCATAAAGGTGAACCTCATAAGGCGCTTCTTGAAAAGAAGAGCAAGACAGGTGGTCGTAATAACAATGGTCGCATCACTACACGTCATCGTGGTGGTGGACATAAACAGCGTTATCGCGTAATCGACTTCAAACGTAACAAGACCGATGTTATTGGCCTTGTTGAGCGTTTAGAATACGACCCGAACCGTAGTGCACACATTGCACTGATCTGCTATGCAGATGGTTCTAGATCTTATGTGATTGCACCGCGTGGCCTCAAAGCAGGTATGCAGATCCAATCAGGTATCGAGTCACCGATTGCTGTCGGTAACTGTATGCCACTACGTAATATGCCGATGGGTAGCACGATCCACTGTATCGAGCTTAAGCCTGGTAAAGGTGCGCAAATTGCACGCTCTGCAGGAACTTCTGCACAGCTTGTCGCCCGTGAGGCTGGTTACGCAACGCTTCGTTTACGTTCTGGCGAAATGAGAAAAGTATTGGTTGATTGCCGAGCAGTTATCGGTGAGGTCAGCAATAGTGAGCACAGTCTTCGCTCATTAGGTAAAGCCGGTGCAACCCGCTGGCGAGGTGTTCGTCCTACCGTTCGCGGTGTGGCAATGAACCCAGTAGACCATCCGCATGGTGGTGGTGAAGGTCGTACATCAGGTGGCCGTCATCCTGTATCTCCATGGGGAGTACCAACCAAGGGTTACAAAACGCGCAGTAATAAGCGTACAGATAAAATGATCGTGCGGCACCGGAACCGCAAATAACAGATAGGGGTTCAAATCGTGCCACGTTCAATTAAAAAAGGCCCTTTCGTCGACCATCATTTGGCGAAGAAAGTTGAAGCGGCTGTTGCCAATAACGTAAAGCGTCCTATTAAAACATGGTCGCGTCGTTCTATGGTGCTGCCAGATATGGTTGGCTTGACCATCGCAGTACACAATGGTCGCCAGCATGTACCAGTAATGATCAACGAAAATATGGTTGGCCACAAACTCGGCGAATTTGCACTGACCCGTACTTACCGTGGTCATGTTGCTGATAAGAAGTCGAGGTAACAGTTATGGCAACTCAAGCAATATCTAAATTGCGTTATGCGCGTATTTCAGCGCAGAAAGGACGCTTGGTCGCTGACCAAATTCGCGGTCTTCCAGTTGAAGATGCATTGAATGTTCTTCTCTTCAGCAAGAAAAAAGCTGCTGTACTAATGAAAAAAGTACTCGATTCAGCTATCGCAAATGCAGAACATAATGAAGGTGCTGACATCGACGAGCTGCGAGTATCTGCAGTATGTGTTGACGAAGGACCGACAATGAAACGTATCACTGCTCGTGCCAAAGGACGTGCAGGTCGAATTTTCAAACGCAGCAGCCACATAACGCTGACTGTGGCCGACAAGTAGACAGGCAAGAGAGACCACTATGGGCCAAAAAGTACATCCAATAGGTATACGACTCGGTATCGTTAAAGAATGGACATCCAAATGGTATGCCAACTCTAAAGATTACCCAGTACTGCTGAATACAGATCTGAAGGTTCGCGCTTTCTTGAAAAAGAAACTGGCTCAGTCATCTGTCAGCCGCATCCAGATCGACCGTCCGGCAAGCAATGCACAGATCACTGTTCATACGGCTCGCCCTGGTTTAGTGATCGGTAAAAAGGGTGAAGGTATTGATGCATTGAGAAGCGAAGTTTCAAAAATGATGGGTGTGCCAGTTCACATCAGCATTGAAGAGATTCGTAAACCTGAGCTAGATGCTCAGCTCGTTGCTGAAGGTATCGCTCAGCAGTTAGAGCGCAGAATTATGTTCCGTCGTGCCATGAAGCGTGCTGTACAAAACAGTATGCGCCTTGGTGCAGAGGGGATCAAAGTCAATGTTTCTGGTCGTTTGAATGGTGCCGAAATTGCTCGCAATGAGTGGTACCGTGAAGGTCGTGTACCTCTACATACACTACGTGCGGATATCGATTATGGATTTGCAGAAGCAAACACAACATATGGCATCCTTGGCGTAAAAGTCTGGATCTTTAAAGGCGAGGTTTTCGCCAATGCTCCAGTAGTTGAAGCGGCACCGAAAGGTAAGGCTGCGAAGAGGGCATAATCGATGTTGCAACCTAAACGTACAAAATTTCGCAAGCAGCATAAAGGGCGTAACCGCGGTCTAGCTACCACTGGAAACAGTGTTAGTTTTGGTGAGTTTGGCCTTAAATCAACTGCTCGTGGTAGAATCACAGCCCGCCAAATTGAAGCGGCCCGTCGTGCTATATCTCGCCATGTAAAACGTGGTGGTAAGCTCTGGATTCGCGTCTTCCCTGATAAACCTATCAGCAAAAAACCGCTTGAGGTAAGAATGGGTAAAGGCAAAGGTAACGTAGAATACTGGGTGGCTCAAATCCAACCAGGTCGTATGTTATACGAGATTGAAGGTGTATCAGAAGAGCTGGCTAGAGAGGCTTTCCAGCTAGCTTCTGCTAAATTGCCATTGGCAACAGCCTTCGTCAAACGGACGGTGATGTAATGAAAGCGAGTGAACTACGGGAGAAGAGTCCCGAAGAGCTGCAAATATCCTTAGAAGATCTGCTAAAAGAGCAGTTTAATTTGCGGATGCAGAAAGGAACCGGCCAATTGGCGCGTCCATCTCAGATGCGTACTGTTCGTAGAGGTATTGCACGTATAAGAACGCTGATGAATGAGCAAAAGATGGGTGAGTCATCATGACTAAAACAGAAACTGAAAACCGCGCAATTGTAGGCCGCGTGGTCAGCAACGCAATGGACAAGACGATCACAATCCTCGTTGAACGAAAAGTAAAACACCCAATTTATGGGAAGTTCATGAAGCGTTCAACAAAGCTACATGCGCATGATGAGAGCAATGAGTGCAACAATGGCGATACCGTAAAGGTAGAGCAGTGCCGCCCTCTCTCAAAAAGCAAAAGCTGGCGTTTGGTCGAGATCATTGAGCGTAGCAAGTAAGCACGCTAATTGATCCTTGCAGAATTAAAATTTAAAACTGGAACAGCACCATGATTCAGATGCAAACACGGCTCAATGTGGCCGATAACAGCGGCGCAAAGCGCGTACAGTGCATTAAAGTACTGGGCGGCTCGCATAGACGCTACGCCGGTATCGGCGACATTATTAAAGTCAGCGTAAAAGACGCAATACCTCGCGGTAAAGTTAAAAAAGGTGAGGTATACAACGCCGTTGTTGTACGTACAAGAAAAGGTGTTCGTCGTCCAGATGGCTCACTTATTCGTTTTGATGCTAACTCAGCGGTATTGTTAAATGCACAGCTACAGCCAATTGGTACTCGTATCTTTGGCCCTGTGACCCGTGAGTTACGTAGTGAGCGCTTTATGAAAATCATATCGCTTGCCCCAGAAGTTTTGTGAGGCCGTAATCATGGCAATGAGTAAAATTAGAAAGGGCGATGACGTTATTGTCACCGCTGGTAAAGATAAGGGCAAACGTGGGCATGTATCACGAGTGCTGGAGAGTGGCAAAGTCATTGTTGAAAATGTCAACATGGCAAAACGTCATACTAAAGCAAACCCAAATAAAGGTGAGCCTGGTGGAATCCTAGAGAAAGAGATGCCGTTGGATATTTCTAATGTTGCACTCTTCAACCCAGCAACGGGTAAAGGCGATCGGGTCGGTTTTAAAATCCTTGAAGATGATCGCAAGGTAAGAATTTTCAAATCCAACGGCGAAGTCGTGGATGTATAAGGCGCTATAGAGATGTCTAGATTACAGCAACAATACCGAGATAACATCGTCAATTCGTTGATGGAGAAGTTTCAGTACACAAGCATCATGCAGGTACCTCGTATCACTAAAGTCACTCTAAACATGGGTGTTGGTGCAGCGGTGGCTGATAAAAAAGTTATGCAGTTCGCAGTAGCTGATATGACTAAAATCAGTGGGCAGAAACCTGTCGTCTGTTTGGCTCGTAAGTCGATTGCTGGATTTAAAATCCGTGATGGCTGGCCAATTGGTTGTAAAGTAACACTTCGTAGTGAACGGATGTACGAATTTCTGGATCGTTTGATCAGTATCGCCATTCCTCGTATCCGTGATTTTCGTGGTTTGAATGGGAAATCCTTCGATGGTCGAGGGAATTATAGTATGGGTGTTACCGAACAGATCATATTTCCCGAGATTGATTACGATAAAGTTGATACACTACGCGGCTTGGATATCACTATCACCACGAATGCACGCACAGATGAAGAAGGTCGTGCGTTGTTGGAAGCGTTTAGCTTTCCATTTAAGAACTGAGATAACTATGGCAAAACTAAGCATGATTGCGCGTGAGAAAAAACGCGAACTTCTAGTTAGTAAATACGCAGTAAAGCGTTCGGCACTGAAAGCAATTATTAACAGTCCTGATAGCTCATATGAAGAGCGTGAGCAGGCTGTGCTCGCACTACAGAAACAGCCTCGTGATGCAAGCCCAAGTCGTCAGCGTAATCGCTGTCAGATAACTGGGCGGCCACATGGCTTCTATCGCAAGTTTGGCTTGGCGCGTAACAAATTGCGCGAAGCGGCCATGCGCGGTGATGTTCCTGGATTAGTTAAAGCTAGTTGGTAACAAATTTATAATTTTGGGTTTTACCCTTTCGTAATTAGGTATCGCGTCTTAAAGACGGCCTGACCTTAGGAGTACAGAAATAATGAGTATGTCAGATCCCATTGCGGATATGCTCACTCGTATACGTAACGGCCAAACTTCTAACAAGGCCGAAGTATGCTGTCCCGCCTCAAAAGCAAAATTAGCTATCGCAAATGTCCTGAAAGATGAAGGTTTTGTGAGTGACATCTCTATTGAGAATGAAGGCGCTAAACCTGTGATGATTATTGCTCTGCGCTATTTCGAAGGCAAGCCAGTTATCGAGATGATCAAGCGTGTTTCACGCCCAGGTCTTCGTGTATATAAAGGACACAGTGAACTTCCAACCGTCCGTAACGGTCTGGGCGTAGCGATCGTATCCACCTCCCGTGGTGTCATGAGTGATAAAGCTGCTCGTGCTGCAGGACAGGGCGGCGAAATCGTCGCTTATGTCGCTTGATGAGGAATAGATAATGTCTCGTATTGCAAAAAGTCCTATCTCAATTCCTGCTGGAATTGACGTAAGTCTCTCTGGTCAAGATATTTCTGTTAAAGGGCCAAAGGGAAAGCTTGGCTTGAGGATTAACCCCTTTGTCGCTGTTGCTAAAAATGATAACTCTATCACTTTCACACCGCAAAAAGAGGTGAAAGAGCAGTGGGCAATGGCGGGTACCACTCGTGCATTGGTTAACAATATGGTAATCGGTGTCAATGCGGGGTTTGAGAGAAAGCTAACTCTGATCGGCGTTGGCTATCGTGCGCAGGCTAAAGGACGTGTTTTAAACCTATCTCTCGGTTTTTCTCATCCAGTTGAATATTCTGTACCTGAAGGTGTTGATGTAGTTACGCCATCTCAGACAGAGATTGTCCTTACGGGTTGTGATAAACAGCAGGTAGGTCAAGTCGCTGCAGAAATTCGGGCGTTTCGTCCACCAGAACCTTATAAGGGTAAAGGTGTTCGCTACTCAGATGAAGTAGTAGTTCGCAAAGAAGCGAAGAAAAAGTAGGGTAGAATGATGGATAAAAAAACAGCACGTAAACGTCGTGGGCTACGCGCTCGCACAAAAATTCGCGAACTGGGTGTTCATCGTTTGACCATTCACCGTACACCGCAGCACGTATATGCACAAATTATTGCTCCTTCTGGATCAGAAGTGATTGTAAGTGCATCGACTCTTGATAAAGAGGTTCGTGCAGCAGTTGAAGGCTCTACAGGTAACATCGCAGCCGCTGGCATTGTTGGTAAGGCGATCGCTGAGCGTGGAAAGTCTGCGGGTATTGAGCGGGTTGCTTTTGACCGTTCGGGCTTCAGATATCATGGCCGGGTTAAAGCGCTTGCAGATGCTGCCCGCGAAAACGGTCTGCAATTTTAATAGGTTTGGTTATGGCAAATTTTAATGCAAAGCCGGAAGGCGATGATCTGATTGAAAAATTAGTAAACGTTAACCGAGTGGCTAAGGTTGTAAAAGGTGGACGTCAGTTCAGCTTTTCAGCACTGACTGTTGTGGGTGATGGCAAAGGTCGTATTGGCTTTGGTCAGGGTAAGGCGCGTGAGGTTCCTATCGCTATTCAAAAAGCGATGGAAAATGCTCGACGCAACATGATTACTGTTAGCCTAAAAGGTACAACCCTCCAATACCCTTTGATGGGGCGTCATGGTGCTGCACGCGTACACATGCAGCCTGCATCTGATGGTACTGGTATTATCGCCGGTGGTGCGATGAGAGCGGTTTTTGAAGTTGTTGGCGTTCAGAATGTTCTTGCCAAGTGTATTGGTACAAACAACCCCGTTAATGTTGTTCGTGCAACACTTAATGGTTTGGGTGGTATGACTGATGCGAAAGCTGTTGCTGCTAAACGTGGCAAAAAAGTCGAAGAGATTCTAGGGTAAGTTATGACTAGCAAAAAAACAATGCATGTCAAGCTCGTACGTAGTGTAAACGGTCGATTGGCAAGTCATAAGGCTTGTGTGAAAGGCTTGGGTCTGCGTCGTATGCATCAGACAGTAGAGGTTGAAGATACTCCTTGCACACGTGGCATGGTGAATAAAGTTTCTTACATGGTTCAAGTGGTCGAGGCGTAAGATGAGGCTGAATACACTACAACCAGCAGCTGGCAGTAAGAAGAATGCTAAGCGTGTTGGTCGCGGAATAGGTTGCGGCAGCGGTAAAACTTGTGGTCGTGGACATAAAGGGCAAAAATCTCGTTCAGGTGGTGGTTCTATCATCGGGTTCGAGGGTGGTCAGATGCCACTACAGCGCCGTTTGCCGAAAATTGGTTTCTCTTCTCGCGTGGGTCGTACCATGCAAGAAGTTCGTTTGAGTGAGTTGGCTTTAGTAGATGGGGATATCATTGATGTTGCCACTCTCAAAGCAGCTGGCATCATCCGTAAATCTACCACTCGGGCAAAAATTGTCTCCTCTGGTGCTGTTGATAAAGCAGTAACATTGAAGGGTGTTGGTGTCACTAAAGGTGCTCGTGCTGCTATTGAAGCTGCCGGCGGAAAGATCGAAGAGTAAATGGCGAAACGTGGCGCATCTATGGCGACTGGGTCAGGTGGTACGGGCCACTTAACAGAGTTGAAACAACGTCTGCTTTTTGTTGTTGGAGCTCTGTTGGTGTTTAGAATTGGAACATTTATTCCGGTTCCAGGTGTTAATCCTGTGGCATTAGCATCGCTCTTCAACTCGACTCAAGGCTCTATCCTCGACATGTTTAACATGTTCTCAGGTGGAGCGCTCGAACGAGCCAGTCTTTTTGCGCTTGGGATAATGCCGTATATCTCCGCATCAATTATTATGCAGTTGATGACATCGGTTGTTCCAACGCTAGAACAATTGAAGAAAGAGGGTGAGAGCGGTCGAAGAAA
>JAMOMH010000154.1 GCA_027068675.1 Sedimenticola sp.
GGAGAGTTTAAAGCGACACGGCTTTGGCGATAGATGGTTTACCAGATTGCTGAAGCCGTGTTAATGGCTGCTGTTCTCATCTGTAGAATTTCAGCTTGATTGATTATGTGTGAGTGGGGATCTCAGGGCTTTCCTAAAGATGTGAAGTAGTATTTATTCGCATAAGGTAGTGCTGGAATAGTACGGGATCACTCTCTTTTAGTGCCATCCGATTCTCTACTGAATCACTATTTTTGAGAAGCTTTAGGGTGACTCTCCACACTTCGGGCGGCTCTATAACCGCCTCTTCAATTCCGCTTAGCTGCTTGATCAGCCCGGGCTCGTTGATTATTGCCCAAGCGGGGAAGGCTTGAATGGTCAGCTCCGGCTCCAGTTCAGTAAAGGCTCTCCAGCGTTGTCTCCACTCTCTCTTTGCCTCTAATTTAATATTGTCTGCGTGATTGGGGTGGTGCCAACAGAGTAAAAACCAGTCTGCGCTGGCCTCAATCTGTTGCTGCAGATGGCCGCAGGCTTGTGCATGGCGACGAATCAAGTCGGGGTGTTGCTGCCATCTCCTCTCCTTCTCAACGCTGCGTTTTACCTGCTGCCAGTTCAATGCCCGTATTGCGCTATAACTGCTGTGTAGCTGTGGTGCCGTGGTATCAAAGGGATATTTATTTAAAGCCAGGGTCAATCGATGCCAGTGCGGTGTAAGAAAATGCTGGCTGTTGGAGGCAAGCAGATCGACAGCGAGGGGCGATACCACCTGTTGTAGATGTTTGAGTAGATCGGCAGGGTCATCGACAGGCTCTGTTAGTTGTTCGATCGCCTCCACTAATTGCTCTAGGCCACCCAGTTGGCTGTTGCCAGGATCGGCATCAAACAGTTGATCCAGCAGGCGTCTTGCCTCAGGTGGATTACGCTTGATGAGTGCTTGGGTGATGCCGTTGGTGAGTACGGTGCTGGTGGAGTCCATAAAGAGATCGAGCTGAGGGGTGTCACTCGCCTGGCGATAGCGAGTGTGGAAAAGGTGGTTGAAAGAGGTGTTGAGACTGAAGCGGAGTGCTTTATCTCTATCACTACTGTCACCCCAGACTGAATAGTGGAGTGTTTCGGCGACAAGGTGGAGTTTGTTGGCGTAGCTGTTGGCTATATAGAGCAGTTGTTGGCACTCTTTTGGATCACCAAATAGGGTGCTTGCCAGATCACTTAGTTTGCCACTACGCCAAGATTCGTAGTCGCAGTAGAGTAGCCTCCCCTCTGCCAGTAGCAATTCTAGAGGTGTGTAGCTGCCTTGCTCCATCAGCAGTTGGTCAACGGTTTGTTGTATCTCTTGTTCCATCGCTTTTATCTTAACGGCTCAAACAGGGCCTCTAGATCTGACTCACTCCACCATTCGTGAGGGTTGCTGCCATGCTCAAAAAGAGAGTCGGCCAACAGTTGTTTGCGTTTTTGCATGGCTTGGATCTGCTCTTCTACACTGTCAGTGGTGATCAGTTTATAGACAAACAGAGGTTTAGTTTGGCCGATGCGGTGTGCGCGGTCGGTGGCTTGGTGCTCTACGGCAGGGTTCCACCAGGGGTCGTAATGTATCACGCTATCGGCGCTGGTGAGGTTTAAACCAACGCCACCCGCCTTGAGGCTGATCAGAAATAGGGAGGCTTCCCCATTCTGGAATTTTTCAATCTGGCTGGCGCGGTTGCGCGTCTGCCCGGTCAATTTAGCATATTTAATGCCCGCTTTTTTTACCTCTGTTTCGATCAAATCCAGCATACTGGTGAATTGTGAAAAGAGTAATATTTGTCGCCCCTCATCAACCATCTCAGGCAACATATTCATTAGCATCTCTAGCTTGGCTGATTGAGTGGCTCCTGCGGTCTCCTCAATGGGTAGTAGGCGAGGATCGCAGCAGACTTGGCGCATCCTGAGCAGTGCGTTGATGATGAGAATGCGGCATTGGCCAAGGCCTTTTTCTGCGATAGCTGTTCTAATTTTATTGCCCATA
>JAMOMH010000155.1 GCA_027068675.1 Sedimenticola sp.
GAAATATTCCTCGCCCTGCGTATCGAGAAACAACTCACTAAGCAGGAGATTTTGGCACTCTATCTCAATAAGATCTACATGGGCAATCGGGCATACGGAGTCGGGGCGGCATCACGGGTCTATTATGGCAAACCAGTTGATGGGTTAACACTGGCTCAAACAGCCATGATCGCTGGTCTACCCAAAGCTCCCTCTCGCTATAACCCCATCGTTAACCCCACGCGTGCATTATTGCGCAGGGATTATGTACTTGGCCGCATGCTAAAGCTGGGGATGATCAATGCCACTGAACATCAAATAGCATTAGCAACACCTGTCACAGCAAAACCTCACAACGTCACCTCAGAGATAGAGGCACCCTACATTGCTGAGATCGCCCGTACCAAAGCAATTGATCGATTTGGTAATGCCGCTTACACCAACGGTTACATCATAAAAACAACCATCGACAGCCGCCTACAGCTAGCTGCTAACAAGGCACTTCGTGATGCACTACAAGCCTATGATCTACGCCACGGCTATCGTGGCCCTGAGCAACAGATCGACCTTATTCAATCTGATAATGAGGTTTTATGGGACAAACTACTCAAAGAGCAATCTAGAGTAGCCAGCCTCCAGATTGGTTTAGTCATCACCGTTAATAAGGATAACGTCGAACTCTATATTGGCAATGGCCAGCACCTTACATTAGGCTGGAATGGGCTCGCCTGGGCGCGCACCTACAAAACTGAGAACAAACAAGGTCCTGAACCCAAGCAGGCTAGTGACATTTTGCAGCCTGGCGACCTTGTTCGTTATATAGAGGAGCACAATAAAGAGGGTGACAGCTATTGGCGATTGGCACAGATTCCAACTGTTTCTGGCGCATTGGTTGCGGTAAAACCAGAAAATGGCGCAATTGTTGCGATGGTTGGCGGCTATGATTTTTTCCAAAGCAAATTCAACCGTGCCACTCAAGCAAAACGCCAGCCAGGATCTGGTTTCAAAGCCTTCATCTACTCAGCCGCACTGGAGAGTGGTTACACCGCTGCCAGCCTCATCAACGATGCACCGGTTGTTTTTGATGATCCCGCACTCGAGGCCTCCTGGCGACCTGAAAACTACAGCGGAAAATTTTTCGGCCCAACCCGCCTACGCTACGCACTGACAAAGTCACGCAATCTGGTCTCAATCCGCCTGCTGCGAGCCATTGGCATTAAAACAGCTTTAAAACATACCGCCCTATTTGGTTTTGATATCTCTGAGCTACCTGCCGATCTTTCATTGGCACTTGGCAGTGGCGCTGTCACCCCAATCAAGATGGCTGAGGGCTACTCCGTCCTGGCCAACGGCGGTTTTCACACCACCCCCTACCTTATTGAAGAGATTGGTGATGACCAAGCTGAACCACTATTTCTAGCAAACCCACCTCACGTATGTGATGAGCATGAAAGCCTAAGCAAGATTGAGCCTTTAAGTGAAACCATAGATGAGGACTCAACCAAGCTATTAGCTACAGAGGAGCCACCAAATTGTGCTGAGCGTGTCATCTCAGCTCAGAATCACTACCTCATGAACTCCATGATGCGTGATGTTGTACAGGCGGGTACTGCCAGGCGCGCTAAGGTACTTGGCCGCAAAGACATTGCGGGCAAAACCGGCACCACCAATGACCAGCGTGATGCTTGGTTCAATGGATTTAACAATAAGATAGTTGCCATCACCTGGCTCGGTTTTGATAACGCCAAACCACTAGGCAGAGGCGAAGTGGGTGGCCGCGCCGCGCTACCCGTCTGGATCTCATTTATGAGGGAGGCGTTAAAAGGGGTGCCAGAAGAGCCACTGGAGATGCCCACCGGCATGGTCACCATCCGCATCAATGCAGAGACAGGTAAAGCAGCGCACACGGGGGATAAAAACAGCCTCTTTGAGGTATTTCGTGAAGAGAATTTACCAGAGCTGCCACAGCAACAACCTGAAACAGTCACCACTGAAAACACTG
>JAMOMH010000156.1 GCA_027068675.1 Sedimenticola sp.
AAACTCTACGACAAAGATTTTAGCCACCGCTTCCGCTCTGCCCAAAAAGAGAGATCTGCATGACAACATCCATCCTGCTGGTGGGCCACGGCTCCCGCAATATCAAAGGTAACCAAGAGATTGAGAAGTTTTCAACCCAGTGGCAACAGCGCAACCCAGAGTGGCGTATTGAGACCTGTTTCATCGAATTTGCCAATCCGCTGCTTGACGAAGGGCTCGATAGAGCTGTAGTCGACGCATCAAAAGTGATCGTGATACCACTGATTCTCAATGCCGCCGCTCATGTCAAGATGGAGATCCCGCACCACATTGCCAAAGCACGGCAACGTCATCCAGAGATTGAGTTCGCCTATGCACCACACCTGGGAGCCAATGACCTGATCCTTGCCATACTTAATCGCAGCTTACGCCAGGTTATGACAGCCATGGATCTACCCGATCCCAAAACCACAGGCGTTATTCTGCTGGGGCGCGGCTCCTCCGACCGTATCGCCAACGGCGAAGTGGCTAAGATGGCGCGCTGGCTGTTTGAAGAGAGCGATCATGAGCAGGTTGATATCGCCTTTACCGGCATCACCTTCCCACGGCTGGAGAGTGTGGTTCAGCAGCAGGTGGCACTTGGTGCCAGTCAGATTGCGATTCTGCCCTACTACCTCTTTACCGGCACACTGATCGAACGAATCAAGCAGCAAGTCGCCCGTCTACAGCGAAACTACCCACAGATAACCCTCGAGTGCGGCCACTACTTCGGCTTTGAAGATGAGATCAGTCAACTCCTCGATCAGCGTGTCAAAAGCGCATCGGGCGAAGAGAGTGAGGCTGAAAAGCAGATGATGGAGTGCGATGGCTGCCAATACCGACAGCAGGCTGAGTCGGATGGCCATGGCCACCACCATCACCACACGCATGAGCAGCACCATCACGCGGAGCACCTATGAGTAATGTAATAACCGAACAGCTCACCCCAGCGGGGCAGAAGATCGAACACGACTCTTTTGCCATCGTCGACAGCGAAGCCGGTCAACACAGCTATGCCGATGACCAGTGGCAGATTGTGCGCCGTATGATCCACGCCAGCGCCGATTTTGAGTTCAACGGCCTAACCCAGTTTCATACCGATGCGGTCACTGCCGGACTCAATGCCATCTCACAGGGCCGCCCCATCATCGCCGATGTTGAGATGATCTGTGTCGGACTCTCAAAACCCAGATTGAACCATTTTGGTGTTGAGACGCACCACTTCATCTCTGATCAAGATGTCATCACTCAGGCCAAAGCAGAAAACAGCACTCGCGCCGTACAGGCAATGCGAAAGGCTCACCGGCTGGGGCTGCTCGATAACGGCATTGTCGCCGTCGGCAACGCCCCAACCGCTCTGTTGGAGGTTATTCGGTTAATTCAGGATGAGGGGGTACGCCCCGCACTGATCGTCGGCATGCCGGTCGGTTTTGTCTCCGCTGCAGAATCGAAGGCGGCCGTCTCAACACTGGAAGAGGCCCCTTGGATTGTCACCGATGGCCGTAAAGGTGGCTCGACACTGGTTGTCTCCACCCTGCATGCACTGCTGGCCCTGACTGAAGCAAAACAGCGGCAGCAAGCATGAAACAGAGATCGGTGCAGATCACAGCTGCTGAACGGGAGGGGCTCTATAAAACCATCTATAACCGCCGCGATACCCGCAGTGAGTTTCTGCCCGACCCCGTTTCAGATCAGCTTCTGCAACGGATACTCCATGCCGCACACCACGCCCCCAGTGTCGGTTTTATGCAGCCGTGGGATTTCATCATCATCCGAAACCGGGGCATCCGCCAGCAGATCAAAGAGGCTTTTGAGACGGCTAACAAAGAGGCTGCAGAGATGTTTGATGAGGCACGGCGTGAGCAGTACCGTTCATTCAAGCTGGAGGGGATCATGGAGGCTCCGCTTGGCATCACCATCACCTGCGACCGCAGCCGCACCGGCAAAACAGTGATTGGCC
>JAMOMH010000157.1 GCA_027068675.1 Sedimenticola sp.
GCAAGCCCAAAGATCTCTCTAAGCCCGCATAACAGCGGGCTTTTTGTTGCCTGTATGGTATTATACAGGCCAGCGTGATGGGGTCAGAGTAGATGGGCTACTCTGACCCCAGAAAACTAATGGTGCTATTCAATGGCTATACCCGAACCCGAACGGTTACTGAAAAAACATCCGGCCCTTATTCACTCTGAGATGCTGGAGGTGATTTCGCATGTGCAGCGGGAGGAGGGTGAATGGTTTATCAATACGCTGATGATTGAGGGGTGTGAGGTGCCATTCAAATATAGGCGCAAACAGTGTTATAAGAACCTACAAGGGCGGCGGGTTAATCTGACCTATTACCCCAGCACGGAGATAGTAGCTGGTTTTGAGATGGAGAATATGGTGGTGGTTAGGATTAAAGTTGCTTAACAGGCTTGAATATCGGTAAATAATCTTTGTTTAGAGTTGTTGCTATTGATGGTTTATGGCCAGAGCAGATACAAAAAAGCCCGCAAAATTGCGGGCTTTTTTGTATCTGCTTCGATAGCTAAGTCTCCTCTTCTGCCGTTTGTGCTTTCGATAGCTTTAACCAACCCTCTTGGATTTGTGCCGGTGTGTGGGTCAATTTTGGCTCGGGTACGGCATCGACAACGGGCCTCTCATCCCATACGGTTAAACCGCTCTTCCTTACCCAGCTCCAGTTGCCCTGTATCTCTGATGGTAGCGGCATGCGAATGGTCTCTGGGTTGCTTAGTATCGGCCCAATGCGGAAGGTGATGGAGATGTTCTCTAATGCAGTGGCGACATGCTCACGCAGCAGTTCAATCCGTTTTCTGGGTAAGATGCCGCAGGTGGCGTGAACACCGCCGCGTGGATCGACAATCAGTGTGAGCATGACACTTTTTGAGGCGGGGTCTGCCTTGCCGGGGGCAACGGGGCGCACTTTTACGACGGGGGCTTCATTGATATAGGGGTGTTTTACCGGCTCTATGGCTGATCTTGCAGCAAAGGAGCGGTAATACTCTTTGGTGGTTTGAATGGCACCAAGATAACCATGGTGGGGACGAGAGGGGCGAGTCTGGTTGGCGATCTCCTCATGGATGGGGTAGAACTGGCTGTAGTCATCGTTGATAAAGTAGCCGATTAAACCATCGCCCAGACGGGTGAGTTCACCCAATCGAACATCAAAGGCGGTGCTGTTTAGATCGCCTTGAGTCTCGATATCTTTGGTCTCCAAGCGGAGGCTGGCACGTACTACGGCGAGTGGCCGACCAACCAGAACAGAGAGGTGTTCATCCCCCTCACGGCCTAGTGGATCTACGCTCCAGAGGGTGGAGTCAATCATCCGTAGCATGGCACCCAGAGCGGTATCTTTTGAGTAGCTTGGGTCATCTTCATCGACTGTTGGCTTGAGAGCGCGTTGAGCATCATGCTCACCAGCGGCCAGCAGCCCATCGACAAACCCCTGTAGGTGTGAGTTGCCCACCTCAGGTGGGGCACCGAAAGAGCCAGGATCACCAGGTACGCCCTGCCACTCCAGTGAGGTGGTGATGATCTCTCCCGATTTTGGCCGTTGGCGCTGCACTTGGCCTAGGCTGTGGCCTTCGCCATCATAGAACTCTATCGCCTCATCCAGATGGTCTGGCAGCAGCCAACCGCAGATGGGTGAGATCTCTTTGGTGGCATCTTTTTGATCGTTTTGCGCCTGTATCATGCGGAACATCAAGCGGCTTGGTTGCACAATGCGGGGTGGTAGGCGCATAAGATCGGGTGTGGTGGGGCTACTCTCCATATCTTCTGCTTTGATCGGGTTGCTGAGCGTTGTCTCACTGATATCAACATATTGGCCAAAAGCATCAACAATACGCAGTTTTGTCAGGCGGAAATGGCCCGCTCTAACGGGGAATTTTTGCATGCTGTTGATGGTGCGCTTCTCTTTTTCTAGTTGGTCTAACCCCTTCTCGATGGTCTCAACACCATCGGAATCGACCAATGGGGCGAACTGGTAATCATCGACCTGAGCGAGCAGATAATCATGGAAGCCGGAGAGGTTGCCAGCAAGAACATCGAT
Source organism: Sedimenticola sp. (assembly GCA_027068675.1). Lineage (GTDB taxonomy): Bacteria > Pseudomonadota > Gammaproteobacteria > Chromatiales > Chromatiaceae > JAKITT01. The sequence goes on from JAMOMH010000157.1 coordinate 2,054, forward strand.
TGTCTCAAACGCACGGCTTATCTCACCTAAACTCTGCTCTTGACTGCCGGTAGCGATATCATCGGCCGATCCTGCCTCTGCCAGCGCCTCATCCTCAATAAACTTACTCAAGCGGTCTGCCATGCTGCGGGTGACTGCGGGGGTGAGTAGCGTAGAGCCTTGGTAGGTGTGCTTATCCCGATGCTGGGCGCTGCTATCATTCTCAGCGGTTGTCTCGTAATCATGCTGATCGAGCTGCCAATCGGTGCGGTGGTTGGTGTTGGGTATCCACTCCATCTGCCAATCCATGTGCAGTGGTGTCCAGGGTTTGCGCCACGGTTTTTGGGCGAACTCGGCAGGTTGACGACCCTCTGTTGTGCCGATGGTTGTGAGGGTTTGGACATCCGCCACGGGATTGATAGTGATATTTTTCTGTAGTGTTACCTGTACTTGGTACTGTTGAGTGATCTTCGCGTTGTTGAAATCATCCAACACATACCGTTCTGCAGGGTACTGTTTGGCGAGGGTGCCTGATGTTCGTAGATTAACAATGTGTTGGGCGGCGGTTGATGCGTTATCCAGGTCGAGCAGGAGCGCCTCATTAAAGAGTGCGTAGCTCTCTGGCGGGAGCTGCCCCGATTGCAGCCGACTATTGGAGAGGTCACTTGCCCGTATGGTGTGGAGTGTTTTAGCCACTTTCCCCGCTTCATTTAGATGCACCTCCCTACCAATTTGGATACCGACACTGGTGACGGTTTCACCCGTGACTCGGCAGAGCAGATGGCCATCTTCAGAGAGACGGCTATCCTCACCATGTTTATAACCCCGCTTCGCTTCAGAGAAGAGAATGATGGGGTCTTTAGGCTGCCAATAGCGTGGCATCGCTTTGCGTATGGTTAACTGCTCTCTTGGTTTGATGGGTTTTTCAAAGGCGAAAGGGTCTTTTATTTTTAGCAGGGCATCTTTCGCCTGCACAATTTTATCGCGTCGGATATAGAAGCGTGACTTGATGGCATGCGCTTCCAGTTTCTCTGTTCTTAGCGCATCAATTTTGCTGCTAGAGGTATCCATAGTGTCATATTTAGTGGGGACGCTTTCAGTGCTGGATAACTTAGGAAAAAGATCGCCCTGGGAGATGGTGTCGAGGATGAAACCACCAGGTTGGGACTCAAAATCCTCAGCATGAAGCAGTGACTCAAGGGTGGCTAAACCATCTTGTTGCTGTAGCTCAGGCAGCAGTCCGTAGTGGTAGCCATTGTAGATACGCTCGGCAGCTCTGTGCTCTGCACGCTCTGCAAGCAGGGCGGATAGTGCCTCAACGCCGGTATTACCCACGCTAATAGAGAGCGCATCTGCTTGAGGTTTGCCAGCGTTTTCTGGCTCATAGCGCCCCCCTTGCCCTCCCCAGCGCACGCCGTAGGTCATGCTATGACAGAGTATCTGCCGTGGCCAGTGGTTGAGAAAATCGTAATCAAGAGCAATGTACTGCCGCTCAGCGATATCTGCTAAATAGCCGATTTCAATGCCTGAAATATCGTTATCCATTTGGTTGGCAATATTAAGGGGACTGCTGCTGAACAGGCTGTTTTTAGTGATATTTTCAGAGGCTAAATTGAATGGCCTTTTGGTAGCGGTGGTTGCCACGTTATGGCGTAGGTCTCTTACTCGATCGCTGGCATCGCCATAATCGACGGTTAAACCGGCGAGTCGGGCTTTAGATTTACGCTGTTTTGCAGCGGCGGCAAGATCCTCTTCTGTCTCATCTGAGATGGCCCAGCCCAGTTGGTTAAGTTTCTCTCGCCACTGCTCTTTTGCTGTGGGGCCGTAGAGTGGGTCGTCATCTTTTTCGGAGTACCAGCCGGTGACAAGATAGCTGATGGGGCCGTGGCTGATGCCGCTCATATCATCGTAAAAGCCTAACATCCCCTCCACGTTGTCGTAGTAGGCGGCGTAGCCAGGGTCGCCCTCACCAATGGCGGTAAACCAACGATCGCTGTTGTTATCCCGATCTTCACGGAACTGGCCTAAAGGGACAACTCGGTCAGCTTTATTCACCTCTTCACTCTTGATCACCCAGGCGGTGGCTCGGCGTTTGCTGCTGGCCGAGCTGCCAGGGTAGAAGCGAACAACCAGCCAGCGGTCGGGCACCAGTGGGAACTGGGTATTTTCAGTTACCTCCTCCTCATCTTGCTCATTTTCTGATGAGTTGGCCGCTTTCTCAGGGCCATCATCTGAGAGAGTGGCACCTTGGGTAAGTCCATCGGGCAGTGACCAGTGGAGGTAGATGCCTTGCTCTCTCGTCTGGTAGGTATCAAAAGGGATGCGTCCACCTGATGCCTGATCTCCGGTAGGATTCTCACCCCCTGCTGTATCACTTCCGCTTGCCTCTTCACCTTGATGCTTGGCTCTCTCTTCGGTGTAACCGGCAATGTTCTCTGGTCGAAAAAGTACGTTGGCCCAGCCATCATCTTTGTTGGATTGATCAACCACCAAAACATCCAGCTCGACGGGAACCAACAGGCGAGGGCCGCGCCAAAGTAGTGGATCATGGCTGGTGATAATGTTGGCGCTTAACTCTTCAGCTAGGGCTAAATTCTTGATGGTCTGATCAATTTTGTAGTTACGGCTCATCGGACACCTCCAGGAACTCTTGGGCCAAACGCCTCTTCTGTGAGCATGGCCGTCTCTTTGTCGGTTAATTTTGCGATGCCAGTGGTGATACCAATGGTGGCTCCGCTGTATTGGCTTAGCAGGTCAAAAAAAGGCATGTTATCCAGTGGTGCGGGTTTCCCTTTTCCTTGGAAGCGTTGCTGATAGGGGAATTGCAACATCTGCACACTAAATTCAGCGGCGGTGAGTGGTGCCTCATACTCAAAGTTGTCTCCGCTATCGGCGGCTTTTATCTCACTGAGCGTGGTGGCGATGGCCTCTTTTAGTGCGGCGATGTGCAGCACTTGAGGGTTGGCTTTGCGTACCGGTACGCTGGTTTCATACGAGGTGGCGATGTTGTCGATGGGGCTGCCATCCTCTTTCCAGCCCACTTCGTAACCGGCATGTTCGCCGGTCATGTGGCGCATTTTTAGTGTGAAACCGCTGGGTGTGTCGGCATCTCCTTCAATGTTGTTGTTGGGGTCGAGGTTGACATCGATGCCAAATTGAATGCCCTCTCTTGGCTCTTCGATATCGACAATATCGGGAATACCATCAAACAGACAGAGCAGAATATCTGGCCCTAAGCGATCCATTCTTAAGAGTTTTAGCTGGTTTGCGGGTGATGCGGTCTCCCCTCGGTAGGCTTTAACCTCTAAGCCTGTCCAGCCTGCCACTACTTGAGAGCGGAGTAGAAAGCCGGTCATATCAACGGCTGTTGCGGTGCTGCGGTTGCTACTTTTAGGATTACGCAGCCGTGCTCTGATGTGGCGCTCTTCATCATCTAAAACATCAACGACTTGGTTGAATACCGCGTGGTGATGGGCAAACTCCCGGCTGGTTGTTTTACCAACGCTGAGTGCGCCATCGACCATTCGATCGGTCCAATTCCTATCGATATAGAAGAAGCGAATGGATTCGGTTGGGAGGAGGCGCTCATCCGGTACAAGGTAGTCAAATGGCATGCCATAGAGGAGGCGCAAACGCCCCAGCCAATCGCTCAGGTGTTGGGGTAGTGGGGCCGCTTCGGTATTATTAACTGAGGCGGCATACTCCTCAATGGAGAGAGCGTTGACCTTCTCTATAAAACTTTTTGAATCATTCCAACTCTTCATCGTTATATCCCCTCAAAGCCGTTGAGTTCTGCATCGTGTTCCACCTCAAGATGGCCAAATTCAACCGCTGCATTGGCAAGCAGTGCATCAAAACCACCCGCTAGAACGGCATCTGCGGCGAGACCCAAATCATCGACTAAAAGCCCCCCATTAATCAGGCCACCGGCGTCTGATCCTGTATGGGAGTTAACACCCATGAGCATATCGGCTTGAGTGGCTTCTAGATTGAGAGACTCCATGACCCTGCCCCTATCCAGCCCAGGCATTTTGTCTAATATATCTAAAATTCCTGTTGGATCAGTGAGTTGGCCGAGTAGATCCTCTTCTAATATCCTCGGGCCGATGCGATCAAGCAACTGCTCAATTAACATCTGATGGTTGAGGAATTTCTCAGCATTAAAGTCAGGTATCAGCAGGCCGAGCTTGGCTTTGATATCGAGGCCAATGATGAGCTTGGATACCCGCTGGTGTCCATTGCGTCGCCACTTCAATAGCTCCAGTGCAAACCGGGCATCATTGAGTGCCATGAGCCGACCCAGCTCAAATGCAGCGGCATAACCGACATTCTCTAAGCCTGTGAGTGGGTCGATGCGACGGGCTTGGTCGGATGAGTGGTAGGGGCCTTCATGGGTGTTGCGCTCAACGCCAACAGGTGCCATTGGGCCACGGTAAAAACTGGTCTTTTGCTCGCCATTTCTGGCCTGATGGTTGAGTGGAATGTGGCCGCTGTCTAAGGCGACACGGTATTGGGTATCGGGAGTGGTGTCGCTATTGGTGCTTTGGTGAGCGGTCATCCCCATTAGGCCGATGCCTCCCGCCTCCGGCAGTGCTTTCATCAGCCCTTCAAAATCACCTTTGCCGGTACATTGGAATGTCCAGCGTGCCAGACAAATTAGCCGAACAGTCGGTTTAGGTGGCTGGTAAACACCTACCAAAGGGGGCGCTAACCAGCCAAGGGTTCCCGCTTCAACGATGCGGTAGAGAGGGGTGCTCCTCTCCGTTGTATCGGTGGCGGCTGTTTCGTTGTTGAGCCGCAGGGTGCTCACTGATGTGGTGCGTCTCACCCCATTAATCTCACTCAATAGCCCAGGCGGGTTGATGCCCTCTCCAGGGGTACCGTAGAGCTGCTTTTTCACTTGGATACGGCGGGCCATCTCGGCTGAGAGGGTGTAACCTCCTGTTGCTGTTCTAGGGTGAGTTAATATCTCATGGCTTGTGGGGAGCAGATCCTCCCGCCCCTCTAGAGAGACCAGGCAGGCGACATATTTTTTGCCACTAACCGGCAGACGGTTGCCAACCACCACGGAGAACCAGCCATCTTTATCTTGACCGAGGAGCTCTTTATCTTCTGTGTTGACGCGCCGCACATGGGTGAGCAACGGCAGCTCGCTGACCAGTGGGGCGACTCTCTGGAAGAGTGCTTTAGTCACCTCTATACCTAAGCAGCTTTTGTTTTTCTCACTCTCAGAGAGTGTTTGGAAAAGCCGTGTGGCCCCGCTCTCTGGGGGGGCGCTGTGCCAGATAGTGGGCGGCTTGTGCATCAATACACTTTCAACAGTGCATGAGGGGGGATCAAGCAGCGTCACCTCATCTTCAGAGAAGAGCATAAGGGCCAACCAAGGCTGCGTGCTATCACTGCTTTCGCTGGCGGTACGTTCCCACGGCAGGGTGCGCCGTTTTAGCACCACACAGGGCAGGCGGGTCTCAAAGGGGCCATCGCCATTAGCGGGTGGGTAGACGGAGTGGATCTCATCGACCGGCAGCAGAAACTGTGGGCCGGTGATCTCAAATACTGATTCCTGTACCCCAGGCAGCCCTTTGCTCGACCCCTTATCGATTGATGTGTGGTCGGTATCGCCATTAGCCAGTGTTACCGGCTCCTCTAAAGTCTGCTCAACCTCTAATCGATAGGTGTCTGCTTTTAGGGGAGGTGGGCAGCTATCGTAGAAGATGACACTGCCTTTTTTGGGTTGGCTGCTCATGCTTGCTCTCCCTTATCTACAGTAAATTGAAGCGTGGTTTGACCGGCGGGTGATAGCGGGCCATTTTCGACGATGGGCGTTAGGCTGTTTTCGGTGAGGCGTCTCATCCACGGTTCGAGTTCGCCTTTCAGTGCAAAGACCCCAGTCACCTGCCAGCCCTCACTGGTGGTGGTGCCAATGCTGGCAAACGCTTTGGCCGATTTATGGCTACCGTAATCGATCCCCTCAACGGGGTAGACCAGCAGCGAGTGGAGTGGGCCGGTGATGGCGATGGGTTTATCGGCCAGGATCAGGGTATCGCTGCTGATGGCAAGTGCCTCTTCGATATCGACCGTTGAGTTAGAGTGTTGCTGCTCTTGAGGTGATTGAACCTGGATACAGACAAGATCAACATTGTTGGGCAGTAGTGTCTCAAGGGTCTCATTGGAGTGGCCGATGGATGCGGCCTCAACAATGGCCTGTCGCACTACGCGCCCTTTACGGGTGAGCTCTAACGGCGCGTTTAGTTTAACCACGGCACCGCGCGCCAACAGTGTCAACTTTGATAGCTGTACCAGTTGGCTATCGTGTTGCCAGCCGACCGCAGCAAAACCGTTGCTCGATTCAGATAGTGCAAAGGCTCCCATCGCCACCGCTTGCAGCTCTTTCGCTTGTGGGGTTGAGGGTTTGCCTAAGCCAGAGATGGCGATACGAGCGGTTCTCTCGGGTGGCTGCCAGAGATGCTCTCCTGGGCCAAACTCCTGCTCCATCAAGAGAGTGCCACCACGATTGAGGGTGGTGACTCTCACCCCCTGGTTGCCGTTAAAAGAGAGCGTTGGCATCGCACCTACGGTATTGCGTGTCGGTAGATCCCAAATCTGCGTAGCCCCCGCTGCAACGGTGTTGCGTATTGCGCGGCCCTCTTTGGATCGGTTGACCAAGCTCATCTCCTCCAGTGCGCGGAACTGATCTCTAACCTCTTTTGAGCTATGGCCTGAGCGGACAAACTCACTATGCGGACTGATAGGCAGCGTCCGCTTACCCGCAGATTTTGCTGCGATGCGTAAGAGACGTGCCCCCAACACTTTTTTGGCGAGCTGGCGAGTGACCTTGACGCGGGGTAGATTTTGGCCCGAGGCCACCTCTGTGACACGGGTAGGCCACCCCTTTTTGACCGCTTGCAGCGGTTCTGCTCGCTGCTTAAGGATAGCGATGAGCGATGGCCGCAGAGGCCATTTTTTTACTGGGACTATCTCCGGTGGCTGAAGGGTGGTGATATCGGGTTCAGGCCGCGCCTGTTGCGCCATCCCCTCATAGAGGCTGGCAATTTTGGGTGGTGAGATGTGTAGGCGGCTGAGGCTCTCAGGTGTATTTCGTAACTCACCCTGCTGCACGGTGTTGACACCCATGCTCTCAAGCTGCTCAAGCAGAGTGTCTCGGCGCTCTGCCCATGCGGGGCCAAAAAGAGTGCTTGCCGCTACAAATATCGCTCTCGCATTGTGAGGGTCGGGTAGCGCCAATTCAGCAATTTCACTAAAACCTAATAGGCCAGAACGCTCAGACAGCTCACTGAAGAAGGGGAGAGGGTGAATGCCCCGCTCAATGATATCTTTGACAGGAATCTCGCCGGTTTTAGAGATGCTGCTGTCATTCTCATTTACCTCTGCAACGATCAGTGTGCCGGTAAAGGTGTTGATTTTATCGGCAC
>JAMOMH010000158.1 GCA_027068675.1 Sedimenticola sp.
TAACGAGGGCGCAAAGGATACTGAAGTGCTCTTGAAAAATCCAGTCCTAACCCATACTTTCAGTGCTATTGCTCTTTTGAAATTTTCGAGTATGCTTTTGAACTAACACTGGACGCTTTTGTCCTAATACTTGAAGTAATCACTGTTCATTACACGGAGATACGATTTCTATGAACCGTATTGATATGTCAGCCGTACACTCTGAAGGATCAATCCTTTCGACCAATAAGCTGATCAAAAACACCTACTTACTACTTTCGATGACGTTGCTGTTTAGTGCTGCAACAGCTGGGCTATCGATGGTTTTTAATCTACCTCACCCCGGTATGATTCTGACTCTGGTCGGTTTCTACGGTCTCTTTTTCCTTACTCATAAATTTGCCAACTCCTCTATGGGCTTGGTCTGTGTCTTTGCTTTAACAGGTTTTATGGGGCTAACAATCGGCCCGATCATCAGCGCTTACACTACAATGTTTAGCAATGGTAACGAGTTGGTTATGACGGCTATGGGCGGCACTGGCGTGATCTTTTTGGGTCTCTCAGGCTACGCACTTACCACCCGTAAGAATTTCAGCTTCATGGGCGGATTCCTGATGGTTGGCGTTCTAGTTGCCTTTTTAGCTGGTATTGGCGCTGCTATCTTCAGCATCCCTGCTCTATCACTGGCTGTCTCTGCCATGTTTGTACTGCTGATGTCTGGCATGATTCTCTATCAAACCAGTGATCTGGTGCATGGTGGTGAGACCAACTATATCCTGGCAACTGTCGGGTTATACGTTACGATCTACAACCTATTCCTCAGCTTGCTTCATCTGCTGGGTGCTTTTGCCGGCAGAGATTAAACCTCTTCCGATAGGCACAAAAAAACCGAGCTTCGGCTCGGTTTTTTTGTGCCTTCAATTTGATCTATTCAGATCACCTCTAGCCCCCCCATATAGTGCTTCAGCACCTCTGGGACACGAATGGTGCCATCGGCATTTTGGTAGTTCTCTAATATAGCAACTAAGGTACGGCCAACCGCGAGACCAGAACCATTAACGGTATGCACCAGTTCAGGTTTACCTGTCTCAGGGTTGCGCCAACGCGCTTGCAGACGACGCGCTTGGAAGTCACCAAAGTTACTGCAAGATGAGATCTCACGGTACTTCTGCTGGCCTGGCAACCACACCTCCAGGTCGTAGGTTTTAACTGCTGAGAAACCCAGATCACCCGTACAGAGGGTGACAACACGGTAGGGTAGCTCTAGTTTTTGTAGCACCACCTCAGCATGATGAGTTAGCTCTTCATGGGCCTGTTCTGACTCCATTGGACGAACAATCTGCACCATCTCAATCTTCTCAAACTGGTGCTGACGAATCATGCCGCGTGTATCACGCCCATAAGATCCAGCTTCACTACGAAAACAGGGTGTCTGAGCAACCATGCGTTTTGGCATAGCGCTATCATCAATGATCTCGTTGCGTACTAAATTGGTGATTGGCACCTCAGCCGTTGGAATCAGGTAGTACTCCTGATCACCTTTGAGAGCAAAAAGATCTTCGCCAAATTTTGGTAGCTGTCCTGTGCCGTAGAGGCTCTCTTTGTTGACCATAAAGGGGACATACGTCTCCTCATAGCCATGTTGGCCCGTGTGCAAATTGAGCATAAAGGAGGCTAATGCACGTTGCAGCCGAGCCATTGGGCCGTGCAGCGTTACAAAGCGTGTACCGGTAATTTTTGCCCCCTGCTCAAAGCTCATTAGGCCACGTTTTTCACCTAGATCAACGTGATCAAGCGGCTCAAAATCAAAGGTTGTTGGCTCACCCCAAACTCGCTCTTCTCGATTATCCTCTTCATCTTTGCCATCTGGCACTTCAGATGCGGGAAGATTGGGTAGACTCAGACTCACTTCACGCAGATCACTCTGTACCTGGCTCAGCGCCTCTTCAGCCGCTTTTAGCTTATCACCTAGATCTGCCACTTCAGCCAGCAGCGGTTGAATATCTTCACCCGCTGCTTTGGCTTTACCAATCCCTTTTGAGCGGTTGTTGCGCTGATTTTGCAACGCTTGCGCGGCTACCTGTAGCTCTTTACGACGACGCTCTAACTCAGTGATTCGCACCACATCTAACGACATGCCTCGACGGGCAAGCTGTTGAGCAACATTATCTAGATCAGTTCTTAGTAGACGGGGGTCTAACATCTATCATTTACCTTAAATTTGCTGGCCAGCTAACGATGTGGCCGGGTTCAATCATATTGTCGAGGTGCTGAAGTACACGTTCAACTTTCTGTTGTTCATCAAAAAATTCAACCACCAGCGGCATATCGAGCGAGAGGTCGAGCAGATCTGATGTGTGCATCTTGCCCGACTGACCAAACCCTGCAATACCACGAAATGCGGTAACGCCAGCGACCTTCTCCACATCGTGAAGGTAGGCCAATAACGCTTTTAGCTGGTGATCACCCTCTGTAAGGTAGATCCGTACCATAGTGATGCTGTTTTGGCTCATAACTCTCTCCCGATCAATATGCCTAACCAACAGGCGGCCACACAGGCGACGACACTGACCAACATATTTAGCGCGGCTTTAAGCAGATCACCCTGCTCAATCAGGTTGACCGTCTCCAGTGAGAAGGTTGAGAAGGTGGTGAAAGCACCCAGAAAACCGACGAGCAGTGTCGCGCGCATCTCTGGTGAGACCGACATGCGTTCCATAAAGAGAATGTAGAGCACACCCATCGCCAATGAACCGATGACATTAACCGCAAGGGTGCCATAGGGGAAAGCGCGGCCAAGTAACGCATAGACCGCCCCGGAGACCCAGAAGCGCATCAGCGCACCGGCAGCGCCGCCTGAGGCAATGGCTATGAGCTGTGACAAAGTGGCTTCTCTCTTCCCGTAGTTAGTGGACACATTCTACACGGATCATCGGGTGGGGACGAGATGTCAGGCTCTATTGCAGGGCAGGCTCCTGCACCCCAGCTATTTTGGCTGGCGAGCCTGCTGGTTCAATCGCTGTAATCGGCGCAATTTATCGGCAATTTTAATCTCTAAGCCACGCTCTACAGGCTGGTAGTAGTGGCGCTCGCCTATCTCTTCGGGAAAGTAGTTCTCACCCGCGGCAAAGGCATCAGGTTCATCGTGGGCATAGCGGTAGGCTTTACCGTAACCCAGCTCTTTCATCAATTTGGTTGGCGAGTTACGCAGATGAATCGGCACCTCGGGTGAGCCAGACTGTTTAACATCCGCCAGCGCACTGTTCCAGGCATTGTAGAGAGCATTGCTCTTCGGCGCACAGGCCATATAGGCGACCGCCTGGGCGATGGCCAACTCCCCCTCTGGGCTACCAAGACGCTCTTGCACTTGCCAAGCATTGAGGGAGATCTCTAAAGCACGCGGATCGGCATTACCGATATCTTCTGAGGCCATTCGCATGACACGGCGAGCAACATAGAGAGGATCACAGCCGCCATCAATCATACGGGCCAACCAGTAGAGAGCGGCATCAGGGTCGGAGCCTCGTACCGATTTGTGCAGCGCAGAGATCTGGTCGTAGAAGGCTTCACCACCTTTATCGAATCGACGTAGGCCACCACTGGCCACCTCATGCACCGCCCCTTCTGTGATGCTATCTCCATCACTAAGATCAGCCGCCAATTCAAGAAGATTTAACGCCCGCCGAGCATCTCCATCGGCTGCTTCTGCTAGTCGTGTTTTTAGCTCCGGCGCAATGGTGAGTAAGCGCCCACTCACTCCTCGCTCATGGTCATCAAGTGCCTGCTGGATAATTCTCTCTAAGGCTTCAACCGGCAACGCCTTCAGAACATAGACCCGTGCTCGAGATAACAGCGCATTATTTAGCTCAAACGATGGGTTCTCCGTAGTCGCCCCAATGAAGACCACCGTGCCATCTTCAACATGCGGCAGAAAGGCATCCTGTTGTGATTTATTAAAGCGGTGAACCTCATCAATAAAAAGCACCGTAGAGCGGTTCTCTGTCTGGCGGATTTGCTTGGCCAGCTCCACTGCATTGCGGATATCTTTAACCCCACTCAACACGGCTGAGAGAGAGATAAAGTTGGCACCAGATTGTCGAGCGATTAAATTCGCCAGTGTGGTTTTTCCAGTACCAGGTGGCCCCCAGAATATCATTGAGTGAAGCTGATCCTCCTCAATCGCCATACGTAGCGGTTTTCCCTCGGCAATAATGTGGATCTGACCAAGGAACTCACTGAGCTGGCGTGGCCGCATACGGTCGGCCAGTGGTTGTGTTTTGGCCGATGGTGGGCTGTCGAAGAGGTCAGTCACCAAGGATGTCGATGAGTGGCGGTGGGATGAAAATAAATAGCTCATCATCAAGCGTTGGGTTACGAACCACATCACTGAATATGAATAGTGTCACCTGATCAAATTGGTCAATCAACTCCATACGCTTCAGCTGGCTCTCTTTTGTCAGCGCTACCGAGATGGTTGAAAACTGACTCTCACGGTTTTTAGGTGCAAGAATAACCCAGATCAGGCCATCACGCTCTTCGCTACCGATCAGGGTAAAATGGCGATCCAACGGCCCTCTCTCACTAAATATTTGTGCGGGTGTACCCTCTAACATGCCCGATTGGCTACGATGTGAGACCTGCTCCAACTCCATATCATACAGCCAGACACGATCACCATCAGCGACGATAATCTGCTCAACAGGTAGCCTATACTCCCAGCGAAACCGTCCTGGTCGATCGAGGTAGAGCGTACCACTGGAGGTGTAGCTATCACTATCTGGCGTAATAACAATTTGTTCAAACTCCGCTTGTAGTGTGTTCAAATTGGCCAAAAAACGCTGTAGCGGTTCAGCGCCACTGGAAGCAGATGTTGCAAACGGCAGAAGCAATAGCAGCAGTGGCCACAATTTTCTCATATATCCGACTCTTTTAAAGGGGTTAAACAGAGGCATATCGTACCATCCACAACATTGAACATCTCCCGTCATCACAGCTAAACTCAAAGGTACACCCACTACGAGACTAAAACATTGGTTTACGCAATTACCCGTATTTTGTGGCTCACTGCCAATTGGCTAGAGCTAATATTGACGACACTGCCGCTCTACCTGCTGACATTCTTGCCGCACAAATTACTGAGTGGGTTCTACCCAACGCTATTTCGACACTGGAGCCGGGTTTTTGTTCGCGCACTGGGGGTCGATTTACGCTTACATCAGAAAAACTGGAAACCTCTCCCTAAGCAGTTCATTATGATCGCTAACCACCCCTCAGCTTTTGAGGATATCGGCATCCCTGCGCTGTTTAATGTCCACTCACTTGCCAAAGTGGCGGTAAAAGATTGGTTTATCAGTGGACGTATCAGCCAGGCAGCAGGAACGCTCTTTGTTAAACGCACCTCACGTGAGTCTCGAAAAGAGGCTTTTAATACCTTGGTTGAGGCGCTACAAAGCGGCAAAAATGTCGTGCTCTACCCCGAGGGCGGGTGCAAAGATCTCCGACTTCATACCGATTTTCGCTATGGTGCTTTCAACCTCTCACTACAGACGGGCATCCCCATTGTGCCGGTATTTATCCACTATGAATCACAGCAAGATTTCCACTGGCCAAATGGTGTTCTCCTAATTCGCAAAATGTGGGATTTTATGGTGAGCCAGAATAACCGTGCAAATTACTACCAGTTTGATGCTTTTGATCCAGCTGACTTTTCCGATAAGGAGACGTACACTCAACATGTTTACGAATGTTATCAAGCGTGGCAAAAGCGTTATTTAGAGTAACGATGCCACCCTCTAAACTAAGGTTTATTAATTAAATAACAATGAAATATATAATCATCCCAGTCACTGCACTACAGCAAAATTGCAGCCTAATTTGGTGTGAAGAGAGCAAAAAAGGGGCGGTCATTGACCCAGGGGGCGATCTCGACAAAATATTGCAAACCGCCTCATCAAACGGCGTGGCCATTGAGAAGATCCTGATCACCCACGCCCATTTTGACCACGCGGGTGGTGCTAATGAGCTGGCTGAAAAACTCTCAATACCAATAGAGGGGCCACACATCGCCGACCAACCACTGATTGAACGGATGAGCCTCCAGGCAAGTCTCTACGGTTTTCCACCCGTCCCCTCTTTCACACCTGAACGGTGGCTAGAGCAGGATGACACCGTCTCAGTCGGCGATATCACACTACGAGTGCTGCACTGCCCAGGCCACACACCTGGCCATGTGGTCTTTTTTCATGCCGATTCAAACTTGGCATTTGTTGGAGATGTGCTGTTCCAAGGCTCTGTTGGCCGCACCGATTTCCCTCTCAGCAGCCATGCTGACCTCATCGATTCAATTCGACTAAAACTGTGGCCCCTAGGTAATGAAGTCACCTTTATTCCTGGCCACGGCCCCAACTCAACCTTTGGTGCCGAGCGCCAAAACAACCCATTTGTCGGCGATAGCCAATAGCAATTAAGGTGACCATTATGTCTGTTCTACTTGAATTTAGTATGTTTCCCACCGACAGCGGCGAGAGTAAGAGTGCCTACGTTAGTAAAGTGATTAAGATGATCGACCAAAGTGGTGTTAACTACCAGTTAACCGCAATGGGTAC
>JAMOMH010000159.1 GCA_027068675.1 Sedimenticola sp.
CTCATTGAGATAAAACCTATCACCAATACAGATGACTTAGAGGCCGCCCCTATCCCAGATGCAGCACCTGCGGCGGCTGTTGATCAAGCTCCACCTACCGCATCGAGCACCTCTACGCTATCACTAACGCCCGCCAATACCGGCACCCTGGAGGATTGCATCCCAAAGGTGGCACCCGTAGAGATAGGCGATATTAGCCAGATAAGTATGGCCGAGGTAGGTTCAACGATTGATGAGAGCGAGCCACCGGCACGACTAGAGATTGATACCAGTGCATTTAGTCTTGAGTCCGATGAGGGGCGTTGATCACTCTAAATCAAGAATGCTGGGATGCTTTGGCGGTTCAGAAGCCTCCTCCTCGCGCCAATGCTCACCCGCCGTTTTACCATCTAGACTGATCTCAATATCGCCAAAAAAGCGACTGCTGTAGAAACGAATCGGGGTACGCCCCTCATCCAATGCGTACCAGACATAGATTGCACCTAAGCTCCCCTCATCAAGATATTGCGGCTCAAATTTTACCTTAATAGCCACCTGGCTCTCACTACCTTGCAGTAGGCGCTCCTCCCCCATTACCTCTACTCGATAACTGGCCAACTCTTTGCCATCAGATACGGGAAAATTGGCCACATCACCCACTTTGAGTGGAGCCAGACGCATACGATAGAGAAGAGAGAGGTGGTCCAACATACCTGGTTTTAGTTCACTGCCACGTTTTTTGCGGAAACCCGATACCCCCAACGCCATCTCATACCGCTGACGCAGGAAAAGTGGCAAAACCTCTGTTTTTGAGAGCCGGTCATCACTCCGCTTAAAACGATGAACCCAATTTTTAGATCGGTCAAACCAAAGCAGACTCTGCTTAAAGCCCTTTTCATGCCGTGCCTCATCAACCAGCAACGTGCCATACGAGGTTGGCTCAAACCAGCTCTGAAAATTGTAGCGTATAGGATAAAAAGACTCTGCTCTATCATAAGGTTTGGTGGTGACAATCAGACGAGCCGACAACACGGTTGTGTTATCAATTTGCTCAGGGTGAGGCTCCGTTTCCAACACCCCTTTTGCAATAGCTAACGGCTGCCAACTAGAGAGAATACCTCGGTATGAGATGGTGTAATTTAACTGTTCACCCAACTGGAACGATTGGCCCACAGCGACTAAAGGGAGGGCCAGCAAACAGAGTGCCAAAGATAGTCTTGGCACTCTTAGCAGAGTAAGCACAATTGACTCTCTAGATGGGATCATCTTGAACCTATTTACGTAACATCGCTGTAATCTCTTCAGCAAAGACCGCCTTACTGTAGAAATAACCCTGTGCAAAATCACAGCCGAGTTCAGTTAGATACGCAACCTGCTCTTCACTCTCAACTCCTTCAGCAACAATTTTCATCTGCATACTATGGCCCAATGCAATCACCGCTCGGGTGATCGCTTTATCATTTTCATCTTCAGGAAGATCTCGGATAAATGATTGATCAATTTTGAGCCGGTTGATCGGCAGCGTTTTCAGATAACCTAATGATGAGTAACCCGTACCAAAATCATCAATACTGAAGGTGAGCCCCTGATCTCTAAGCTGCTCAATGATTAAGGTTGCCTGCTCACGATGCTGCATCAAATAACCCTCGGTTATCTCCAACTCAAGTATTTCTGGGTTTAACTGGCTCTTCTGTAGCGCCTCTTCAACCATATCCAACAACAGGCCATGTTCAATTGAGAAACCCGATATATTTACCGCCATATTGATTGGTGGTAACCCCATATCAAGCCATTTTTTAGCCTGTTGACACGCCTCTTTAAGCACCCAACTATCTACCTGCTTAATGAGTGCAGACTCTTCAGCAACAGGGATAAATTGATCAGGAAAGACCATTTTTCCATCCGCTTGCCGCCAACGGATCAACGCCTCAACCCCTGAAATCTCACCCGTTAGCAGTGAAATTTGTGGCTGATATTGTAGAACAAGCTCATTCTTTTCAATGGCCTGGCGTAGCTGCGCTTCTAGTGCCAAACGATCAACCGCAAATTGAGTCATCCGCCTATTATAGAAACAGTAGCTATTTCGCCCCTGCTCTTTGGCGTGGTACATCGCTGTATCTGCATGTTTTAACAGCTCACCGGCCCTCTCACCATCCTCAGGAAAAATACTGATACCTAAACTGGTGGAGGTATAAACGGCACAGTCGTCAACATTGAAAGGGGTGACAAAAGCATCAATACATTTTTGAGCAATACGAGCAACACTCTGCCCATCAGCCGGTGCCTCCAAGACCAGCGCAAACTCATCTCCACCCAATCTTGCAACCAAATCTTCGGCCCTAACAAGATGCTTTAACCGTAGAGAGACCTTTTTCAGCAACTCATCACCAGCTGAATGACCCAGAGAGTCATTCACATTTTTGAATCGATCAAGATCAAGGAAGAGTACGGCCAATACCGTGTGCTGGCGCCTTGCTCGTTCAATGCCTTGCCTGAGATAGATATCCAGCAAAGTACGATTAGGTAACCCCGTGAGCGGATCATGGTGCGCCAGATGCTCCAATTTCTCTTGTGAATGTTTGATTGCACTGATATCTGAAAACGTCGTGATATAGTTGATCGGTTGTCGCTGAGCATCCTCCACCACACTGATATGTTGCCATTGTGGATAGATTTCACCACTCTTACGGCAGTTCCAGATCTCTCCCTGCCAAAACCCCTGTTCTCGAATCTCCTGCCACATCTGTCTAAAGAAGATATCATCATGCTGGCTTGAACTGAGTTTACGGGGTGTCT
>JAMOMH010000160.1 GCA_027068675.1 Sedimenticola sp.
TTTTCTCGAATGAACAAATTTTGGCAGCTGTTGTTTTTCAAGGTCAAGTGCCGACTTAAATCAGAAGCCAGTACCAGCTATCTGAACTATGGATGGTGGGTGGTGGAGCCAATATTGCATATGGCCGCTTTCTATTTCGTGTTTGCGGTACTGATGAATGGCGGTACAGAGGATTTCGTGGTGTTCCTTCTGTGTGGACTGATTCCCTGGTTGTGGTTTAACAAAAGTGTCAGCAACGCAACTGCATCCATCCGCGGCGGATACAGCATCATGATGCAGACTCGTGTGCCCATCTCCCTGTTTCCAGCCGAAATTGTTACCCAGGATCTGGTGAAGCAACTACTGGTGTTCGTGCTGCTGCTGCTTTTCCTGTTCCTGTATGGAACTCCGCCAACTATTCACTGGCTGGCATTGGTGCCCCTGATTCTGGTGCAATTGACTCTTGTATTGGCAGTATCTTTCCTGGTTGCAATGCTTGAGCCTTTTCTCCCCGATCTGAGGTATCTGGTGCAAACAGGCTTGATGTTGATGATGTTTGGCTCAGGCATCTTCTATTCCTACGATATAATTCTGCCGGAGCACAGAGGGATGTTTTTTCTCAATCCCATGGCCAATCTGATCAGGAATTACCGGGAAGTGTTGATGTATCAGAATTGGCCTGACTGGATTGCGCTGGCGAATATTCTTCTTTTTTCCATCGCTGTCCTGGGGTTGTGTATTTTGTTTCTGCAGAAGCATAGAACCACCTATGCCCGCTTGGTGCTGGAAACCTGAAACATGCAGGCTACAGCGATCTCTGTGCAGAACCTTGGCATTAGCTACCGCAAGCGGCTTTCCTTGCGTCGCAGCGAGCCCCATGTGGTGCTTTCGGATGTCAGCTTCGACCTGCTCAAAGGGGAAACCCTTGGTATTATCGGCAGAAACGGGGCAGGGAAAAGCACCTTGTTAAGGATCCTGGCTGGCATTCTCAAGCCAAACAAAGGGAAAATTGCCTGGCAGGTGCAAACGGTTTCGCTTCTTTCCCTGAATCTCGGGCTGGATCCTAATCTGAGCGGCGTAGATAATGCTGTCTTAAGTGCACTTTTGCTAGGGTTTAACCGCAAGGATGCAGAACAAAGCCTGCCGGAAATCATCGAGTTTTCCGAATTGGGGGAAGCCGCGTATGAACCAGTGCGAACCTACTCTTCTGGCATGAATGCGCGCCTGGGGTTTTCCATAGCTATTCATTTGCAGCCGGATGTCTTGTTGATTGATGAAATCCTCGGGGTTGGTGATGTAGAATTCCAGAAAAAATCCTCTGGAGCACTGCAACAGAAAATCAACTCAGATCAGACGGTTGTACTGGTTTCTCACAATGCAATGCAGATAGAAGCATTGTGCGATCGTGTTGTCTGGGTTGAGAATGGAAAGGCGATGGCAGTTGGCGTCACTGAAAAAGTGCTTGAGCAATACGAAAAATGTATTCTTGGTTAGTGCTAAAGTTCGGTTTTTAAAAGAAAAATAAGTCAGCAATTGCTTTTTTGTGACATTTTCCGCAAAAACTTGACCTCCTCTTGAAAATTGGCTATTTTTAATTGTATAGATATAGAGAGTGTGGGATTATTCAACCGCATTCGATGCTGTGGCTATAATCAAATTTTGGCGTGCGGTCGATTTGGGATCGAAAATAGAGGCCGATAGTCTGTGCATTTTTTGGAAAAAATGGTCTATTGTTTGACTTGAGAGAAAGTTTATTTACACGATTGGAAAAGATAGTCTATTATCTGACTTGAGAGAAAGATTTACTTAGTGGATGAAGTACTGTTGGTGCAGGCCAATCCACCTATTTTCATTACGGAGAATTAAACCATGAAAAAACTGAATTTAGTGTTGGGCATGATGCTGGCAGGCGCCACTGGAATGGCTGCTGCGGATAGCTTGTATATT
>JAMOMH010000161.1 GCA_027068675.1 Sedimenticola sp.
TCTTCTCCTCTCTATGTTCTCTACCTTTAGTTTGGATCATAGCAGGTGAAACGACAATTGATGCAGCGCAAGGGCAGCTGGGTTATCCTTGCCGATTGCCTTTAACTAATCAGAATTTGAGTCATGCAAGAGAGCTACAATCCATCACAGATCGAACAGGATGCCCAGAGTTACTGGCAGCAGAACCAGAGTTTTAAGGCGGTAGAGGCGCCCGGCAAGGAGAAGTTCTACTGCCTAGCGATGTTCCCTTACCCAAGTGGCAAACTGCACATGGGACATGTACGCAACTACACCATTGGCGATGTGATCAGCCGCTACCAGCGCATGCTGGGTAAAAATGTGCTGCAACCGATGGGTTGGGATGCCTTTGGTCTACCCGCTGAAGGGGCGGCGATTAAAAACAAAATGCCGCCCGCTGCTTGGACTTATTCAAATATCGATTACATGAAAGGGCAGCTAAAGCGCCTTGGTTTTGCATACGACTGGGATCGTGAGCTGGCCACCTGCAAGCCTGACTACTACAAATGGGAGCAGTGGTTCTTTACTGAGCTCTATAAAAAAGGGTTGGTCTATAAGAAAAACGCTGTGGTCAATTGGGATCCGGTTGATCAAACTGTGTTGGCCAACGAACAGGTGATTGATGGGCGTGGTTGGCGCTCAGGTGCCTTAGTTGAGCGACGTGAAATTCCACAGTGGTTCATTAAAATCACCGATTATGCCGATGAGCTGTTGGATGACCTGGACGACCTGGAGGGTTGGCCGGAAAAAGTTCGTACCATGCAGCGCAACTGGATTGGTCGTTCATATGGTGTACAGATCGATTTTGGTATTGAAGGTGCCGCTGCAACCGACAAATTAACCATCTACACCACCCGCCCAGATACCTTGATGGGTGTCACCTATCTGGCCGTTGCAGCAGAACACCCACTCGCATTGGAAGCGGCTAAGAGTAGTCGTGAAATCTCCGCCTTCGTCGATGAGTGTCGTCAAGGCAGCACCTCTGAAGCAGATATGGAGACGATGGAGAAAAAGGGTATTCGTCTTGGCATCAATGCCATCCACCCCATTACGGGTGAAGCGGTGCCTGTTTTTGCAGCCAACTTCGTGCTGATGGGTTACGGCGCAGGTGCGGTGATGGCAGTGCCAGCACATGACCAGCGTGATTGGGAGTTTGCCACCAAGTATGGCGTGCCGATCAAACAGGTGATTCTCTCGGCTGATGGCAGTGATTGCAGTATTACCAAAGCGGCCTATGTTGAAAAAGGTCTGCTAAAAGATTCAGGCCCCTTCGATGGACTCACCTCAGAAGCGGCCTTTGATACCATTGCAGAGCATCTGGTTAAAGCGAATAAGGGCGAGAAACAGACCCACTACCGCCTGCGTGATTGGGGCATCTCCCGTCAGCGTTATTGGGGCTCACCCATCCCAATGATCAACTGTGCCAAGTGCGGCACCGTGCCTGTTCCTGAGGCCGATCTGCCTGTCGTACTACCTGAGGATATTGAGTTTGATGCCACCGGTGGCTCACCGATCAAAAAGATGCCCGAGTGGTACACCACCTCCTGCCCTGAGTGCGGTGGTAAAGCGGAGCGTGAGACCGACACCTTCGACACCTTTATGGAGTCATCCTGGTACTACGCCCGTTTCACGGGCCCAGACAACGATCAGTCGATGCTTGATGAACGCGCCAACTACTGGCTGCCGGTTGACCACTATATTGGTGGTATTGAACATGCCATTCTGCATCTACTCTATGCCCGTTTTTACCACAAGTTGATGCGAGATACCGGTCTGGTCAACTCTGATGAGCCGATCAAACAGCTGCTTACCCAAGGCATGGTGATCGCCGAGACCTACTTCAGAAATGAAGAGGATGGCTCCAAGAGTTGGTTCAATCCCGCCGATGTAACGGTTGAGCGTGATGAGAAGGGGCGGCCCACTCAGGCAATTTTGGAAGATGACAAAAAAGCGGTTGAGATTGGTGGCATTGAGAAGATGTCCAAATCAAAAAATAACGGCGTAGATCCTCAATCGATGGTTGAGCGTTTTGGTGCCGATACTGTGCGCCTCTACACCATGTTTACCGCCCCACCGGAGCAGTCACTTGAGTGGTCAGATGAAGGGGTTGAGGGGGCCTATCGTTTTCTACGCCGTGTATGGGCGCAAGCGAGTGACCACGCTGAAGCGATCCGTAACAGTGGTGCAATAGGTGAGCTGAATGAGCAGCAGAAAGCAGCGCGTCGTGAGCTGCACACGTTACTTAAGCAGGCACGTTTTGATTATGACCGACAGCAGTTTAATACCGTTGTCTCAGCATGTATGAAGATGACCAACCTGCTCTATAAGCTAGATCGTAGCGATAGTGACCATGCACTTCGCCGTGAAGGGTTGAGTTTTATCTTGCGGCTGTTGGCCCCCATTGCACCACACATAAGCCACCAACTTTGGCATGAACTTGGCTTTGGTGATGATGTGCTCAATGCTGAGTGGCCTGAGGCAGATGAGTCTGCCCTGGTTCAGGAG
This sequence comes from Sedimenticola sp., assembly GCA_027068675.1. Classification (GTDB taxonomy): domain Bacteria; phylum Pseudomonadota; class Gammaproteobacteria; order Chromatiales; family Chromatiaceae; genus JAKITT01. The sequence continues at coordinate 2,524 of JAMOMH010000161.1, forward strand.
CGTATTCAGTATGTGGTGCAGGTCAATGGCAAAGTGAGAGCCAAGATCCAAGTGCCCACAGACGCCGACAAAGCGGCGGTAGAGGGCGTTGCTCTAGCCGATGAGAATGTGCAACGCTTTCTTGACGGGCTTACCGTTCGTAAGGTGATTGTTGTGCCAAACAAGTTGGTCAGTGTGGTCGCAAAATAGAGGTGTTGGGGCAGAGGAGAGGGTGCAAAGGAGTGCGCTCTGTCAATGAGCCTATAAAAACTGACCCTTCAGCTCAGCCCCTCCATAGCCACTTTTTTCAGCCCCTCTCTACTTAAAATATTAACATTTTTACCGCTCACCTTCAGTAGCTCACAGCGTTTAAAACGCTGTATTGCGCGGCTTACTGTCGCCTCAGCAAGACCAAGATAGTCAGCAATATCCTGCCGTACCATCACCAGTCGGAACTGATCACCATCAAAACCACGGGCCATGAGTCGGTTTGAGTAGTCGAGAATAAAAGCGGCGAGCCGCTCCTCAGCTGAACGGCGAGATGAGAGTAGTGATTGGCGCTGCTCAACCAAAATTTGTTGACTGGTGAGTTTGATCAACTGCTCTTGGAAAGCGGGATAGTGCTGATTTAAGAGCGCGAGATTCTCAAAACTGAGTTCACAGACAGAGCCACTCTCCACCATTTCGGCTGTGGAGCGGTAGTGGGCACCAAGAGCATCTAATCCCAATAGCTCACCAGGTAGGTGAAAACCGATAATTTGCTGTCGGCCGCCAAGTGTACAGTAGCTTTTCACCGCACCACTTTTGATGGCGAAGACGGCAGTGAAGGGTTGCTCTGCTTGAAAGAGTCTCTCACCAGCAGCGTAGGGGCGCTTTTTAGTTAAAATCTTACTAGCCAGCCCGGGCATGCTTTCAGCACTATTTTCAAGCAGTGTAAGCATGTTGATGAGGCCGCAATTTTTGCAGCTAATCTCATCCTCACCCTGTTTTCTTAGGGGTTGTTTGTCTCTCTTTATAATCATAGGGGGGCGATTGTGCCACAGTGCGCTAAATCTGACAAAACCCTGCTGCACGGGTTATGATCGCTTTTTATCAACTCAGCCGATGATGTGAACAATTTATGAGACAGCCCTGGGCCTTGCTCTCTATTTTTATTGCGCTGCTGCTGCTACAAGGGTGTGGTTTTCATCTTAAAGTGCAGCGGACAATCTCCCCGTTGCTGGCTGGTTTACAGGTAGATGGTTACAGCCAGCTCGCTACGCTTATCCGCAGCCAGATTGCTGAGCTGAATAGAGTAAAAGATGGTTCAAAAGTTAAACAAACAACACTCTATATCGAGTCGGCAGGTTTTAGCAGTAACGTATTAACGCTTGATGGCCGTGGCAAGGCGATTGAGTATGAACTGCGTTATCGGGTTAAATTTAGGGTAGATCAGGATGGTGGTAAAACACTAATAACGAGTCAGCTGCTAGAGATGGATCGCAGCTACTACAGCAGTGGTGAAGATGAGCTGGGCCGATTGAGTGAGGCTGATATTTTAAAACAAGATATGGTGAGAATGATGTCAGACCGCCTGTTGCACCAGCTTGAGGTACAGCTTAAATGAGAGTGCGCTCTGATCAGCTTGAGGGCAGCCTTTCACGTTCGCTGCTCCCCATCTACCTGATCAGTGGCGATGAGCCACTGCAACTGGGTGAAGCGGCCGATGCTGTGCGCCAGGTGGCCAAAGCAGAGGGTTACAGTGATCGTCTGGTGATGGATCATGGTACGGGGTTTAATTGGGATGAACTGGCCGCTATCTCAGCGGAGATGTCGCTCTTCTCTGAACGACGTGTGATTGATCTACGCCTCTCTAGTGCAAAAATTGGCACCGATGGCAGTAAGGCGTTGGCCGCCTACGCCGAGCGACCATCAGAAGATGACCTGCTGCTGATCACCTGTCCAAAATTGGAGAAGGCGCAGCAGAACGCAAAATGGGTCAAAGCGATTGAGAAAATAGGCGTTCTGGTACAAGTTTGGCCGGTAGAGGCGGCACAGCTTCCGCGCTGGATTGACCAGCGATTGCAGAGCCGAGGTCTTAAGCCAGAGCGAGAAGTAGCCTCAATGTTGGCCGAACGGGTTGAAGGCAATTTGCTGGCTGCCGCACAAGAGGTGGAGAAACTACTGCTATTGAATGGCCCTGGCAGCATTACCATTGAACAGATGCTCTCAGCCGTGGCGGATAGCGCCCGCTTTGATGTCTATGGATTGGTTGATGCCGCCCTGCAAGGTAATCTCACGCGGGTGATGCGCATGATAGAGGGGTTAAGAGGTGAAGGGTTGGCCGCACCAGTGGTACTCTGGGCTTTGGCGCGGGAGATTCGTATGTTGAGCAGCATGCGTTTTGCCATTGATAGTGGCGAGCCGCTTGAGCGCGTGATGGCCAACCATCGGGTCTGGGATAAGCGTAAATCGCTGGTAAAAAAGGGGCTGAAACGCTTCCCTCTAAAACGGTGGCAACGGCTATTGCAACAGTGTGGTCAGGCAGATAGGTTGATCAAGGGACAAGAGCGCGGTGATCCGTGGCTGAGTCTTATTAGTATCGCTTCACAGATGGCGGGTGCCAAACCGCTCGCAAATTAACTGAGTAGGCGGGGTATGTCTGCTATTCAAATTATGTATCTATTTGGGATTGAGAGATGAGTCAGCAACCGATCACCGATGTCGCCGCCTATATGAAAGCACTTGGCGCAAAAGCACGCCTTGCATCACGCCAACTTGCCGCGGCCAATACACGGGTAAAAAATGATGCCCTCCACGCCATTGCGGATGATCTTGATGATAGACGAAGCGCTCTAATGGCCGAGAACACGCGAGACATGGAGGCGGGTGCTGCTAAAGGGTTGGATAGCGCACTGCTCGATCGTCTAGAGCTAACAACAGCCCGCATCGATAGCATGATCGAAGGGCTACGCCAGATCGCTACGCTCTCTGATCCCATCGGTGAAATTTTTGATATGAAGTACATGCCCACAGGCATTCAGGTAGGCCGTATGCGCGTGCCGCTTGGGGTGGTGGGTATTATCTATGAATCACGCCCCAATGTGACGGCTGATGCCGCCGCACTCTGCCTAAAGTCGGGCAATGCCACCGTACTGCGCGGTGGTTCTGAAGCCTTCTACTCCAATCAGGCGATTGCCGCCTCCATTCATCGCGGCCTTGAAAAAGTAGGGTTGCCTGTCGATGCCGTACAGGTGTTAGAGACCACAGATCGCTCAGCCGTCGATTCGATGATTACGATGCCAGAGTCGATTGATGTGATCATTCCACGCGGCGGCAAAGGGTTGATTGAACGCATCAGTGCCGGTGCCCGTGTGCCGGTGATCAAACATCTGGATGGTATCTGCCACCTCTATATTGATGGTGATGCCGATCCCGCCAAAGCCTTCAATGTAACGATCAACTCAAAGACCCAACGCTACGGTACCTGCAATACACTGGAGACTCTGCTGGTGGCCGAGGCTGTTGCTGAAATTGCGTTACCCCCCTTAGCCGATGCGCTGTGGGAAACGGGGGTAGAGCTACGCGGCTGTGCTAAGACACAAACACTGCTTGGCGAGCGCTGTGTAGCCGCTACAGATGAAGATTGGGATACGGAGTATCTCGCCCCTATCTTATCGATCAAAGTGGTTGCGGGCCTCAATGAGGCGATTGAACATATCAACACACACAGTTCACAGCATACCGACACCATCATCACCGAAAACTACACCCAATCACGCCGATTCCTGCGAGAAGTAGACTCCAGCTCCGTAATGGTTAACGCCTCAACCCGATTTGCCGATGGGTTTGAGTATGGATTAGGGGCTGAGATTGGCATCTCTACCGATAAATTCCATGCGCGTGGCCCCGTAGGGCTGGAGGGGCTGACCTCTGTAAAGTTTATCGTTTTGGGTGATGGGCATGTGCGTACTTAAAGCGCCTCAATCGTAGCCAAAAACAATGATAGGCATCTTCGGCGGCACCTTCGACCCCATCCACTACGGCCATCTGCGCATTGCGCTTGATATCAAAGAGCGCCTTGGCTTGAGCGAAATTCGCTTCGTTCCGCTTAATAATGCCGTGCATCGTGAACAGCCACAAACAACAGCCGCCCAGCGCCTCGCCATGGTACAGGCCGCTACAGAGGGGCAGCCTGGTTTTAGTGTTGATAAACGAGAGCTAAACCGAGACGGTCGCTCCTATACGGTCGATACCCTCACCTCGATACGGCATGAGCTGGGGGATCATCCGCTCTGTTTGCTACTGGGGAGTGACGCCTTTAACGGCTTCCTCCGCTGGCATCGGCCAATGGATATCCTTAAACAAGCTCATCTGATGGTGCTGGCGCGGCCCGGCGAAATCTACAGTGACGACCCTCAGCTTCAGGCACTGCTAAAAGAGCGCCACTCGCCAGAGATCGCTCCATTACACCAACAACCTGGTGGGCTGATCTACTTCCAAACAGTGACACAGCTGGATATCTCCTCAACCCGTATTCGCCAATCAGTCGCGAATGGTGAATCAGTCTCCTACCTTTTGCCATTGAAAGTAGAGGCGCTGATCAAACAAGAGGGGCTCTATAAAAACAGTGTAAGCAGCAGTAAAACTGAGCCAGCCAGCTAATATGCGTTATCATTAAAAATATTGAACTTTACTTAGGATTAACATGCAGCTCGAAGCACTAAAAAACTTAGTCGTAGAAACCCTAGAAGAGATGAAAGGAATCGATGTAGCCGTTATCGATGTACGTGGAAAAACCAGCGTCACCGACTACATGATTGTAGCCACCGGCACCTCCGCTATTCACGTTAAGTCCCTCGCAGAGTCGGTCTCTATTGCCGTCAAAGAGGCTGGTGAAACTCCTCTGGGCATGGAAGGCGCTCAAGAGGGTGAGTGGACGCTACTTGACCTAAATGGCGTAGTGCTACATGTCATGCAGGCAAAAGTGCGTGATTTCTACCAGCTTGAGCGCCTCTGGGCTGTTGACACACCCAATGAAGAGTGGCGCTCCGGCGATGCTTAACGCACAACACCCATCCCCTCGAAATGAACCATTTCGACCGTATCTATGATCTACATAAACTGCTCGCCTCCTCACGTTATCCGGTTCCTCGCAGCCGGATAGAGGCCGAGCTGGAGTGCTCCCGCGCGACGGTTAAACGAACCATTGAATCAATGCGTGCCTACCTCGGCGCACCGATAGCCTACGATCGTAAACTAAAAGGCTTCTACTATGATCGGGATGATGAGCAGAACTATGAACTGCCTGGCCTCTGGTTTAATGCCAGTGAACTACACGCCCTACTCTCGGTACAGCAGCTGCTACTCAACATCCAGCCAGGGTTACTTGATAAACAGCTCGCCCCCCTCCGAAAGCGAATTGATAGCCTGCTCGATATTCAGCAAAGCAGTGCCGATGATTTGAGTAGCCGTATTCGCATTCTCAGCATGGCGGCTCGTCCAATCGGTGACCATTTCCAACCGATTGCCGGAGCCGTAGCGCAACAGAGACGGTTGCATATCCATTACCAAAGTCAGCAACAGCAGAGCCAGCGCGAGATCTCGCCACAGCGTCTCACCTACTATCGAGATAACTGGTATCTCGATGCCTGGTGCCACCTACGCAACGCCTTACGCACCTTTGCACTGGATGCCATCACAATGGTTAAAGTGTTACCGCAGCGCTCAAAAGAGATTGCTGAAGATGCGTTAGAGAGCCACTACAGCTCAGCCTACGGCATCTTCTCCGGTGAGGCCGATCAACTTGCAGTGCTGCAATTTAGCCGTGATGCAGCCCCCAGAATTGCCCGAGAAGCGTGGCACCCACAACAGCAGAGTGCGTGGCTGAGTGATGGCAGCTACCAGCTAAAAATCCCCTACCACAACCCATCAGAACTGATAATGGACATCCTACGCCATGGCCCCGATGTAGAAGTAATGGCCCCCAAATCACTGCGCCAACAGCTGATAGAGCGGCTGCAAAAGAGCATCAGCCACTATGTGTAGCGTCCACCTAAACGAGCCTTATCTGTGATAGCACTTATTTTACTCAACTGCCTAGTCGTTATAACGGTTGTTGTGATTCACTATGAATTTCTATTTCACCTGACAGCTGTGCTGCCAAAAATTAGAGTGATGCACCGCTTCAGAATTGTTATTGGCGTGCTTGTAGCGCTTGTAGCCCACATGATTGAAGTGTGGGTCTTTGCATTCGCCTACTACTTTATGCACAACAGTGAAGGGTGGGGCCATTTAGAAGGTAGTTTCAACGGCAGCTTAATGGATTACAGCTACTACTCATTCACCTCATACACCACGTTAGGCTTTGGCGACATCACCCCAATCGGTGATATTCGATATTTAACCGCCATTGAATCCTTAACAGGCTTGGTACTCATCACCTGGACCGCCTCATTCCTCTTCCTAGAGATGCAACGACACTGGCAACCAAAAGAATAGGAGTAGAGGCTCACTATCTGAGCCCCTACCTATGTTACAAATAGAGCACCCGCAAAAGAGAGGTGTTCAAAATGTTTGCCCAGACCCTAATCACAGCTGTAAAAAATAGCCACCTGCCACAAAAAACAGCCCTTAAAAGAGAGCAGGTTTTGTTGCAAGAGTCACCCCTGGCAGGCTTCCAATACCACCGTGCCAGCGGTATCTGGCTGTTTCTTAGAGTGGGTGCCTCACTCCGTTTAAAGCGAGAGCCACACAACAG
>JAMOMH010000162.1 GCA_027068675.1 Sedimenticola sp.
AGGTGCTGCTTCAAAGGCAGATTCGCGAAGTTGTTTAGATTGGTCGAAGTGTTTGCCCGCTAGTAACTTGGTGGCCTCTACGATTTCAGCAATCCACTGCTCAGGATCACCAAAAATAAGGGGTGATTGTTTACCGCTAAAAATTTCGCTACGTAGCTGCTCACATTTGAGTGCTTCACGATAGGTTTGCACCATGGGAAGTGCTGCATCATCTAACTCACCGATAACATTGAGCTGAACTTGAGCTTTTTCCCAATCTCCTAGAACAATAAAAAGTTGGAATAGAAAAATGCGTTCTTTAGTATTTGCGGGGTCATTACGCACACGCTCTTTAACCTGAGCTAATGCCTCTTTTAGATTGCCACTTTGCAAACTCTGTAATGCATTATCCATTTACTTATCCATCAGCGTCGTGAAGGTTGATTTAAGAAATTGTTCAGTTGCATACCCTCTCTAAATATTTTGATTTAGGAGGGTATGCATACCAATTACTTTGATTCTGTAACATAACGGCTTTCAGCCGTTCTTAAAACAACCTATGGACTTTTAGTCCATAGTCGTTGAGTTACACTTCGATATTTTCCTCAATATTGAAACCAAATGTCATGGTGGCACCACCAGAGCCGTCATTCATCTGTTCGGTATAATCTACTGAAAATTCAGCAAAATTCAATGAAACGCTCTCTGTCATTCTGTCAGCACCATCTTCAGCAGTTGTTGATATATTGGTGACCAGAATTTTTTTCAGGGTAATAATAAAATATTCTATTTGTTCACCACCCGCTTTACGGACTACAAGTTTGCCCTCATCAAAATGTTTTCCGGTACAGCAATAGAGCATTAGGTTGGTTGAGGCGGTATCAACATATTTGCTAATGGTGATATTTTGAACACTAACTTTTCCGCAGCCACCGCCGCCGCCCTCATGGAAACTACCGGGTTGGCTCATCCCCCAATCCCAGCCGTTGACGTTGATTGCTCCCTCATAAACGCTGTCTTTACATTCGCCTTTGATGTCATCGCCAAGATCTAAAAATATATCAGTAGCCATTGTTTAATCCTTTTTAAAATATAGTGGGTATAGTTAAATTACGAATTAGCTTTTTGCTGAAGGTAGTTTAGAAACAAGCCGTAGTGACACTGTCAGACCTTCTAGCTGATAGTGTGGTCTTAGGTAAAACTTTGCAGCGTAATAGCCTGGGTTGCCTTCAATCTCTTCAAGTGCAACTTCTGCTGAGGCCAGTGGTTTTTTGGCTTTAGTTGTTTCACTTGAATTTTGAGGATCGCCATCGACATATTGCATGATCCATTTCTGTAGCCAGCGCTGCATATCGTCGCGCTCTTTGAATGAACCGATTTTGTCTCGGACAATACATTTCAGGTAGTGGGCAAAGCGGCAAGTAGCAAACAGATAAGGTAAGCGAGCAGCGAGCTGGGCATTGGCTGTTGCGTCAGGATCATCATACTCAGCTGGTTTTTGTAGTGATTGAGCACCAATGAAGGCTGCAATATCTGAGTTTTTACGGTGGATGAGTGGCATAAAACCATTTTGTGCCAGCTCAGCTTCACGTCGATCGCTGATTGCGATCTCTGTTGGGCACTTCATATCCACACCACCATCATCGGTAGGGAATGAATGAACAGGCAGTCCTTCAACAGCACCACCTGACTCAATACCCCGAATACGTGAACACCAACCATACTCTTTAAATGAGCGGTTAATATTTACGGCCATAGCATAGGCTGAGTTTGCCCAAGTGTAGTTACCAGAATCTGTGTTTTCTGTCTCCTCTTCAAAGTTGAAACCCTCAACAGGATCAGATTTAGCACCATAAGGCAGGCGAGATAAGAAGCGTGGCATTGCTAAGCCAAGATAACGGGCATCTTCAGACTCTCGGAGAGAGCGCCAGGCTGCATAGTCGGGTGTTGAGAAGATTTTTGTTAAATCTCTTGGGTTGGTTAACTCCTGCCAGGAGTCCATCTGCATTAGGGCAGGTTCTGCACCGGTGATAAAAGGTGCGTGTGCGGCAGCAGAGATTTGAGCCATGCCACTCAATAGTTCTACATCTTGTGGGCTATGGTCAAAGTGGTAGTCACCAACAATGCAGCCGTATGGTTCGCCACCAAATTGCCCATACTCCTCTTCATACATTTTTTTGAAGATGGGGCTTTGGTCCCATGCGGTGCCTTTGAATTTCTTGAGTGTTTTGCCAAGCTCTTTTTTAGAGATATTCATTACGCGAATTTTCAACATCTCGTCTGTTTCAGTGTTGTTTACGAGATAGTGAAGTCCACGCCATGAACCCTCTAATTTCTGGAACTCATTATTATGAATAATAAGATTGACTTGCTCGGTTAGCTTTTTGTCAATTTCAGCAATAATGGCGCTGATAGTACTAACCGCTTCATCAGATATCAGTGTTGTATCTTTAAGCACAAAGTCGGCTAATGTAGATACGGCAGTCTCTACTGCCTCCTTTGCACGATCTGATTTTGGCTTAAACTCTTTCTGTAAGAGGGCGCCAAAAGCACTGGGTTCTAATGTTTCTGTGGCCGCTTCGGATGCGGCTAGCTCTTCTTCAGCCATCTTTATGACTCCTCTTCTTTATCTGATGATTTTGCTGCTGATACTAATGACTGCATGAGAGCGGGGTCATTGATCGCTTGAGCAATGAGCTCTTCAGCCCCTGTTTTGCCATCCATGTAGGTGACAAGGTTTGAGAGCTGTGTACGTGCATCCAGCAGCTTTTTGAGGGAGTCGACTTTATTAGCAACAGCATCGGGTGAAAAGTCATCCATGCTCTCAAAAGAGATATCTACATTCATATTCCCTTCACCTGTTAAGGTGTTGGGTACTGAAAAAGCGACGCGTGGCTTCATTGCTTTCAGTCGGCCATCAAAATTATCAACATCAATTTCAACAGCTTTACGATCAGCAATCGATTCGAGAGGCTCTTTTGGCTTGCCTGTTAAATCGCCCATTACTCCCATTACAAATGGCACCTGCACCTTTTTCTCTGCACCATATACTTCAACGTCGTACTCAATTTGTACGCGAGGTGCTCTATTACGAGCAATAAATTTTTGACTGCTTGGTTTTGCCATGGTGTTTCTCCCTGGTCAGGTTGTCTTATGTGTATAAGTCGTAAGTTTTGTTAAGTCGGTTACAAATAATCTTGTAACTATTCAGCGTATTCATCTTTTGTCTCAACTCTTCGTTATTTTCATACTTAATCGGTCACGTATGCCCTATATACTCCCTATTTTCTGTGCGAAAATACTTCGATTGGAGGCGAAATCTAAACACGTTGATTAGCCACGTTATTTCATTTTTTTTCATCAGCACCCATGATCTTCTCTGCCTGCGAAACCCCATCTGAGGCGAGGTCTTTAACAAGCTCCATAAAATTCATTGAAACAAGACGTTTGGCTCGTTTTAGTAGTAAGGGTACCGGACTTGATGGCTCATTACATGTGTAGTAATCACAAATTTTATCGAGCATGTTGTTGACGTCTGCACGGCTATTAATTTCGCCTGATAGGCTGGCTGTGGTTTTATTAGTAGATGTGGCTGGCATTTCACCCTCGTCAGATTTGATTTTTGGAGCCTCTTCAGGCACTCCTCGGCGTGAAAGTTCTTTATCTAATATTGATTGGGCGTGTATGAGTTCAGCTGATAATTCTTTTAATTGGGGTGTATTATCAACACCGACAAAATCGAGTAGTTGCTTTCTAATCTGTTTAATTGAGCCGATAGCGTTTGTGATGGCTGTTGCATTTGCGGTTAGCTCATCTAGCGCATAGGCCATGAGTGCACCATCAATCAGTGCTTGTGTAGGTGGTTCGCCCTCTTCATCTTTTCTCTGTGAGATTTTGCCAGAGGCTATGTCGATGTCACGAAGGCTAAAGATGCCAATGCCTTGAGCTTGTATTAAGGGTGCACGTCTTAGTGAGTGTACAGCGGTCGGCACGTCACTGAGTGCACTGATGGCGTTTGTTCTGCCGATAGGGTCAAGTTCGTCATCTGGATCTAGCTGTGGGTGTACGCTCTCCCAATACTGCTCAAGGTATCCTTGAATCAGTGATAGTGCTTGGCTACAGCCTGGGAACCCTTCGGTGTGTATGAGTGCAGGAGCAAGATAAGTTGCAACAATATGTAGATCTTTTGTTCGTAAAAGCAGCTCTATCGCTTGTGATTTAACTTTACTCCAGTCGGGCTCTTCTGCTGGAACAACGGTATCACCAAATTCTTGCGCTGGTTTAACGGTGGCACTGTTTTCCAGTGCTTGCAGTGCAGAGTCATACTCAAGAGACTCACCACAAGGCATCTCTTCAGATATTTTTTCTAGTAGTTTATTAATATCGATAGATTCCATACTGATTCCTTGAGGAATAGATCATTTACTCAGAAAAAACCTCGACAATGGCAACACTCACATTGTCTCTGGCTCCTTTCTGTAGTGAAAGATTAATTAGTTGTTGTGTGACACCTAACACATCATCGCCTTGAATTATTTGTGCAATTTCGGTATCGGTAACCTCTTTATTCAACCCATCGCTGCAGAGTAGGAAGCGGTCGCCTGCTTTTAGGTCGAGGTAGCCTATATCCAACTCCAACTCATCGGTTGCACCTACCGCGCGCGTTACGATGTTGGCGTATCTCTCGCTCATCTCCTCATTGGCAAATGGAGTCTCTGTTTCATAGCTGTGGTCTTTTGTTAACTGCTGCAGCTCCCCATCACGACTGAGGTAGATGCGGCTATCACCTGCCCATAAAAAAGCGGCTCGCTGGCCGAACATGAGTAGTACAACAACGGTGCAACCGATGGTGGAAACAGATCGCTCTTCGGCTTGTTTTAAAAGTTGTTCATTGACAAATTTCAGATGATCCGTGGCGTTGCTAATAAAATCATTCAGAGTTGTGGCAGGTTCAAGGTTGCTCAGTACATCTATCGTCATGTTGCTGGCAAAATCACCGGCCGCATGTCCCCCCATCCCGTCAGCGACAGCCCATAGGCCAGAGTCTGGAAGATTAAGGCAGGCATCTTCGTTTACTTTTCTAATCTGTCCTACATGGCTGATAGCGCTGGAACGCCACATTAAGGGTGTTGTCTTGATGTTGGGTTCTGGTTGCTCAATAGGTGATTTAGGGCTTGGCTGGCTGGTGTTGAGCTGCTTGTCTTGTGCTATTTTAAGAGTGGGCCATGCCTCCCAAACGCTATTTTCCCATTGACCATCCATCAATGTAGTAAAGCTTTCAGCAGGTGGTAGACCAGCTGAGACGAGTAGGCTGGGTGTTACTCGTTCTGATCCATTACTCCACCAGAGGCTGTAGGTACTAAAACGAGCTGAGAGCATCTGCCGGGATAATTCAGAATAGGTTGATGCTGCTTCATCAATGCTGGGTATTGGCAATTGCCAAAGTGGCCCTAGCCCCAATCTCGCTTGAGTAGAGGCTTCATGATTGGCAAAGTGTTTAGTGAGCTGTTCTGCTTTTTTCTTAAACTTACTCAGATCGGTGTACTGTTCATCAAGCAGCCCAAGCATCATCTCTTCGGTCTCCATAAACCAGTGCTTATGGTTTGTTAAGAGATCAAAGGGGTTGAACTCTGTGGGTAGAGCACAAGCCATTGTCATGGGGAAATAACGTCCAACTTTATCAACACTCGGCATCATTAAGCCTGTCCAGGCGTGGTTGCCACACAGACCGGGTGAGAGGTAGTAGCGCCAAATTGGGCTGGTTAAATAGATATCTAACCATTGGTCTGTAAGATTATTACGGCTGTTTGTAATTGCACTTTGTAGCCAAGCATCCCATTGATCAATGAATTCACGCGGCAGACCATAGTAGACAAAATCACCACGGCTAGGGATCTTGCCGTGATAACCCGTCTTGAAAAAAGTCCCTGTATATAGGTTACTCAACGTTAATATCCCAATTCAGCCCTTAAAGTTTACCGGGGCAACGAAACTTTGATAGCTCTTTAAGGCGAAAGGGGTTGTATGTGCTACTTGCATGCAGTTCATACCGTGCCTTACGTCCACCCATATCGAAAATAATTCGATAACGCTCTGGTTGTGCTGTTGATTTTATGTTCGCACTATCGAGTACCCTAAACCATGCCCAAGGCCCTAACTCTCTGACACTTGATGTTGCGCCTTCAAGTGAGGGCAGATATTGAAGTTGAACTTGATTTGCACCGTTAGGGCCTGGCCATTGCAACGGGGTAAGTCTCACTGGACCATGACTGTAAGTGACTTTTTGACCATCTAGATTGAGTAAAAAACGGGTGATTTCCCTATCCATATTGATAGGTTTAAGCTGGAAGCGAACCTCCGGGTGTTTCCCCGTGCCTTGGAAAAATGTCTCGCGTATCACTCTTGCACGCCTGAACTGCTCTAAGGTGCTTCGTTTAATACCTCCTTCCCCGCGCCAACGCCATGGAACGGTTGAGGTATCAACAAATTTAGCAAGATTTTCATTATAAAAACTATCCATGATGCCACCAGGGCCAAAAAATTGACCAAAATCTTCTAAGGTGATTTCATGTGATGCATGAGAGATTATGGGGTAACGTTTGTTGATTGCTCTGCGGCAAAAGGGGAGAGGCTTAGAACTCCACAGCTCATTGAGGTGTTCGCGAACACCACCAATCGTCAGGTTTTTACTGCTGCTTGCGGCTGATACCATTAATCGAGCAACAAACGCCGGTTGTCGTTTTGCTTTAACCTGAATTTTACTAACGATTTTACTTAATGCATCGCTGCCTTTGATAGCATCCATCGCCTTTTGGCCGCGATTGTCGGCACTTGCAATGGAATCAAGATAGACAAAAAGCTCATTGAGATCTTTTAACAGTCCATCAATGGGAGCTGTTCCATCCTCTCTATTTTTAACAAGCTTATTGAGAGCCGCAAAGTGGTTCTCTACCAACTGACCTGGTTTTTTACTTCTCTCGGCGGCAGCCTCTTTTTCATCACTCATGCCAATCACATTGGTCAGCTTCTCTTTGAGTGAATTTACGCCTTCTGTGGTTGTGTTTATTAGATCTGAGCCTATCAAAAGGCTTTTGGTCAACATGGTCTCGTTTGAGATAGCTACAAGTAGCTTACGAAGGGGTGAATTGGTACCTGATAAGACATTAAGAATATCAACTTCACGATTGATATTTGTCACGGGAGTCAGTTGAATATCGGCTAAAAATGCCTCCCACCGAGCGATATACTCTCTTTGGTAGAGCTGTAAAACTTCTTGACTGAGCTGAGTTTTTGCCTCTTCGTTATCAACTATATTTTCATCACTGCCTATGATCCAGCGCTCTGTTGCCATTACTGTAGTTAGCGTTTCACTCTGTGGCAAAAAGTGTTCATGAAATCCTTTATGAGTAAAGAAACCATCGATGCCTTCATTAATCGGTTGACCACTTTTGCGCGATAAGACTGTTGCTGTATCAGCACCCCCTACCTCTGAGACCAGGAATGGTGGAATGTTGCTATTTAAATTTGCTCGCTTAAGGCGTGCATAGGCTCGTTCAGCTAGTGGGATTTTTTGCAGGGTTTTGCGAGTATCACTGATTAACTGTTCATCAAGCTCCATTGGTAAGACAGGGGGGCCAGCGTTGAATAGTGTACTCAGATGGCTGTTCATCTGTTGAAGATGCACTTCAGTAAAATCTCTAGGCCTATTTTGCTCCCAATCAAGAGATACCCATGCCTGAATTGATTCACTGTCAAAATGAGCCTGCTCTTTCAGCATGAGGTAGGTTTTTAGCCCTTCAAAAAGATAGTCAGGGTTGTTGATGCCTATCTGTAGTTGCTCTTCAAGACGCAAAATAATGCGTGGTAATAAAATACTATTTAGAAGGCGTTGGTATGTAGCACGAGCCTTTGCACCAATACTTTTACCTTGATAGAGCCCAAGCCCCATTGAAAAAGGTGGGTTGTCTGCACGGCTATCTAGCCCTGTTGATATCGAACGGATAGTGTTTAAAAGTGGAAGAACAAGTGAGCTTTCACGATGAGCGGGGGTTAATGCCTCAATACCTGCTTGAGTTTCTGTTACCTGTTTAGAGGCATCTTCAATGTAACTCTGGTTTTTGTTATAGCTGATTATCCAGGCTGTAATGCAGAGCAATGTTAAGCCTGCAGCAATGATATAAGAGCCATTCTGTAACCAAATACGATGGCGCTCTAAACGATGATTTTTTCCTGTGATTTCAGCTTCGGGTATGACTACTTTCTTGAGTAGATCGGTAATGAAATAGGCGCGATTTTGACCGCCAAAAGAGGGGACAGCTTGCTGATTTAGGCCAAAACTACGGGCCAAACTGCCCATGATACGATCAATTGGTGTACCTTCTTGTGTGCCGCTGGTGAAATAGACACCCCGTAACATGACGGGTGAGTCAAAACGGCTTGGGCGAAAAATATCTTTTAGAAATAGATCCAGCGTATCTTTGATGGCAGCTAACTGTTGTGGGAAACCATAAATTAATGTTCGGCGTTTGCTGTCACGCTCTTCGCTTAAGCGCCTAACCATACGTTCATTGATGCGCTGCAAGAGACCATCAAATTCACGTCCAAAACTCTCTACAGCTAAACCGGATACTTGCTCCTCCAGTGGAAAGGTCATCCCCCAAACTTGAGTGCGCTCTTCTCGTCTTAAATCATCAAAAAATTCTGAGAAACCAGCAATAAGATCACTCTTTGTTAAGAGAACATAGATGGGGAAATTCATGCCAAAATGTTGGTAGAGTTCATGAATGCGCTGTTTTATAGCATTAATGTGCAGCTTGCGCTCAACATCGCTCTGAACCATTAGGTCAGAGATGCTAATGGTGACCATGACACCATTGATGGGCCTGCGGCGACGATATTTTTTTAGAAGATCAAGAAAGCCTATCCATGCTGCATTATCTACTTCTGCTTGACTATCTTGTGTAACATATCGGCCTGCGGTGTCGAGTAGGACAGCATTGTTACTGAACCACCAATCGCAATTACGTGTGCCACCAACGCCTTGTAGAGCTTGCTCACCAAATTTGTCGGCGAGTGGAAACTCTAATCCTGAATTGATTAATGCTGTTGTTTTACCTGAACCAGGTGGGCCAATGATGACATACCAGGGTAGGTCGTAAAGTGATGTTCTTTTTTGCCAGAATCCTCCCTTTGTTTGGCCAAGCACTTTAACTGCTTCTTCAAAACACTCTTTGAGTTGAGTGACCTCATCTTCTGTGTGGTTAGGTTTATTGCTTTGAGAAAAAGAGTGAGAAATTCCAGCTAGTAGTTGTTTGTTGGCTAATATTGATTTGATTCTGATGGAGGCTAACCGCCCCCCCCAGATTACAAAAATAACAGCGATTAAAATTGAGCGAATAAGCTCACTCTCAAGCGGGGCTGTTCCAGCGATTGCGATTAATGGGCCAACGTACCAAATGATGAGGGAGAGCGCTGTGGCACCGAACAAAGTAACAATCCAGCGTTGAGTGAAGAGTCTAAAAAAACGTTTTATCATTTTAGTTTCCCCCTCCATTGTTCACTAGCATCAGTGTGATCTCTACACGGCGATTGTGGGCCTTATTGGTGGGGCTATTGTTTGCTACTAAAGGTTGTGTATCTGCAAAACCCTCGGCTATTATGCGCCCTGAGTGACTCATGTTAGAACTTAGTAGGCTGGCGACTGTTTCTGCTCGTTTTTGTGATAGATCCCAATTGCTTGGGAATTTTAATCGTAGGCTGCCACCAACGGGGTCATTATCAGTATGACCAGCGACCAAAATATGACCAGAGAAACGCTCAAGAATTTGAGCGATTTTTTTAACGAGCGGAATACGCTCATTAGTCAAATTTGCTTGAGCTGGCTTAAACAAGCCGATGCCTCGTAGACGGATGGTAATACTCTCATTAGTTTCTGTGACATCAACCAACTTTTTTGATATCTCAGCTGATAAAGCTTGGGTGACAGAAAAATTGGAGGTTTTTTTTGGAACAATGGCCGCCCTTTCAACCATAGAGGGGACATTTCGTCCAAGCAGTTGCAACTCTTCCATAACAGGCTCAGAGTGAGTGCTTAGGCTCATACTAAAACCAAACCAAAGTAGCAGTAATAGTGTGCCAGTAACAGCGCTGACAACCCATAAGGGGACAAAGCGAGCAAGTTGATTGCGTTTGTCTTCGACGCCATGCCAGTGTGGTGACAGCTCAGGATCTGAATCGCCTCGTTGCTGGAGCAGTGCACTCATTACTTGGTGTTGGATCTCTTCAACTTGATTAACGCCACCCGCTTGAATGCGATATTTACCCTTAAAGCCGAGCGCTAAGCAGATATAGACAAGCTCAAGCAAAACAAGGTTGCAAGCAGGTGCTTGCATTAACTTATCGAGGATCTGAAAAAATTTATCACCGCCACTCACCTCATTGTGGAACTTGCTTAGGAGCGTCTGTTGACTCCAGTTGCTCTGACTTCCCCAGGGGGTTGTCAGTACAATTTCATCCATAAAGGTGCAGAGCAGATAGCGGGCTGTAAAAATAATCTCAGGTGTTGCCCCACTTTTTTGTGCACTGTTCTCGAATGTTGTTAGTTCACGAGCAATAAGATTGCGTAACATCTCTGGGTTGGGATGGCTTGTGGTATCACGTAGTTGGCCTGCAGCTAGCAATAAAGCATTGGCTGCACCAACAAGAGGGTTAAGCCCATAGGCACCCGTAGCACTTGAGATGGTTTGGCTGCTTCCCAGTGATGTTTGTGAATTTTGTTGTACGGGTGGCTGGTTTGGACGAGTTCTACCCCCAGGGTTAGGGCGAACAACCGTTCTATCTTCATGGGGTGAATTTGAAAATGGGCCGTTAGAACTCATTGTTCTAGCCTCCTTTTATGGCCCAAAAATCCATTGATATTCCTGGGAAATCGCCGCTCAGGTGCAGTGCGATTGCACCACTGAGTTTCAATTTATCCCAATACTCGCCCCCTTTCTCTAACTCAAAATAGACTGACCCTGCATGAAATGGGATTTGACGAGGTGCAACAGGAAGAGGGTTGATCTTAATTCCTTGTAGCTGTACGTTGACAAGCTCACTAATTTGCTCAACAGAACCAATCTTTACTCGATTTGGAAAGTCATTGCGTAGCGTTTCATTTGGCATCTCAGCACTAATGGCAAGTACAAAACTCGCGTGCTCAAAAAGTGATTTATCAGCAACACTTCCTACGTGAATACCATAGCGCTTTTCATTCAAAGGGATTGAGATAGCGGTCTGTTCAAGTACTGTTGATAACGCCTTACGTACATCATCCATTACAGGTGTAAATGTTGCCTCAAGATCTTGATGTTTGTAAGAGGGGTAAGTTGCTGCTTGGCGGCTATCGCAAGTAAATGTGGCTAACTCTCCTGCTAATGCAATCATTTCTCTGTAGAGTGCTTCTGGGTGAAGAGCGCGCATTTCAGTAAAATGGGCAAAAAGCGGGGTGTACCTGTTTACAACCTGAAGGAAAAGATAGTCCGCAATCTCAGCTGCCCCACCACGCCCAGATAATGTCACTCTGCCGGCTAATGCCTCAACTCTGTGCCGTAAAAGCCCTGATAACTCATTTAAATAGCCGGTTAATACAGGTGTAGCTTCACAACGTAAAACTGGAGGGATAAAATCACTATCAAGCACAATACTACCGTCAGATTTGCTCTCAACTATTTTTGCAATTGCTAACGTTGCATGGTCGCTTGTTGACTCGCCATCTAATAGATAGCTTAAAGCCAGCTGGCCTACCTGAATCTCTGAAGAGCCGTTGTCGGGGATGGTGGCATCTATTGTGTTGTCTATTGTGAGTCGATTTCTGGCAAGCCCAACATGGTTGCCTGCAACGTCAGCCTCTACTACACCTTGGCGTTTTAGAGGGAGTGAAAGATAGATGGTGCAATCCCGAACGGCATCAGATATCTCTATTGGCGTGGGTAGAGTCTCATCTTCTGGGAAATTAAATGGGGTGCCATCTGGCAGAACACCTTGTGCTTCTAGGATAGAAAATTTACCAAGAGCGAGTAGTTTCTGGTCTATTTTGAGTATTGATAATCCCCAGCCATGTGTTCCAAAAGCGGAGCAACGCCCTTCAATAAATGTTTCAATATATCTAGATTGTTGCTGGAAGTGCTGTGCTCGGATAAACATCCCTTCAGACCAAATCACTTTACTGTTCCACGACATGCACCTACTCCATGCAGATGGGGTTGAATCCATCCAAATTAATTGTTGCTTATATGTTGGTTTTTTTGAGAAAAGTACTAGGGAGCCTCTGAATCCTAGTGGTTATGGTTTATTTCTTAATAAAGTCGATTGATATCTCTAAATCGGTCGCTTTTATTTGTAAAACCCTGCTTTTCATAAAATCAAAAAAACCCTCTTCAGGTATTTCTAATGTGGCACGCCATTGAGCGTTTTCTAGATCTCGGTAGGCTGCAACTACAGCAAGATAGGTCGCATCTGGTGAGATACTTAGGATGTAGTCAGTATCTTCTCCTGGTTGTAAAACATGCTCCTCAATAGCGATGAAGTCCTCGCCCAGATATTTTTTCCCCTCGTCATAGAGTGAGAAAAAGTCTGCCTCATTGAATGTGGTAATTCCTTTGAGATGATATGTTTTAACGATAATAGGCGAGGGTCGTCCCTCATGATCTGGGTTGATATCGTCATTGGCAGTAAAGTTACCATCGAATAGACGAGGTTCAGGGGTGCTTGAACAACCTGAAATCATTATCAATGTGCTTAAGGCTATAAAGAGATGCCATCTAAAAGTCATAGGTTAATTCTCATTTGTCTTGATAGTTTGAATCATGGTTGGTTCTCTCCATTCGGCGCATTTGCTCTTCATATGCTCGCATAAAACCTTCACCCAAAACGTTTTGGAAGTTATCTGTTGCTTCCTTAGCGATATCCTTGTAGAGCTCTTTGTACCGATCCCAATATTTTGTTTTGTTATAGGCTGAAAGCAGAAGATTACCTTTTGGACCAACAGTGAAGCGTTGCTCTAATGTTTCAGGGTCAAAGCGACGCATAACATCCTGCAAAGCACCCTGCATCCCCGCCATTGTTGCCATTTGGTGTGCTTTAATATCATTAAAGCCCTCTTGGATAGCATCTAATGCTGGAAGGTAGCCACGGCCATTTCTGAATAGCATGTTCTCAATCGCCTCATCTACGCCGACTGAAAACTTTAATGGGTTATTTTCAACCGGTTGAATCATTGTCTGGTCAACACGAAAAGCACTCTTCATGTTGGAGCGTGCCATTAAAACTTCGATTAATCCGGTAACACTTTGCCTCACCATTAAACCGATAATTTCAGGTAGTATGCTTGCCAACTCTTCTGGAATTGTTTTTGGGTCAATACCAAGCGCTTCTAAAACTTTTTGATACTCTTCGCTTGAGGCTGGGGTTTTATTGGTGACTCTCTTTTCAGTCTGAGGAATAGACTTTCTTTTAGGCGCTGTATAACCGCCTGGGCGTGGACGCTCAATCGCTATTGGTTGTTCTTCTTGGGCTAACGATGGTTCTGTTTGAATTTGCGGAATGATTGCTTCTATTGGTGCCGGCTTTGGTGTTGCAGCTGGTGTTGGTGGTGTGGTTAGACTCCAGTTGGTAGGTATCTGCTGTTCTTGGCCTTGGCTGCTGATAGGTGCAATTTTAGGGGAGGAGGATAAGTCTTGAGGTGCTGCTGTCACTTTGCTTAACTGGGGCGTTTTAGGTGCTTGGGTTAAGTCCCAGTCATCGGGTATTTGTCGTTCAACTTGAGGTGCCGGAGGCGTAAAATGTTCATCTAATCCTGGTGTAGGATTTATGGTGTTTGCGCTGAAAGTGTTGATTGATACGGGCTGTGTAGGTGTCTCGTAGGAGGGTTCATCATAACCACCCAGAAGCTCTAATGGATCAATATCATTGGGTATTTGACCCATGTTTGAAACTATATCGGATTGATCAAAGTCTGTATTAGGCTGGGTGATATCTGCGGTAATTGCGGCTGAAATCACATACTCTCCAATATAGATGCGATCACTATTGCCTAATTTTACCCTTTGGTCTCGACCTATGGCTGATTCCTCATTGTTCAAAAAGACGCCATTCGTGCTGGTATCGAGAAGGTAGTATTCACCTTGCTCATATTCGATAATAGCATGGCGACTGGAGACATAACGCTGCGGGTCAGGTAACTCCCAATCATCACTTTGACTGCGGCCAATCGTCCCGCCACAGCCTGTGAAAACCTTTGGTTTTACCTGTGAGGCAACTGACATATCACCAGCATCAATGATACTGAGGGTTAAGGGCATATAAACTCCAGATTTATATTGAGCATCGTCTTCCATCTGTTGGGATAGATTACATCTATTTGCTATCTTAGCCAAACCCAATTTGTACTGCATCACTTAAGTGATATTTATAATGAATTAGTAGCTTAAACCTATTTTTGAATAGATGGTTATTGAAGGAATGTATTTTTGGTGAGGCTATTTTATTGATTAATAATTGATGGTTTTTTCGCATAGCTTCCCTGCAGGGAAGCTATGCGATTTAATACTATTTTAACTGCTCTTGACGAAGATAAATTCACCACCACTGTGGCCGGTGAATTTTATAGGGGCGTAGGTGGGGGACTGCTCAAAACCAATGTTTGCAGCATTTTTTTGTACCTGTGGAGATATATTTAGATAGATTTTATAGGCATCAATTAATCCGTTTGCTTGCTCCAGTTGATCAAGGAAGGCGCGAGCAAAAACAGAGTTTGAACCACCTCCGCTATCAAGAACTGGGGCAATCCCTCCTGATGTTAATACTGTTCTTGAGGCTGTTTTAGCCATCACTTTTAGCCATTTTTCTTGGTCTTTATCATTTAATTGAATATCTAATTTTGCAATTGAGCTGCGTGTCATTGAGCCTGAGTAGCAGGAGTCAGCGACGACAAGAATATGTTTGGCAGGCATGGTGTTGAGTAGACCAGAGATGGCAGCGTTAGATATCCAATTAGCGGTGTTCTCTTGCTCGGCATCAACGGGCAGCCAATAACCTTGGAGTGTTGAAATATCGCGTTCACCATGCCCCGCGTAATAGATCAATAGGTTGTCCTTGTCGGTTAATTTCCCTTTAACTTCATTGAGTGCCGAGAGGATTGTGTAGCGGTCTGCATTGCGAATAAATTGTGTCTCAAAACCAAATTTTTCTTTAAGGATGGTAGCTACATCTTCAGCATCATTGGTTGCAGTTTGGAGAGTGGGGTAATTTTGGTACTCATTGTTGCCGATGACAACCGCATAATAGCGGCCAAAATCGACTGAGCCTGCAATACGACCAGGGAGGGAGATATTAGCTCCTCTCTTTGCGATGCTCTTCTCTGTGATCATTATGAATGAGAAGTCAGCATTTTGCCCTGATTGGTCAATGACCTGTATGAATACCTCTTTTTCACTTGTGTCAATGGTCACGGCTGCATTAAATAGTCCACTGCTATCAAGGGCAATAGGTTGGCCATTTAATGTGGCGCTTTTTAGTCCCGCAGGGGTCTCTATTCGGCCACTGATTATACGTACCTTGCTGCCCGATCGTACTCTGACTTTTGTTGTGCCATTTCGAGTAATGACGATGGAAGGATCAAACACTTCTATTGATGGGCCTGGGATATCTACTGATGCTAATAGTGTACTTTGCTCATTGAGCTGTATTGATTGTCTATTAAGTGTTTGTTTGGTTATCACTACCTTGTTTTTTAGTGTTTCAAGGCTCCCCTCTAGGCGTGCTATCTTTTCTACCTGAGTACTGTAGGCTCGGTTGAGTTCATTAAATTTGGTGCTTTTTGGTGTGTTATCTAGTTTCTGTTTTAGCTGCTTGAGCTGCTGCTTAGATGCCAGCAATGCATGGCTATCTTTAGTCGCTTGCTGCTGGGCAATCGAGAGGGATACTTTGAGCTTTTCTACATCATTGGTGCGGCGCTTAATTTCATGGCGGAGTAGTTCATTCTGTTCCTGAGCCAAAGAGGCCGCTTTAACCTCAATAGCAGCGGTGTAATCAATTTCATCGTCAACACCTGAGGCTTTTCGATACCAGTTAAGAGCCGTTAAGCTGTTTTGCTCAACACCTAACCCTTTCTCATAGAGATAGCCTAAATTTATCTGGGCGCGTGAGTAGCCTTGATTGGCCGCTTTTGAGTACCAGACAAAGGCGGCTTTATAGTTGCTTGGCAGGCCTAACCCCTTTTCATATATCTCTCCCACATAAGATTGCGCTTCGGGGTCACCTTGTTTGGCTTTTTCTAACCAGACATTGAGAGAGGTACGATAGTCAGCTCGATCAAAAGTGACATATTCACCACCGCGTATTTCACACTCCCGGGCAGTTGATTTTATCGCTTTTCGGGCGGCTAGATAGACCATTTGGCCACCCAATTTTCGTACTTGTGCAGGCAGTAGACAATCAACAGGAAGTAGCTGATCGGCAGACCCTCTACCTTGTGGTTCAGTGAGTGAAATACTCTTGTCTGCTGTTGTGACACAGCCACTCAGCCAGCTGCTAGAGATGATTGCTATACCGATCCACACTTTATGAGTAAGGGAATAGGAATTAGATTGGCTTGATTTAGGTAGCATAATTATTCCTGAGCAAGTTGATTGAGTTGCTGCTCTAGCGCTTGCAAAGCTGTGTGGCCAGAATGAATGCCAAGACCCTCTACAACAAACTTCTTTGCTTGTTCGAAATTGCCCTCAGCTATTGCTTGAGTGGCCAGCTCTGCAAGCTGATTGAGTAGTGCCTCTAAGCCCGCGATGGCTTGGCGATTATAGGGGTGTAGCGTAAGTACTTTTTGATATTCAGTGAGTGCATTGCTGCCAGGTGGGCTGAGCAGTCTTCCAACCATCATGTGCACCTCGGCTACTTCAAGAATATCATCAAGTTGTTTTTGAAGTTGTGAGCTGATCTCGGTAGTGGGCGGTGGGTTATCAAATAGGCTGGGTTCAACAATTTCTGGTGGACGGGTGATGAAGTATCCGGTGCTTACAATTGCAGCAAAAGCGAAAGCGAGTGATATTAGCTTCCAGGGTTCTCTCTTTTTTGGCAGTAACCCATCAAGAAACTCATCCACATTAGCTGCACGAGATTCTCGTGTTAGAGATAGCCCTCTTAAAAGTGCCTTCCATTGAGTATCTTTGAGCCACTTAATACGCTCAGGAACCATGCCTGCCTCATAGGCATCATTTGCTGATCTTCTTTGATAGGGGTGTTTCCCCACTAAGAGCTGATAACAGATGCAGGCAAATGCATAGATATCATCAGAAGGGTTTGGCGCCTCGCCCATGAACATCTCAAGGCTGGCGTAGGAGGGTGTTAATGCAAAAAGCTCATCTCCTTCAGTTGTTTGGCTGACCTGTTGGCTTGAAGTGGAGGTGATCTCTCTCTTTTTGTAATTTATCGCCTCTACATCAGACTGCATAATGGCTCTGGCAATGCCAAAATCTAGGATTTTTGGCCCATCATCAGTGAGAAAAATATTAGCCGGTTTTAGATCTGAGTGAACAATGTTGTGTTCATGTGCGTACTTCAAGCCAGCTGCGATGCCGGTGATGATGGGCATCACCTCAGCTAAGGGTGTAGTTGAATAGCGTTTTTCATCGAGATAGAGATCGAGTGGGCGGCCGCTCATCAGCTCCATGGTCATATAGACCGCATCACCCGTGCGGTCAAAATCGTAAACGGTAATGATATTTTGATGAGAGAGTCCCCGCGCTTTTTTGGTCTCCTGCTGTAGCATTCTTAATGCATCAGGATGCTCTTTAAAATCATCCGATAAAAGTTTGATGGCGACAAGAGAGTTCTCTTCACCAACGGTCTCTTGAACTAGATCTCGCGCGGTATAGACTACCCCCATGCCACCGCGGCCCAACTCTTTAACCAGTTGGAATCGATCTTTAATAAGTGTGCCAGGTTGAAGTGTCGTAAGTTTTTTAGTGCGGTTTGCTGAGGCAACGGCAAGCCGGGTGGGTGCATCCATAGCCTCATAGCTATCGTGTTGAGCTGGCGTTTTCCGTGCTTGCTTAGCAGGCTGGATGCGAGTGGCATTATCACTATCCATTGGTATGATGGATGGTTGAATACGTGTTAGCTCCTCCTCTGCTTCTTTATTCATGTCAGTGGTTCATCAGAACTCAAATCGGCCGCCAGCTGAGAGGGTATGTTGTGTTAAATCATCTTTACCAAGCAGGGTTTCGTACTGAATGTAGGCTGACTTCCCATTGCCCAATGTGGCAGTGACACCTGTAGTAAGGTTGAAATAATCTCGATCGGGATCATCACTGCTCAACTCAAATTTAGTACCTGTTGGGTCATTAACAAATGAGGCGCTAATGTTACGGCTATTGTTTCTGAACTCGTGTGTCCATTCAAAGCTTAGGTGCGGTAGAAATACACCATGTGAGGTGCTGAGTGCATAGCTGAGTTGGCCACCTATTTGGGTACTCAGTGAGGTCACATTTTGATCATCAAAACTCAATGCAAGGCCAACAGCACTTGATTCGGAGTAGCCATCAATATCAGTGTTGACGTAGTTGATTCGGCCATAAGGGCCAAAGCTTAGCTCGTTTTTATAGTAGTCATACCCACCGCCAACACTTAATGAATATTTAATGCCACCGGTATCACCTGAGGCTTTGCCGCTAAAACTTTCAAAGCTCATTTTTCTACTGTTATTGAAGCTGTTCCACCCCACGCTGGCAATGGCGTCTAAATAGAGCGCTTCACTATGGTAGTAGGTTGAATAGAGTGAAAGGGTGTGGCCATCGATACTCATTGAGCCACGAGAGTCTTTAAAATTAGTATCGTTTCTCACATAACCAATCGCACCACCAATAATCAGTTGGTCATCTAAACGGTAGTCTGCACCTGCGGTTAAGCCTTTAGTGGTGAAATCGAAGGCTAACTCATCACTGGAGGCGTCTTTATCACCTAAGCTGATATCGCCATTGATGAAGAAACCGAGTCGGCTGTAGAGCGGTGTGCTTGTGCCTTGCTCATTAGTGGCATTGAGAGCGGTGAGTGGGTTAAAGATGGTTCCCGGCAGTATTAAGCCTTGATAGTGTAGTGTCAGCCCTAATGTGCTCACACCTTTAATGCCACTGCGTAGGTTGCTCATACGGGCAGTAACATTATTAGATTGTTTGGTAGAGGCTTCGATGGCAGCACCACCTTGGGCGGGTGCTTGTTTAGGGAGTAGCTCCTGTATGGCTTTGATTTTTTCTTCACTCGTTCCTGTGTTAATTAAGTTACATGTGGCTAGTAGCTCTTGCTGTTTAGTCGTTGGTTGTTGATCCATTGCATCAAGATCTGTGCATGCCGCATCAAAAGCATTTGCTAATGCTTGTTCATTACTACTTAGATCTTTGAAATTTGAAAAGGTAAAGGTCTTAACAGATGTTGTTAGGCTGGCGCTTCCACCTGTGCATGGAGTAGTAGTTCCTATACCTATAAAACAACCGACCTGAAAAGTAAGAGAGTAATCTGCTACCGCTGGTGGAGAAGCCCATTCAAAACGATATACGGCAGTGTTACCTGGAAGTAGTTCGTCACAATAATAGAGGCCATCAGGTGTGCAGTTGCTAGAAGTATTTATAAACGCACCAGTAATATTCTCGCTTAGGGTATTGAAGACCCCAATGTTCGGCTCGGCTGCAAGTTCAGTAGCGGGGTTGTGTACTGTGATTGTGTAACTTATATTGCTCCCTGCTGCAATAGGGTTTTCCTGGTCTTGAACCACACTGACAATAGTGACATCAGAGAAAACTGAATTACAGAATAGCAGGGTAAAAATTGTGGCTACAACAAGCCAAGTGCGGTTTTTTAGCTGTTTTTGTATCATCATTGCTAAATAGTCCATGCATGCAAGTCAATGGTTCGATGGTAACTGCTTTATTGAGCAGCTTTCAACGCTATACCTCTTTTAATTTCCATGTGGGAATTTTAAAGAGGCAGGGCTTTGACTAATATAATAGTTTGTGAGCGAGTAAATTTGGTGCCTAGTGGGCTGTACAATTAAGACTTATGCTGATCTTACCTGCAAGCTTAATGCTATAAAAATAAGAGGTCTCTTATATTTATGCTCTTCACCAGAAGGGCTTTCGGTTTAAATCAATGGGGTTGCTTGTTTTTGCTATCAGCCAGAGAGTGGTTGCAAAGGCTGATATTTATTCAGTGGACTCTGCTCTCTACTGTACAAATTGCACTACTCTAATGCGGTTGGGCTTTGTTAGCATGAACCACGGATGCTAAGCTAACCTTTTTACTTTGTCGCTCAATTGCCAGCGACTTGCTTGGCCCATGATTAAACTGCCGAAAAAAGCCTACATCCTCATTGCGATACTCTCTGTTTTATTGGTTTCTCTCTCTCTTTGGGCAGCCAAGGAGAACGGCACTATTTATGCGCTGATTCCACTTCTATCGCTGCTTATTCTGCTCCCGCTATTGGCTGCATACTGTCTAGCCAAGGAGCACTGGTTTTCCGATCTTTTTAAATGGGAGGAGTTACGCAAGGCGGTTTTAGTGGTTCTTGTCATTAATTTGCTCAGTTCAGCACTGCTGTTGATCGCCTCTGAAGCGACCCATATCGACAACACTTTGGGTGGCGTCAATCTGTTTCGTCTCTCACTGCTGGTTGGTGCGCCGATTGGTGTGATGTTTTGGATTAAGTTATCAAAAGTTTTTGATATAAAAAGCATCGTTATGTTGAAGATGTTTATGATCTCATTTGCCATGATTAACGCAACGGCAGCCTCACAGCTTAACCGGAAATCTGCAGGTTCTACGGAGTCTTCGATGACGGTTGATGTTTTACGAAAAGAGCAGGCTGGTGTTGGCTTCTCCTCCTATTTGATGCGGGAGGAGGCACCTCTTTTAATCTTCATTTTGTACAATGATGAAGAGGAGCAGTTGGTTGTTCCTGAGAGGGTTTGGAATGTGGCGTATAGCCATGCGACTATGGAGCTATCAACAAAAGAGGGGTATTTGGGCTACCGCTATGTTCAGCG
Source organism: Sedimenticola sp. (assembly GCA_027068675.1). Lineage (GTDB taxonomy): Bacteria > Pseudomonadota > Gammaproteobacteria > Chromatiales > Chromatiaceae > JAKITT01. The sequence goes on from JAMOMH010000162.1 coordinate 21,048, forward strand.
TTTTAGCCGGTGATTCTTGAAATAATACCCGATGGCCATCCTTGCCATCGGGCTTTTAACGACTATTTCCCGATCCTTGGGGGTGCATCCCTGCATCATCCATACGCATCCTGCTCTCCTTGCGCCTTTTGTCTCAATCCTTGAGTCTCCGTCAGCGACTGCATTAATATTGGCACATTAGAGATCTATGTCTGTACGAATTGTCTGAACAATGTGTCGGAATTTTCTGACATAAGTTGAAAGAACCCAATAAAGCAGCTTCACAATTATTAGAAAATTAGGATTAAATCGAGATGATTGGCCTCTTGCAGCGAGTATCTTCAGCGCATGTTAGTGTGGCGGGTGTAACGGTTGGCACTATCAATGACGGGCTGTTGGTGTTGATAGGTGTACAGCGTGGGGATGATGAGGCTAAGGCCGATCGTCTTCTACAGCGATTGTTGGGTTATCGGATCTTTGCTGATGATGAGGGGCGAATGAATCGTAGCCTGCGCGATATCGATGGTGGTCTACTGCTGGTTCCGCAATTTACATTGGCGGCTGATACGAAAAAGGGGATGCGCCCTGGTTTCTCCACCGCCGCACCGCCTGATGAGGGTGAGCGCCTGTTTAGTTATCTGTTAGCAGAGGCTAAAGCGGCGTTTCCTACGGTTGAGTCAGGTGTTTTTGGTGCCGATATGCAGGTTCAGTTGCTGAATAATGGCCCCGTAACCTTTTGGTTGGAGAGCTGAAGCAACAAACTTGTAGCACTTCTTGATCAAGCCGTGAATTTTTTATCAAATCTGGCTAAAATAGGCGATTACTCATATTGGAGCGACTCCTATGCAGCGCATGGCCGAAGTTGAGCGCGACACGCTTGAGACCAAGATTAAAGTCACCCTTAATCTCGATGGTTCAGGCAGAGCCAATTTTAATACCGGAATCCCTTTTCTGGAGCATATGCTTGACCAGGTGGCACGGCATGGCCTGATCGATATCGATATTCAAGCGGATGGTGATCGCCACATTGATGATCACCACACGGTGGAAGATATCGGCATCACCTTTGGTATGGCGTTGGCTAAAGCGGTTGGCGATAAAAAGGGCATGACCCGTTATGGTCACGCCTATGTACCGCTGGATGAGGCGCTATCACGCGTGGTGATTGATTTCTCTGGGCGTCCTGGTTTGGTCTATCAAGTCGACTATAGTCGTGCCTCTATTGGCCAGTTTGAGGTTGACCTCTTTCAGGAGTTTTTCCAAGGGCTGGTCAACCACGCGGGTATCACGCTGCATATTGATAATCTACGCGGCATCAATGCACACCATCAGGCTGAGACCATCTTTAAAGCACTAGGCCGGGCACTGCGGATGGCGTTAGAGGCCGATCCGCGTATGCAGGGCATGATGCCATCAACCAAGGGTTCGCTCTAAAGCGGCTATTAATTCGAGTTCTCTATGGCACAACGAATCTCAGTGATCGACTATGGGATGGGCAATCTGCGCTCCGTCTCCAAAGCGGTGGAACATGTAGCAGGCAGCAGTGATGAGGTGCTGGTCACTGATAATCCTGAGCTGATTCTCTCCTCTGATCGAGTGGTTTTTCCGGGTCAGGGTGCTGCGCGTGACTGTATGGCTGCAATTTCCGATCACCATCTCAATAAGGCGGTACTTGAAGCGGCGGCTAGTCGGCCTTTTTTGGGTATCTGTATGGGTTTGCAGGTGTTATTGACGTTCAGTGAAGAGAATGAGGGAACGGATCTGCTGGGGCTTATCCCAGGTCAGGTGCGCCATTTTGAACGTGACATGGTTGGGCCGGATGAGAGACGTTTAAAGATTCCTCAGATGGGTTGGAACCGTGTTAAGCAGAAGAGCGATCACCCACTTTGGGCCGACATCAAGCAAGATAGCCGCTTCTATTTTGTACACAGCTATTTTATCTCACCGGACGATGAGCATTTAGTAGCGGCAACGACGGATTACGGTATCCGTTATGCCAGTGCCATTGCTAAAGAGAACCTGTTTGCAGTGCAGTTCCACCCTGAAAAAAGTGCCGACGATGGGCTGCAACTACTTAAAAATTTCGTTAACTGGAAGGTGTGACCATCCCGCACAAGCCAACCCCTGAACTGTTACAACATTAAGGCTTTATAGCCTGGAGCAACTACTGTGTTATTAATTCCTGCAATTGATCTGAAAGATGGTCGCTGTGTGCGTCTACGCCAAGGCCGTATGGATGATGAGACCATCTTTTCCGATGATCCGGTCGATGTGGCGGGTCGTTGGGTTGAGGCGGGTGCGCGTCGCCTGCATCTGGTCGATCTGAATGGTGCCTTTGCGGGTGAGCCGGTCAATGGTGAGGTGATCCAGGCGATCGCCAAACGCTATCCCGATCTGCCGATCCAAGTGGGTGGTGGTATTCGTGATGAGGCGACCATCCAAGCCTACCTCGATGTCGGTGTCACCTATGTGATCATCGGTACCCAGGCGGTTAAAGAGCCCGAATTTGTCGCGCGTGCCTGCAAAGCCTTTCCTGGCCATGTGATGGTCGGTTTAGATGCCAAAGATGGCAAGGTGGCAATCAACGGCTGGGCTGAGATTACGGAACATAATGTGGTTGATATGGCTAAACAGTTTGAACAGGATGGCGTAGAGGCGATTGTCTATACCGATATCGGTCGCGATGGCATGTTGACGGGGCCCAATGTTGAGGCGACTCAAGCACTGGCTGAAGCGATTAATATCCCTGTGGTTGCCTCCGGTGGCATCACCAATATCGATGATATTCGTGCTCTCTGCGGGGTGGAATCCAGCGGCATTAACTCAGCCATCACGGGCCGAGCCATCTATGAAGGAACACTCGATTTTGCCGAAGGCCAGAATCTGGCTGATAAGCTGAGTAACGGTTAATGCTTGCTAAACGTATCATCCCCTGCCTTGATGTAGACAATGGTCGCGTGGTCAAAGGTGTCCAGTTTGTCGATATCCGTGATGCAGGCGACCCTGTTGAGGTGGCTCGCCGCTACAACCATGAGGGAGCCGATGAGATCACCTTTCTCGATATCACCGCCAGCTCCGACAATCGCGAGACCATCGTGCATGTGGTTGAACAGGTGGCGAGTGAGGTCTTTATCCCGCTTACCGTGGGTGGTGGAATCCGCACGGAAGAGGATGTACGCCGCATGCTCAATGCCGGAGCCGATAAAGTGGCAATCAACACGGCCGCCATCTTCAACCCTGAATTTGTTAAACAGGCAACCACCCGTTTTGGTTCACAATGTATCGTTATTGCGATCGATGCAAAAAAGGTGAGTGCCGAGGGTGAGCCGCTTAAGTGGGAGATCTTCACCCACGGCGGTCGCAAGCCAACGGGGCTGGATGCGGTTGAGTGGGCCAAAAAGATGGTGGACTACGGTGCGGGTGAGATTCTGCTGACCAGTATGGATCGTGATGGCACCAAGATCGGTTTTGATCTGCCACTGACCCGTGCGATCAGTGATGCGGTAACCGTTCCTGTGATCGCCTCAGGCGGTGTTGGCAACCTACAACATCTGGTCGATGGCGTTAAAGAGGGCGGTGCCGATGCGGTGCTAGCCGCCTCTATTTTTCACTTCGCTGAATACAGTGTTGGCGAAGCCAAGGCCTTTATGGCCGAGCAAGGTGTTGAGGTTCGTTTATGAGTCAAGCGTGGCTGGATGAGATTAAGTTTGATGAGAAGGGTTTAGTCCCCACCATCGCCCAAGAGAGCGGCACAGGTAAGATTTTGATGGTTGCCTGGATGAACCGCGAGTCACTGATGCTGACCAAAGAGACGGGGCATGCGGTCTACTTCTCACGTTCACGGCAGAAGCTCTGGCACAAGGGTGAAGAGTCCGGCAATCAGCAGGTGGTCAAATCAATTCGTACCGATTGTGACTCTGATGTGCTGCTGATTGAAGTGGAACAGAAGGGGGGCATTGCGTGTCATACTGGTCGCCACAACTGTTTTTATAAAGCGTTGCAGGGTGATCAATGGCGTGAGGTTGAGCCGGTGTTAAAAGACCCTAAAGAGATCTACCGCTAATGAGCGATGCTGTACTGAAAGCGTTAGCGGCTGTGCTTGAGTCACGCAAAGGTGCCGATCCCGATAGCTCCTATGTCGCCAAACTCTATGACAAAGGGTTGGACTCCATCTTAAAAAAGATTGGTGAAGAGGCGACGGAGACGGTGATGGCGGCCAAAGATGGCGTGCCGGATAAGATCGTCTACGAGGTGGCCGATCTCTGGTTTCACACGATGGTACTGCTGGCTCAGCAGGGCCTGGGACCCGATGATGTATTAAAGGAGCTGGAGCGCCGTTTTGGTCTCTCCGGTTTGGAAGAGAAGGCATCCCGTACTTGTCAGTGAGATGAGTGGCGCGATACCATAAACAATTATATTTAACGCGCTGTAGAGCGAGGAATTCAGATGTTTCGTGGCAGTATGGTGGCACTGATCACCCCTATGCATGACGATGGTGCGCCCGATTGGGAGAGCCTGCGTGCGCTGGTTGATTTCCATGTTGAGCAAGGCACCGATGCGATCGTGGCCGTGGGTACAACGGGTGAGGCCTCAACGCTGGATGAGAAGGATCACTGTCTCGTAATCAGACGTGTTGTTGAGTTTAGTGCAGGCCGCTTGCCGGTTATTGCGGGTACCGGTGCCAACTCAACCACCGAAGCGATTGCGCTCACCCGCTGCGCCAAAGAGGTGGGAGCCGATGCAGCACTGTTGGTAACGCCCTACTACAACAAACCGACTCAGGAAGGGCTCTACCTGCACCATAAAGCGGTTGCAGAGGCGGTTGATATTCCGCAACTGCTCTACAATGTTCCAGGTCGAACAGCGTGTGACATGGTGCCTGAGACGATTGCCCGCTTGGCAAAAATCGACAACATCATCGGCGTTAAAGAGGCGACCGGTGAGCTTGATCGCGTGACACAAATTCGCCAGCTCTGTGGTGAAGATTTTCTCCTGATCAGTGGTGATGATGCGACCACCCGTCAATTCCTGCTGATGGGCGGCAATGGCACGATCTCCGTGACCGCTAACGTAGCTCCCAAGCAGATGCACCGGATGTGTGCCGCCGCACTTGCGGGAGATGCTAGCAAAGCAGAACAACTGGATCAGCCGCTTGCCGGATTACATGACAAACTTTTTGTTGAAGCCAACCCGATCCCCGTTAAATGGGCCGTCCATCGTTTGGGCCGTGCAGCTACGGGTATCCGTCTGCCATTGACTTGGTTGTCGCAGGAGCTACAAGCGCCTGTTGAAGCCGCAATGGAACAGGCTGGCATTCTCTAAACAACCCTTTGAAGATGAATATGACGTTAAACTTGATTCGCCTGACGGCTCTGATCGGCCTTCTATCTCTCCTCTCTGCCTGTAGCTCAACTGTATCGGGAGAGAAAGCCGATTATAAAAAGCAGGTACAGGCTGAAGAGAACCTGGAGATTCCGCCCAATCTTACCAGCGGCTCAATAAAAGATTCGATGAAGGTGCCCGATATGACACCTGACTCCAGCGCCACCTTCTCCGATTTTGGCGATGATCGCCAAACCAAAGAGGGCAACCGAGTGATTACGGGTGTTCTGCCTGAGATTGATAAAATCACCGTTCATCGTGATGGTAACCAGCGTTGGTTGGAGATTGAAGGCTCTGTGGATGAGGTGTGGTATCAGGTAGTTGAATTCTGGCGTGATAGCGGCCTACTGTTAGTCGAACAGGACCCAACACTAGGCACGATGAAGACCGATTGGTTAGAGGATCGGGCGGATATTGATATGGGAGGCATCACAGAACTGTTGCGTAAGGCACTTAAAAGTATCTACTCATCAGGTACTCGCGACCAGTTTCGTGTCCGGCTTGAGAGGGGTGAACGGGATGGAATTACCAATCTATACCTCACTCATCGTGGGATGGAAGAGCAGTTAAAAGGGGAGACCACCTTCTGGGTATCCGTACCCAATGACCCTGAATTGGAGGCGGTGATGTTACGTCGCCTAATGGTCTTCATGGGTGTTGATGAAGCTCAGGCCAAACATGATTTGGCGCAGGAAGAGGTGCGCAAAATGCGCTCTCAACTAATTAAAACTGAAGAGTCGGTTGCACTGCAGATCAATGAGCCATTCGCTCGCGCTTGGCGTCTGACTGGTGTGGCGCTTGACCGGGTTGGTTTTGCTGTTGAAGATCGTGATCGTACCAACAGGATCTTTTTTGTCCGTTACGATGACCCTGATAAAGAGAGCGAAGAGGGTTGGTTTAGTAGCCTCTTCAGCAGTGATGAGAAGAGTGATAGTGGCAATCAATATCAGGTTAAGCTTGTTGAGCAGGAGGGCAAAACCCAACTGCAGATCCTCACTCATGAAGGCAGCCGTGACCATTCATCAACCGCCAACCGTATTTTAGGTCTGATCCACGAACAGATCAGATGAGGTTCGCCTCACTCGGCAGTGGTAGTAAAGGTAACGCGACCTTAATCGAAGCGGGCGATGTACGGGTTCTGGTCGATTGCGGTTTTGCCGCAAAAGAGCTGGAGAAACGACTGGCTGAGTTGGCGGTGGATCCTGCCACACTCACCGCTATTTTGGTGACGCACGAACATGGTGATCATATTCGTGGCGTTGGGCCGGTGGCCCGCCGGTATCAGGTTCCGGTATGGATGACGGCTGGTACACTAAAAACAGATCGGTGTGGCCAGCTTTCCGAGTTGAACTTAATCAACTGCCACGCTGGTAATTTTACCATTGGCGGGCTAGAGGTGACCCCCTTTCCGGTGCCGCATGATGCACGCGAGCCGTGTCAGTTTAGCTTTGTTCATGGTGGCCGATGTTTTACCCTGTTGACCGACCTAGGGCAGGTGACACCCCATATCATGCAAGAGGTGGCACGTTGTGATGTGCTGCTATTGGAGTGCAACCATGACCTTGATATGTTGGCCAATGGCCCCTATCCACCACGGTTACAGGCGCGTGTTAGCGGTACATTTGGGCACCTGAGTAACTGCCAAGCTACTGAGCTACTGCTGCAAATTGAGAGCAGCAAATTGAGCCATCTTGTTGTTGCCCATTTGAGCCAACAGAATAATAGCCCCGAGCGGGTGAGAGAGACCATACTAAAAAGTCTGCCAGAGTTGGGTGACCGTTTAACGGTTGCGCAGCAAAATGGTGTGAGTGAGTGGTTTGAGTGTTGATGCCTCATAGTGTGTACCATAAATATCCCCTGTTGAGGTTCATGTTCAAATGATAGAGCGCCATAAAAGCAAAGCGGTTCGCGTCGGCAATATTATTGTGGGCGGTGATGCACCGATCGTGGTGCAGTCGATGACCAATACCGATACGGCTGATGTCGGGGCGACGGTCAAACAGACCATTGAGCTGGCCGAGGCGGGTTCAGAGCTGGTGCGTATCACCGTCAATACTATCGAGGCGGCTGAAGCTGTGCCGAAGATACGTGATGAGCTGGATCGACAAAACTGTTCAGTGCCGCTGGTGGGTGATTTTCACTTCAATGGCCACAAGTTACTAAAAAGTGTACCGGCATGTGCAACAGCATTGGAAAAGTATCGTATTAATCCTGGCAATGTGGGTAAAGCGGGATCGGCAGATGACCCTTTTGGAGCGATGATTGAGATCGCCTGTCGTCATGATAAGGCGGTTCGTATCGGCGTAAACTGGGGCAGCATGGATCAGGCATTGGTTCAGCGGATGATGGATGATAATGCCCAGCAGGCCGAGCCGTTGCCGAGTGATCAGTTGATTCAAGAGATCCTGGTGGTCTCTGCTATCGACAATGCCAAGCGTGCTGAAGCATTGGGGCTAGCCGCTGAACGAATCATACTCTCCTGCAAGATGAGTGGTGTACAAGATCTTATCGGTGTCTACCGCAAGTTAGCGAGCCGGTGTGACTATGCACTCCATCTCGGTTTGACCGAAGCGGGTATGGGGTCGAAAGGCATTGTCGCCTCCACCGCCGCGTTGGCAGTACTGCTGCAAGAGGGCATTGGTGACACCATTCGCATCTCATTGACACCAGAACCTGGGGGGACGCGTACTCAAGAGGTGGTGGTCGCCCAAGAGATTCTACAGTCGATGGGGCTGCGGGCCTTCACACCGATGGTGATCGCCTGCCCCGGTTGTGGTCGCACCAGCAGTGACTATTTTCAGCAGTTGGCACAAGATATCCAAAGTTATCTGCGCCATCAAATGCCTGCGTGGCGTGATCAACATCCCGGTGTTGAGGCGATGAGTGTGGCGGTGATGGGCTGCGTGGTAAATGGCCCGGGTGAGAGTAAACATGCCAATATCGGTATCAGTCTACCAGGTACGGGTGAGCAGCCCGTTGCCCCCGTTTATGTTGATGGTGTACGGGTGGTTACCCTAAAAGGCGAAAGCATCGCTACCGAATTTCAGCAGATCGTTGATGACTACGTGAAGAGTCACTACGGTTTGTGATCCAAAACAACAGTCACTCTTTAGTCTGCTTATCTTTTGCCTCAACTTGGGACAAAGAGGGATAGGCTGAAGAGTGACAAATAACCTAATGAACCCAATATGGCACTAATCAATCTAAATAATATTCAACTCGGCTTTGGCGGCCCGCTGCTGCTGGATGGCGTCAACATGAGTATCGACCGAGGTGAACGGATCTGTCTGATCGGCCGTAACGGTGAAGGTAAATCAACCCTGATGCGGCTGATTGCGGGTGATTTAAAGGCGGATGATGGCGAGATTGTCTTTCAGGATGGTTGTCGTATTACTCGGTTAACTCAAGAGGTGCCAGCAGGTCTTGAAGGCTCTGTTTTCAATGTGGTTGCTGCGGGACTCGGTGAGCTGGGTGAACTGGTCACACGATACCATGAGATCATTGTTCAATTAGAGACAGACTGTAGTGAAGAGCTGCTCTCTAAATTGGAGAGGATACAACATCAGCTAGAGGCCGCCGATGGCTGGCAGAGTGAACAGCAAGTTGAGAAGGTGATCTCTCGCTTGTCACTCGATCCTAACATGGAGTTTAGCGCCCTCTCGGGTGGTTTGAAGCGTCGTGTTCTACTCGCTCAAGCGTTGGTTTTAGAGCCTGATCTGCTGCTGCTTGATGAGCCAACCAACCACCTTGATATTGAATCGATCCGCTGGTTGGAGGAGTTCCTGATTGGTTACCGAGGCAG